>NZ_LT629785.1:0-314132 GCF_900105995.1 Pseudomonas pohangensis | reverse complement strand
CCAGCCGGTGTTCGCCACCCTGCTGGTCAGCGGTGAAATGGATAGCGCGTTGCTCGAGCGTTGCCGCAGCATTCCCGGGCGCGTGCGCGGCGATCTCAGTCAGTTGCCCGGTCTGGTCGTCGCCCGCTGCCTGGCCCACGAAGCACTGCACGCCCGCGCCTGGCTGATTGAGCTCTGGCGTTTATTGCGCCCGGCATTACTCGGTCGCGCAGCCGTACCCCCACGAATCTGGAGCACCTGAAACATGGATCTGACCCCGCGGGAAAAAGACAAACTGCTGATCTTCACCGCCGGCCTGTTGGCCGAACGGCGCCTGGCCCGCGGGGTCAAGCTCAACTACCCGGAGGCCATTGCCTATATCTCCGCGGCCCTGCTCGAGGGCGCCCGCGACGGCCAGACAGTGGCCGAACTGATGCACCTGGGCACTACCCTGCTCAGCCGTGACCAGGTTATGGAAGGCATCGCTGAAATGATCCCGGAGATTCAGGTGGAAGCCACTTTTCCGGACGGCACCAAGCTGGTCACCGTCCACCAACCGATTGCTTGAGGAGCCCGCCATGATCCCCGGCGAATACCAGATCCAGGACGGCGAAATCGAACTCAACGCCGGCCGCCGCACCCTCAGCCTGACGGTAGCCAACAGTGGCGACCGGCCGATTCAGGTCGGCTCGCACTACCACTTTTTCGAAACCAATGACGCGCTGGCGTTTGACCGCGAGCCCACCCGCGGCATGCGCCTGAACATCGCTGCCGGCACTGCCGTGCGTTTCGAGCCGGGGCAAAGTCGCGATGTCGAACTGGTCGAGTTGGCCGGGGCGCGCCGCGTGTTTGGCTTCGCCGGTCGCGTCATGGGTGACCTTTGATTTCTGATGCTTCCCACGCTCCGCGTGGTAAGCCATAACGGGACGCTCCGCGTCGCCAGCCGTGTTCCTGCGCAGAGCATGGGAACGATCAAAAAAGGATTGCAAGCGATGAAAATCTCCCGCCAGGCCTACGCCGACATGTTCGGCCCCACCGTCGGTGACAAGGTACGTCTGGCCGATACCAACCTGTGGCTGGAAGTGGAACAGGACTTCACCCACTACGGCGAGGAAGTGAAGTTCGGCGGCGGCAAGGTGATTCGCGACGGCATGGGCCAGAGCCAGCTGTGCGCCAAGGATGTGGTCGACACGGTGATCACCAACGCGCTGATCCTCGATCACTGGGGCGTGGTCAAGGCCGATGTGGGCTTGAAGAGCGGGCGCATTGCTGCCATCGGCAAGGCCGGCAACCCGGACATTCAACCTGCGGTAACCATTGCCATCGGCGCCGGCACCGAAGTCATCGCCGGTGAAGGCATGATCCTCACCGCCGGCGGTATCGACAGCCATATCCACTTCATCTGCCCGCAGCAGATCGAAGAGGCCCTGATGAGCGGCGTGACCACCATGATCGGCGGCGGCACGGGACCTGCCACCGGCACCAACGCCACCACCTGCACCCCCGGCCCGTGGCACCTGGCGCGCATGCTGCAGGCCGCCGACGCCTTCCCGATGAACCTCGGCTTTACCGGCAAGGGCAACGCCTCGCTGCCGGCGCCATTGATCGAGCAGGTCAAGGCCGGCGCCATCGGCCTCAAGCTGCACGAAGACTGGGGCACCACCCCGGCAGCCATCGACAACTGCCTGAGCGTGGCCGATGAGTACGACGTGCAGGTGGCGATCCACACCGACACCCTCAACGAGTCCGGCTTCGTCGAAACCACCCTCGGCGCGTTCAAGGGCCGCACCATTCACACCTATCACACCGAAGGCGCCGGCGGCGGTCACGCGCCGGACATCATCAAGGCCTGCGGTTTTGCCAACGTGTTGCCCAGCTCGACCAACCCGACCCGGCCCTTCACCCGCAACACCATCGACGAACACCTGGACATGCTCATGGTCTGCCACCACCTCGACCCGAGCATTGCCGAGGACGTGGCTTTTGCCGAAAGCCGCATTCGCCGTGAAACCATTGCCGCCGAAGATATCCTGCATGACCTCGGCGCCTTCAGCATGATCAGCTCCGACAGCCAGGCCATGGGCCGCGTCGGCGAGGTGATAACCCGCACCTGGCAGACCGCCGACAAGATGAAACAGCAGCGCGGCGCCCTGCCCGAAGACAGCGCTGGCAACGATAACTTCCGCGCCAAACGCTATATCGCCAAGTACACCATCAACCCGGCCATCACCCACGGCATCAGCCACGAAGTGGGTTCGATCGAAGTGGGCAAGTGGGCCGATCTGGTGCTCTGGCGCCCGGCCTTTTTCGGCGTCAAACCCAGTCTGATTCTCAAGGGCGGCTCGATTGCCGCCAGCCTGATGGGCGACGCCAACGCCTCCATCCCCACCCCGCAACCGGTGCACTACCGGCCGATGTTCGCCAGCTTCGGCGGTAGCCTGCACGCCAGCAGCCTGACCTTTATCAGCCAGGCCGCACTGCATGCCGGCGTGCCGCAACAGCTGGGGCTGAAAAAGCACATCGCGGTGGTCAGAGGCTGCCGTGAGGTAAAGAAAACCGACCTGATCCACAATGACTACCTGCCGAATATCGAGGTCGATCCGCAGAACTATCAGGTCAAGGCCGACGGCCAGTTGCTCTGGTGCGAACCCGCCGACGTGCTGCCCATGGCACAACGTTACTTCCTGTTCTGAGGCCCCTTATGCTGGTGATTGAACAACGTATTCCCGCGCAAGCCGAGGCCGACGCCGAGCTGCTGCTGAGCTTCGAGGCGCGCAGCAAAAGCCGCCTGCACTGCTACACCACCGCCGGTGAAGAGGTCGGCCTGTTTCTCGAACGCGGCCAGCCGGCGCTGGCCGATGGCGATTGCCTGCGCGCCAGAGACGGTCGCGTGGTGCGGGTATGTGCGCGCCCGGAACCCCTGCTGCATGTGACCTGCAGCAGCCCGTTCGAGCTGATGCGCGCGGCCTATCATCTGGGCAACCGCCACGTTGCGCTGCAACTGGGTGACGGCTGGCTGCGCCTGCCGGACGACTACGTGCTCAAGGCCATGCTCGAACAGCTGGGCGCCACGGTGAGCCTGATCGAGGCACCCTACCAGCCCGAGCAAGGAGCTTACGGCGGTGGCCATCACCACTCCCACGCCGGCGATGCGGAATTCAGCTACGCGCCGCGCCTGCACCAGTTCGTGAGCAAGGCATGAATCCCGCCTGGGCCCTGTTGCGACTGGCCAGTCCGCAGTTGCCGATTGGTGGCTACAGCTATTCGCAAGGGCTGGAATGGGCGGTGGACAGTGGCCTGGTGCACGACGCCGACAGCGCCCGGCACTGGCTCAGCGAACAGCTGCTGCTCAACCTTGCGCGCTTCGAGGCACCCTTGCTGCTGGCCCACTGCGCCGCAGCCAATGCCCAGGACTGGGCGCAACTGGCCGAGCTGGCCGCCGCACAACGCAGCAGCCGCGAAACCCGCGAACTGCAGCAGGAAAACCGCCAGACCGGCTATTCCCTGCAACAGCTGCTGCAAGGCCTGCCGGAGCTGGATCAGCCCGCCCGCGATTTTCTCGCCGACTTGCCCGCACCGGGGCTGGCGCCACTCTGGGCCCTGGCGGCCCGCGCCTGGCAGATCAGTCCGCAGGACGCCCTCGCCGCCTGGCTGTGGGGCTGGCTGGAAAACCAGCTGGCGGTGCTGATGAAAACCCTGCCGCTCGGCCAGCAGGCCGCGCAGCGCCTGACCAGCGCCTTGCAGCCCAGCCTGCAACAGGCCCAGCAACACGCCAGCGACTTGCCACCCGAACACTGGGGCAGCGCGCCCTTGGGTCTGGCCCTGGCCAGCATGGCCCACGAACGCCAGTACTCCCGTTTATTTCGTTCTTGATCAGGAAAACACCCATGAGCAGTCAACCTTTGCGTATCGGTATCGGCGGCCCGGTCGGCTCCGGCAAAACCGCCCTGACCCTGGCCCTGTGCCTGGCATTACGTGAACGCTACAACCTGGCCGTCGTCACCAACGATATCTACACCCAGGAGGACGCGCAGTTTCTGGTGCGCAACGAGGCCCTGGCGCCGGAGCGGATCATCGGCGTGGAAACCGGTGGCTGCCCGCACACCGCCATCCGCGAAGACGCTTCGATCAATCTGGAAGCGGTGGAACAACTCAACCGGCGCTTCCCCGGTCTGGACCTGATCATCGTCGAGTCCGGCGGTGACAACCTGTCCGCCACCTTCAGCCCGGAACTGTCCGATCTGACCCTCTACGTGATCGACGTTTCGGCCGGCGACAAGCTGCCACGCAAGGGCGGGCCGGGCATCTGCAAATCCGACCTGCTGGTAATCAACAAGGTCGATCTGGCACCACTGGTGGGTGCTTCGCTGGATGTGATGGAGCGCGACACCCTGAAGATGCGTGGAGAGAAGCCCTTCGTCTTCAGCAACCAGAAAACCGGTCTGGGGCTGGAGCAGATCATCGCCTTTATCGAACGCCACGGCATGCTCAACGCCGCCTGATCGCTACGGAGAAACGCCCATGACCCGCCGCCAAATCTTCGCCACCCTTGCCCTGCTGTTCAGCCCTGCGCTGGCCATGGCCCATCCCGGCCACGATGCCACCGGCCTGCTTGCCGGCCTCGGCCATCCGCTGGCCGGCCTCGATCATCTGCTGGCCATGCTCGCCGTTGGTTTGTGGGCCGCGCAGCAACAAGGCGCTGCATGCCGCGCCTTGCCCCTGACATTCGTCGGCAGCATGCTGGCTGGCGCTGTGCTGGGATACAGCGGTATTGCCCTGCCAGGGACCGAAAGCGCCATAGCCGCCTCAGTCATGGCCTTCAGCCTGCTGGTAGTGGTCGCGGCGCGCCTGCCGCTAGCGGTTGCGGTCAGCCTTACCGCAGCTTTTGCGCTGTTCCATGGTGTGGCACATATTCAGGAGCTACCTGCCAACGGCAGCGTGGCGAGCTATGCCAGCGGCTTTCTGCTGGCCACTGCCGGCCTGCAGGCACTGGGCTTTGCCCTGTTACGCTGGCTGCCCGCCGCTGCCGCACCATGGCTGCGTGCCAGTGCCGGGATTTCAGCTGCCGCAGGCGGCTGGCTGCTGCTCGGCTGATTCGCCTTAGGCCCTGGCGTCAGGCTCGCCTGCTACAGCTTTTCTGCCGGGTGAGCACTGCTCGTCTGACACATGACCCAAGCTCATGTGCCTACGGGCGGCTGTTAGGGTAGAATTCGCGGCCTCAACTTCTCCCGACCCGCTGATTTTTCAGGTGACCACCATGTTCAGCCGTGATTTGACCCTAGCCCGCTACGACGCCGACCTGTTTGCCGCCATGGAGCAGGAAGCCCAGCGCCAGGAAGAGCATATCGAACTGATTGCTTCGGAAAACTACACCAGCCCGGCAGTGATGGAAGCCCAGGGCAGCGTGCTGACCAACAAGTACGCCGAAGGCTATCCGGGCAAGCGTTATTACGGTGGTTGCGAATACGTGGATGTGGTCGAGCAACTGGCCATCGACCGCGCCAAACAGCTGTTCGGTGCCGACTACGCCAACGTGCAACCGCACTCCGGCAGCCAGGCCAACAGCGCCGTGTACATGGCCCTGCTGAACCCGGGCGACACCGTGCTGGGCATGAGTCTGGCCCACGGTGGCCACCTGACCCACGGTGCCAGCGTGAGCTTCTCCGGCAAGATCTACCACGCCGTGCAGTACGGTATCGACAATGTTAGCGGGCTGATCGACTACGACGAAGTCGAGCGTCTGGCCGTTGAATGCAAGCCGAAAATGATCATCGCCGGCTTTTCGGCGTACTCACAGTTTCTCGACTTCCCGCGCTTCCGCGCCATCGCCGACAAGGTCGGCGCCTACCTGTTCGTCGACATGGCCCACGTGGCCGGTCTGGTCGCCGCCGGCGTCTACCCGAACCCGCTGCCCTATGCCGACGTGGTCACTACCACCACCCACAAGACCCTGCGTGGCCCGCGTGGCGGCCTGATTCTGGCCAGAGCCAACGAAGCGCTGGAGAAGAAATTCAACTCCGCCGTATTCCCCGGTGGCCAGGGTGGCCCGCTGGAGCACGTGATCGCCGCCAAGGCGGTGTGCTTCAAGGAAGCCCTGCAACCCGAATTCAAGACCTACCAGCAACAGGTAGTGAAGAACGCCCAGGCCATGGCCGAAGTGTTCATGGCCCGTGGCTTCGATGTGGTTTCCGGCGGTACGCAGAACCACCTGTTCCTGCTCAGCCTGATCAAGCAGGACATCACCGGCAAGGATGCGGATGCAGCACTGGGTCGTGCCTTTATCACGGTGAACAAGAACAGCGTGCCCAACGATCCGCGCTCGCCGTTCGTTACTTCCGGTCTGCGCATCGGCACACCAGCGGTGACCACCCGTGGTTTCCAGGAAGCCGAATGTCGCGACCTGGCCGGCTGGATCTGCGACATCCTCGCGGACCTCGGCAACGAGGCAGTGATCGACGCCGTACGCGAAAAGGTCAAGGCGGTCTGCGCCAGGCTGCCGGTGTACGGCAACTAAGCTCCAGCAAGCGCAGCAAACAAAACCCCGCCGTAGCGGGGTTTTGTTTTTTCCGGGACAGCTGTCGGCAAGCGTCCGGCTAAGGCATGGGCACCACGGTGTAATACACACCATTGGCCCCGTAACTGGGTTTCACCCAGGAGTTGCCACACAGGTAGTAGCTGCTGCCCGCAACGGTTTTCAGATTGCACCCCGGCGGCAGGGTGGCAAACATCGCGCCCATGGTCATGCTCGGCGGTGCTGCAGCAGCCAGCCCCGCCTGATAGCCGGCACCGTATGAATTGTCGTAGCCGGAATAGTAAGCGTTGTTCTCGGCGTTGCGGTTAGCCGCGTTGGCGATGGCCGCACCGGCGGCTACACCCACGGCTGCGGCTGCGGCCGGGTTGACATCGTCATCGTCGTTGCAGTCATAACAACCGCTGCCGTAATACACCGAGGTCGGCGGGTGGTAGTAACTGCTGCCGTAATAATTGCTGTTGTGATAAACCGTGGTCGTGCCATAACCGTCGGCGTGATTGCCACTGGCACTGTCGCCATAGGCGTTATGCGCATTCCACGAACCATCGCCACCGGAAGCGCTGCCGCCATAATTGCCCTTGGCATTCCAGCTGCCGTCACCGCCGGAAGCTGAACCGCGCCAGTTGGAGGCATTCCAGGAGCCGCTGCCACCCGAGGCACTGCCACCCCGATTGCCACTGGCATTCCAGCTGCCGTCACCACCAGAGGCTGAACCAAAATCACCGGAATGGCTCCACGAACCGCGGCTGCCCGAGGTATGCCCCCATGCGGACGCATGTGACCAGGCCTGCGCATACCCCGCAACACACAGCGCACCCAGCAAGCCGGCAAGCCGGAAAACGGTCTTGTTCATAGCTGCATACTCCTCGCTCAGGGCTTTACAGCAGTTTGTTTAGCGGCTGGCAGCGGTTGCCTGCGTTGTGGTGCGGCAAACTCGATGAGCCGGGCCTGCTTGATGTTGGCCGGCCGGAAGAAGCTCTCGGGTAGTGCCGAGTCGAGTTTCCAGTCACTGAAGGCAACCTGCTGGCGCAATTGCGCGGGATCATCGCGGAACACGGCACGCATCAGGCGTGGCAACTTGTCCTGGCGACCGATCCAGGCCTGTACGAATACATCATCGCTGGCGTAGGCAATCACGTCGGTAGTGGTATCGCCGACCGCCTTCGACTCACCGATATAGAAGGCCAGGCGCATATCAGCAGCCAGGTCCCGGTACGGATTGGCGACTATCACATCGGTAAAGGGGAAATAGATAGCCGCCTGCTGGTAAGCCGCCTGCAGGGTTGCATCTATGCTCGGCGGCGCATCCGCCACCGCCAGCAGGTTGTCTGCCGGAACATAGGCAAAAACCTGTTGGCCGTCATAGTAGAACTCGCTGACCGGACCATCACCCGACGTCAGCACGCGCAAACGATCCGGACGTTGCAAGGTGACCTGCTCGGTCGTGCTGTAGGCCAGCGGCGGACCGAGCCTGCTGGGTTTCTCGTAAGTGCTGACGGCCTTGAAACTCAACCCCCTGGCGGCGGCAAGTCTGGCGCTCATGGCCTGCAGAACATCCAGCGCACGGGCTTCCAGGCGCACCGCAGGGGCCTCGACAGGCGGCTTTTCGGCGGCAGGCAACTGCAGTGCCAGCAGACTGCCAAACAGGCCGCCGATCAACCAGCCACTGTACTTCTTGTGTAGAAACATGCTCATGCCTCCGATACAGGCAATTCATCCAACCCAGACCAGCACCGGCTGCCAGCCCCGGGGTTATTTCTGCTGGGCCTTGAGCAGGTCACGGATCTCGCCAAGCAATTGCTGATCCGCTGTCGGACCTGCCGGTGCGGCTGGTTCTGCCTGTTCTTCTTTCTTCAGGCGGTTGATGGCCTTGACGCCCATGAAAATGGCAAAGGCCACGATGATGAAATCGAACAGGGTCTGCAGAAACTTGCCGTAACTGAGCAGTACCGCCGGCACATCGCCTTCAGCCGCCTTGAGGGTAATGGCCAGATCGGAAAAGTCGACACCACCGATCAGCATGCCGATCGGCGGCATGACCACGTCGCCGACAAATGAGCTGACAATCTTGCCGAAAGCTGCACCGATGATGATACCGACGGCCATGTCGACCACATTGCCCTTGACGGCAAAGGCTTTGAATTCACTGATTATGCTCATGGGAAATTCCTGTCCGTTGATGAAAATGCGCTTGCCGGACAAACGTCCGGGGCGCGACTGCCCCGACACTTGTGCCGCTGCCACCCAGTGTAACCAGCCATTTGCATGGCTGCCATGTGTGTCACCAAGCCTGCGCTTGACCGGGGTCAATGAAGCCGGGCGCGGCAACCGCTAGGGTGAGACCATCTGAACCAAGGAGCTCGAACCCATGCATGTTGAACATCACCCCCTGATGAATGATTTCCCGGAACTGCGCGAAACCCTGCACGAGCTGCGCCAGAACGACAATCACTTCGCGCGCATAGCCGGCGAGTACGAGGAACTGGACAAGCTGATCTGCCGCGTCGAGGATGGCGTCGAAATGCTTGATGACGACAGCCTGACCAGCCTCAAGCTGCAGCGGGTCAGTCTCAAGGACGATGTTGCACGCATGCTGCAACAGGCCAAAGGCAGCTGCTGCGGTGGTTGTGGCGGCTAAAATAGGCGCAGTCAGCAGTAATACTTTCTGAAAAGCCCGGACAGACTCCTGCCCGGGCTTTTTCATGGGCGCCCCCCCGCCAACCGGACCCGGCTCTGGCTGCACGGCAGCCGCTGGTTATTGGCATGTCACGGTAATGACACGGTCATGCGACATACTTGCTGGCGCGCTTCCTGCGGCATATGCCGCAGCCATATTGCCTGCTGGCCAGTCTAGAATCGCAGCTTGCCCAGCAATCACAAAGACCGCCCATGACCGAGCAAGACAACCAGCCCCCGGCGCACCCCTCTTTCGTCGTGGCCCTGTGGTTCTGGCTCAAGCTGGGCTTCATCAGCTTCGGCGGGCCGGCCGGACAGATTGCCATCATGCATCAGGAGCTGGTCGAGCGGCGGCGCTGGATCTCCGAACGGCGCTTTCTGCATGCCCTGAACTTCTGCATGCTGCTGCCCGGTCCCGAAGCCCAGCAATTGGCGATCTATCTGGGCTGGCTGCTGCACCGCAACCGCGGCGGCATAGTCGCCGGCGTGCTGTTCGTGCTGCCTTCACTGTTCATCCTGATCACCCTGTCCTGGCTGTATATCGCCTTCGGCGAGCAGCCACTGGTCGCCGGACTGTTCTACGGCATCAAACCGGCGGTCACTGCCATCGTCCTGCAGGCCTGCCAGCGCATTGGTTCACGGGCGCTGAAAAACAACTGGTTGTGGGGTATTTCCGCAGCCGCTTTTGTCGGCATCTTCGCCCTCGAGTTGCCCTTCCCGCTGATCGTCATCGGCGCCGCGCTGATCGGCTTTATCGGTGGCCGTCTGGCACCCCGGGTATTTGCGCTCAGCAGCGTGCATACCGGCAAGCAGAAAGACTACGGCCCGGCGCTGATCGGCGATCATTCCCCGCCCCCCGCGCACGCCCGCTTCAGCTGGCCACGCTTGTGCGGCCTGCTGCTGGTGGGTGCCCTGCTCTGGTTGCTGCCGATGGGCCTGCTCTGCGCGCTGTTCGGCTGGGACGGCAGCCTGACACAGATGGCCTGGTTTTTTACCAAGGCCGCCCTGCTTACCTTCGGTGGCGCCTATGCCGTGCTGCCGTACGTTTATCAGGGCGCCGTGGGCCACTATGGCTGGCTGACTCCGACACAGATGATCGACGGCCTGGCGCTGGGCGAAACCACCCCGGGACCGCTGATCATGGTGGTGGCCTTTGTCGGCTTTGTCGGCGCCTACGTGCAACCGCTGTTCGGTCCGGATTCAGCCTTTGCCGGAGCGGCACTGGCGGCCGGGCTGGTGACCTGGTTTACCTTTCTGCCTTCATTCCTGTTCATCCTCGGTGGCGGTCCGCTGGTCGAGTCGACCCACAACGACCTGAAGTTCACCGCGCCGTTGACTGCGATCACCGCAGCAGTGGTCGGGGTGATCCTCAACCTGGCACTGTTCTTTGCCTACCATGTGTTCTGGCCGCAGGGCTTTGCCGGCAGTTTCGAGTGGCCGGCAGCACTGATCAGTCTGGCCGCCCTGATTGCGCTGCTGCAGTTCAGGCGCGGGGTAATCGAGGTTCTGCTATGCAGTGCCGTGCTCGGGCTGCTTATCCGGCTATATTGAGGTTTTCAGAGCAACTTCCGCACCAGCAAGTGGTGCAATCTAACCGGAGAAAAGCATGAAGCGCCTGATGCTCGTTGCGCTGTTTCTGCTGTGCATGACAGGTTGTGACAAGGCTGCAGAAGATTCGGCCAAGGCCCCTGCATCAAAGCCCGCTGGCGCGACTGTGCAAGCGCCGACGCTGGACCTGCCGCCGGCGCAATTGAGCGCTGCCGAGGAATCCGAAGTGGACGCCATGGTGCTGCCGATACCGCCAGCCTGGGTTGGCGATCTGGATGGCATGCGCGCCAGGCGCACCGTGCGCATACTGGTGCCGTACAGCAAGACCTTCTATCAGGTCGATCGCGGCAAACAACAAGGGGTTTCCTACGAGTACGGCAAAGCCTTCCAGAACTGGCTGAACAAGCATCAGCCACTCAAGGGCAAAGCCCAGCACTGGCGCGTCATGTTCATTCCCACGCCACGCAACGAGCTGTTGCCCAAGCTGCTATCCGGCGTCGGCGATATCGCTGCCGGCGCGCTGACCGTTACCGAAGGACGACTGCGTACCGTCGATTTTTCCGCGCCGATAACCTCTAACGTGAATGAAGCGATTGTTACCGGCCCGGGCGCGCCAACCATCAACCGCCTGGAGGATCTCAGCGGGCAGGAAGTCTACGTGCGCCCGTCCAGCAGTTATTTCGAACATCTGGTTGAACTCAACGAGCGCTTCCAGGAACAGGGGCTGGCACCGGTGAAGATCATGCCGGCCAACGAGAACCTGGAAACCGAAGACCTGCTGCAGATGGTCAATGCCGGCTTGTACGACATCACTGTCGCCGACAGCTACATCGCCAGGCTGTGGCAACCGCTGTTCAGCGACCTGCAGATCCACGAGAACTTTTATCTGCATGAGGGCGGCAAACTGAGCTGGGCGATGCGCAAGAACAGCCCGCAGCTGAAACAGGCGATCGACGCCTTCACCAGGGAAAGCAAGTCCGGCACCGAGTTCGGCAACATCATGCGCAAGCGTTACTTCACCAATGCCGACCGTCTGCGCGATGCCAAGTCGGAAAAGGACATGCAGCGCTTCAATGCACTGATCGGCATTTTCCAGAAATATGCCAGCACCTATGACTTTGATTACCTGATGCTGATGGCGCAAGGCTTCCAGGAGTCGCAACTGCAGCAAAACGTGCGCAGTCGTGCCGGTGCCGTCGGCGTGATGCAGGTGCTGCCGACCACTGCTGCGGAACTGGGCATCCGCGATGTGGCAAGCAACGTCGATCGCAACATCGAAGCCGGCAGCAAGTACCTGCGGCTGATTTCCGACCGCTATCTGAGCGACCCGGAGATCACCCCGGTCAACCGTACCCTGATGAGCTTTGCCGCCTATAACGCCGGACCGGCCAACCTGATGAAATTCCGCAGGCTGGCCGAAAAATCCGGACTGGATCCGAATGTCTGGTTCGGCAATGTCGAGCAGGGCGCAGCACGCATTGTCGGCCGCGAGACCGTGGAGTACGTGGGCAACATCTACAAGTACTACATCGTTTACAAACTGGCCGCACAACAACTCGAGCAGCACGACAAGGCCACCCGGACGCAAAACTGACCGAATAATGTGGTCAACCGTTGCCGTTTGCAGCGGTCACTGCCAGCGCCTGCACAGCAGGCCGGCACCTTTCTGCCGGACAGCGCCGCGCCCCTCTGGCCAGGCTGTTCTATAGTCAGTCTTTGCCGTAGACATTCACGGCGTTCGGCGATGAAGGCCAGAGACCGTTCCCATGCAGCGTCTGCTCCTCAGTCTGGTGATCCTTTTGTGTGCCACGGCTTGCGACAAGGCACCCGAGCCAACTGCTGACACGCAGCAAGCGCAGGAGTTGCGCGAACTGGGCTTGCCAGCCGGGCATCTGAGCCCGACCGAAGAGTCGGAAGTCGACGCCATGGCCTTGCCCGTCCCGCCCCCCTGGATCGGCGACCTTGACCAGATGCGCGAGTTGCGCGCCGTGCGCATTCTGGTGCCGTACAACAAGACCTTCTATCTGATCAATCGTGGCCAGCAAATGGGCGTTGCTTACGAGTACGGCAAAGCCTTTGAAAACTGGCTGAACAAACACCGGCCGCTGAAAGGCAAAGCCATGCGCTGGCATGTGGTGTTCATACCCACCGCGCGCGATCAGTTGCTGTCCCGGCTGCTGGCCGGCTATGGCGACATTGCCGCCGGTGCGCTGACGATTACCAGCGGACGCCTGAAGATCGTCGACTTTACCCCGCCGATAATGAGCGACGTGCGTCAAATGATCATCACCGGCCCCGAATCGCCCCGTGTCGTCAGGCTCGAGGATCTGTCCGGTCAGGACATCTATGTACACAGCTCCAGCAGCCATTTCGAGCATCTGCTCGAGCTGAACCAGCGCTTCAAGGCGCGTGGTCTGGCGCCGGTCAACATCATTCCGGCCAATGAGAATCTGGAGCCGGAAGATTTGCTGCAGATGGTCAATGCCGGTTTGCTCGGCATCACCGTTGTCGACAACCATATTGCCGAACTGTGGCAACCGCTGTACACCGATCTGGTCCTTCACGACAGCTTCTATCTGCACGAAGGCGGCGATATCGGCTGGGCCATGCGCAAGAACAGCCCGGAGCTCAAGCAGGCGCTGGACAGCTTCACCAGGGAGCACAAGCTGGGCACCGAGTTCGGCAACATCATGCAGCGGCGCTTCTTCAGCAATGAGGATCGCCTGCTCGATGCCTCGTCGAAGACCGATATGCAGCGTTTCAACGCGCTGGTCGGGCTGTTCGAGAAATACGCCAAGATCTATGACTTCGACTATCTGATGCTGATGGCGCAAGGCTTCCAGGAGTCCCGACTGAAGCAAAGCGCGCGCAGTCACGCCGGTGCGGTCGGGGTCATGCAGGTATTGCCCTCGACTGCCGCCGACCTGGGCATCAAGGATGTCGCCAGCAGTACCGAGCGCAATATCGAGGCTGGCAGCAAGTACCTGCGTCTGGTCGCCGATACCTATCTGGACGACCCCGCGATCCTTCCGCAGAACCGCACCTTGCTGAGTTTCGCCGCCTACAACGCCGGCCCCGGCAACCTGATGAAGTTCCGCCGGCTCGCCGAGAAGTCCGGGCTGGATCCGAACGTCTGGTTCGGCAACGTGGAGCATGCGGCAGCGCGCATCATCGGCCGCGAAACCGTGGACTACGTGGGCAACATCTACAAGTACTACATTGCATACAAACTGTCGGCAGAGAAACTCAAGCTGCGCGACCTGGCCGCCCAGCAGCACTGAGCGGCGCAGCCAGCCGGCTCAGGCCGGAGCGCGCAGCGCCAGACTGAGCGCGTCCACCACTTCCGCCCAGTCGGCATCCTCACCCAGCGCCTCGCGCAGGAATTCAGCCTGGGCGGGCGTCCAGAATGGCGCATCTTCCAGCTGCACCTGTGCATCCAGCGGGCTGTTGGCTTTGATGAAAGCAGCAATTGACTGGTCATCACAGGCCAGACCGAGCTGCTCGAACAGTTGATGGAACGGATGTACGGACATTTGCATGGAACCTCCCTGAGTCGGCAATGCTGGTTACAGCCACAACACCTGACTGAAGAATAGACCAGCAAGCCCCTGCCATAGCCGATCAGCAGAATTCTCCTGCAGCGCTGTATGATCGGCACTTTGCATTTTGTGGAGAGACCGATGGCCAAGGCCAAGCGCATGTATGGCTGCACCGAGTGCGGTGCGACCTTCCCCAAATGGGCCGGACAATGCGGCGACTGCGGGGCCTGGAACACCCTCACCGAAACCATGATCGAAGCACATGCCGCCGCCCCCAGCGGCCGTGCCGGCTGGGCCGGCGAGCAGGCGCAGCTGAAAACCCTGGCCGAAGTCAGTGTCGAGGAGGTGCCGCGCTTCTCCACCGCGTCCACCGAACTGGACCGGGTACTCGGCGGCGGCCTGGTGGATGGTTCGGTGGTGCTGATCGGCGGTGATCCGGGTATCGGCAAATCGACCATCCTGCTGCAGACCCTGTGCAAGCTCGCCGAGCGTGTGCCGGCCCTGTATGTGACCGGCGAGGAATCCCAGCAACAGGTGGCCATGCGTGCCCGGCGGCTGGATCTGCCACAGGACAAGCTGAAGGTGATGACCGAGACCTGCATCGAGGTCATTGTGGAAACCGCCAAACGCGAGCGGCCCAAGGTGATGGTCATCGACTCGATCCAGACCATCTTCACCGAGCAGCTGCAATCGGCCCCCGGCGGCGTGGCCCAGGTACGTGAAAGCGCAGCGCTGCTGGTGCGCTTTGCCAAGCAGAGCGGTACGGCAATCTTTCTGGTCGGTCACGTGACCAAGGAAGGCGCGCTGGCCGGCCCGCGGGTACTCGAGCACATGGTCGATACGGTGCTGTATTTCGAGGGCGAAGCCGATGGCCGGCTGCGTCTGCTGCGCGCGGTGAAGAACCGCTTCGGCGCGATCAACGAACTGGGCGTGTTCGGCATGACCGACAAGGGCCTGAAAGAAGTCACCAACCCTTCCGCGATATTCCTCACCCGCGCCCAGGAGGAAGTTCCCGGCAGCGTGGTGATGGCCACCTGGGAAGGCACCCGGCCGATGCTGGTGGAGGTGCAGGCACTGGTCGACAGCAGCCACAGCGGCAATCCGCGCCGGGTCACCCTGGGCCTGGACCAGAACCGTCTGGCCATGCTGCTGGCCGTGCTGCACCGCCACGGCGGTATCCCCACCTACGACCAGGATGTGTTTCTCAATGTGGTTGGCGGGGTCAAGGTGCTGGAAACCGCTGCGGATCTGGCGCTGCTCGCGGCGGTCATCTCCAGCCTGCGCAACAAACCGTTACCCCATGACCTGCTGGTATTTGGCGAGGTTGGCCTGTCCGGCGAGATCCGCCCGGTACCCAGTGGTCAGGAACGCCTCAAGGAAGCCGCCAAGCACGGTTTCAAGCGCGCCATCGTGCCCAGGGCCAACGCCCCGAAAGAGGCGCCTGCCGGTTTGCAGGTGATTGCGGTGACGCGCCTGGAGCAGGCGCTGGATGCGCTGTTCGAATAGTCGCCAGAAGCACTTGCCTGCCGACCCCGGCAGGCAACGCTAGACAGCGTCTTCGGGGTCTTCACCGAGCATGGTCAGCTCGCGTTCCATCAACTGCTCGTCACCCAGATTGAGTTCAATCAGCCGGCGCAGATGGCTGATCGAGTCCAGATCGATATGCCGGCAGTCAAAGCCCAGCAAGCCGTCCTCGGTGCGGGCCAGCGTCACTTCCATGCGGATCTGCAGCACTTCGGACAGGTCGATCTCGGCGATGAATGGTTGCCCGGGATTGGCATCCCAGCCTGGCGGGCGCTCGACCAGCAAGCCGCGCAGTGACACGTCGCACAGCTCGACTTCCCAGCTTCGATCATCCTGACGCAAGCGTGAGTCGGCATCGAATTGAATGCGCTGAAATCGCCTGCGCTCGAGTGCGGAGGAAAACATGGAAAGACTCCCGCTATTGGTTTAACCCGATAAAAGGCTTGGAGCTGTCATGCCTGCGCTCAAGTGTAGTGGCAATTGCCGGCAAATTCCCCGAGCACCGCGAAATGCCCGGCTTTTGTGACCGGCTTCACGCTTCGCCCGCAGCCGGCCTACTCGACCAGCAGGCCATCGACCCGCTGAAAGCCCCGCGGCAGCTTGTTGCCACGCCGCCCGCGCTCGCCCTTGTAGTGCTCCAGATCATCCGGCTTGAGTGACAGGGTGCGCTTGCCGGCCTGCAACACCAGCGTGGCGCCAACCGGCAACACGGCAAGACCGGTCATGAACTCCTCACGGCTGCTTACCCGCTCACCGGGGATGCCGATGATCTTGTTGCCCTTGCCCTTGCCCAGCTGCGGCAGATCGCGGATCGGGAATACCAGCAGACGGCCTTCGGTGGTGACGGCCGCCAGCCAGTCCTGTTCGCGATTGGCCAGCAACTTTGGCGGCACCACCTGGGCGCCGGCAGGCAAGCTGAGCAAGGCCTTGCCGGCCTTGTTTTTCGCCTGCAGGTCTTCGCCCTTGACCACGAAACCGTAGCCGGCATCGGAGGCGATCACGTACAGCGCCTCATCATCGGGCAACAGCAGGCATTCGAAACTGGCGCCCGGCGGTGGCTGCAAACGCCCGGTCAGCGGCTCGCCCTGACCGCGCGCCGAAGGCAGGGTATGCGCCGCCAGTGAATAGCTGCGCCCGCTCGAGTCGATAAACACCACGTACTGGTTGGAGCGCCCCGGTGCAGACAGCTTGAAGCCGTCGCCGGCCTTGTAGGAGAGTCCGGTGGCATCCACATCGTGGCCCTTGGCGCAGCGTACCCAGCCTTTTTCCGAGAGCACCACGGTGACCGGTTCGGTCGGCAGCAGCTCGGTTTCCGACAACGCCTTGGCCTCACCACGGGCAACGATCGGCGAGCGTCGGGCATCGCCGTACTTTTCCGCATCGGCGAGAATTTCACTGCGCACCAGCTTCTTCAGCTTGGCTTCACTGCCGAGCAGGCCTTGCAGCTTGTCGCGCTCCTTGGCCAGCTCATCCTGCTCGCCGCGAATCTTCATCTCTTCCAGCCGCGCCAGCTGGCGCAGGCGGGTATCGAGGATGTAGTCAGCCTGATCGTCAGACAGGCCAAAGCGGGCCATCAGCACCTGCCTGGGCTGGTCCTCGGTGCGGATGATGTGAATCACTTCATCCAGATTGAGGAAGGCCACCAGCAAACCTTCCAGCAGGTGCAGGCGGCGCTCGACTTTATCCAGACGGAACTGCAGACGCCGGCGCACGGTGCCGACGCGGTACACCAGCCACTCGGTGAGCAGGGTGCGCAAGTCCTTGACCTGCGGCTTGCCGTCGAGTCCGATGACATTGGTATTGACCCGGTAGCTGGACTCCAGGTCGGTGGTGGCAAACAGGTGGGTCATCAACTCGTCGGCATCCACCCGGTTGGAGCGCGGAATGATCACAATGCGGCAGGGATGCTCGTGGTCCGATTCGTCACGCAGGTCGGCGACCATCGGCAGCTTCTTCGCCTGCATCTGCCCGGCGATCTGCTCCAGCACCTTGGAACCGGAGACCTGATGCGGTAGTGCGGTCACCACTATGTCGCCGTCTTCGATACGGTACACGGCGCGCATGCGCACCGAGCCCTTACCGGTTTCATAGATTTTCAGCAGGTCGCTGCGCGGGGTGATGATCTCGGCTTCGGTGGGGTAATCCGGGCCCTGGATATGCTCGCAGAGCTGCTCGACCGTGGCTTTCGGCTCATCCAGTAGGCGAATACAGGCGCTGGCCACTTCACGCAGGTTGTGCGGCGGCACATCGGTGGCCATGCCCACGGCAATGCCGGTGGTGCCATTGAGCAACAGGTTGGGCAGGCGTGCCGGCAGGGTCGCCGGCTCGTCCATGGTGCCATCGAAGTTCGGCACCCAGTCCACGGTGCCCTGACCCAGCTCGGTCAGCAGTACTTCAGAGTAGCGCGACAGCCGCGCCTCGGTGTAACGCATGGCGGCGAAAGACTTGGGATCATCCGGCGCACCCCAGTTACCCTGACCATCGACCAGCGTATAGCGGTAACTGAAGGGCTGGGCCATCAGCACCATGGCTTCGTAGCAGGCCGAGTCTCCATGGGGGTGAAACTTGCCGAGTACGTCACCGACGGTGCGCGCCGACTTCTTGTGTTTGGAGTCGGCGTCCAGGCCCAGCTCGCTCATGGCATAGACGATACGCCGCTGCACCGGTTTGAGACCGTCGCCGATATGCGGCAGGGCGCGATCCATGATCACGTACATCGAATAGTTGAGGTAGGCCTGCTCGGTAAAGTCGGCCAGCGAACGGCGCTCTACCCCATCCATGCTCAGATCCAGAGACTCGGTCATTAGGTCATTCCACAGTGTTCTGGCGCAGCACCAGGGTGCCGTCGCGCTGGGTGAATTCGAGTTTTTTCAGGGCGCTCATGCCAAGCAGAACCTGCTCACCGTCCATATTCGGCACGATGATCGCAGCTACCTGGTGCAGCTGGATATCGCCCAGCTGCAAGCTGTCGATAGCAGTGCTCCAGCCCCTGGCAGTGCCATTGGCGGTATTGACCTGGATCGGCCGCAGCTTCTGCAGACCGATGCGTTCAGCCACGGCCAGCGGAATCGCCACCTGGGTCGCGCCGGTATCCAGCATGAAGGTCACACTCTCGGCATTGATCCGGCCATCCAGCAGGTAATGTCCGCCCTGCCCGCTGGCCAGCCGTATCTCGATGAACCCTTCGCCGTGGCGCGACTGCGGTGCCTGATTGGGGTTGCGCTTGCCTTCCTGCCAATTGCCGAACAGCCAGGTGCCCAGTGCGATGGCCAGCAGCCAGGCGATGATCAGCATCACCCGACCGGCACGCTGGCCGGGTAGCGGTTCTTCGATCAAACCAGCACCTCGGCCAGATTGCCTTTGGACTCCAGCCAGCTCTTGCGGTCGCCGGCGCGTTTCTTCGCCAGCAGCATGTCCATGATCTCGCGGGTGCCTGCGTAATCTTCCAGGGTCAGCTGCACCAGCCGGCGGGTATTGGGGTCCATGGTGGTTTCACGCAACTGCGGCGGGTTCATCTCGCCCAGACCCTTGAAGCGGGTGACCTGCGGTTTGCCGCGGCGCTTCTCCGCCACCAGGCGGTCGAGAATGCCGTCGCGCTCGGCTTCATCCAGCGCGTAGAAAATATCCTTGCCCAGGTCGATGCGGTACAGCGGTGGCATGGCCACGTAGACATGTCCGGCATCCACCAGCGGACGGAAGTGCTGGACGAACAGGGCACACAGCAGCGTGGCAATGTGCAGCCCGTCGGAGTCGGCATCGGCGAGAATGCAGATCTTGCCGTAACGCAGCTGGGTCAGATCGCTGGAACCCGGATCGAGGCCGATGGCCACGGCGATATCGTGCACTTCCTGGCTGGCCAGCACTTCGCTGCCGTCCACTTCCCAGGTATTCAGGATCTTGCCGCGCAACGGCATGATCGCCTGAAACTCCTTGTCCCGCGCCTGCTTGGCCGAACCACCGGCCGAGTCACCCTCGACCAGAAACAGTTCGGAGCGCATCGGGTCCTGACCGGCGCAGTCGGCCAGCTTGCCCGGCAGCGCCGGGCCCTGGGTGATGCGTTTGCGTTCGACTTTCTTGCTCGCCTTGAGGCGGCGATTGGCGTTGCTGATGGCCAGCTCGGCCAGCTGCTGACCCAGCTCCGGGTGGGCATTGAGCCACAGACTGAAGGCATCCTTGACCACCCCGGCAACAAAGGCCGCCGCCTCGCGGGAAGACAGGCGCTCCTTGGTCTGCCCGGAGAACTGCGCGTCCTGCATCTTCATCGACAGCACGAAGGCGATGCGCTCCCAGATATCTTCCGGCGCCAGCTTGACTCCGCGCGGCAACAGATTGCGGAACTCGCAGAAGTCGCGCATGGCATCCAGCAAGCCCTGACGCAGGCCATTCACATGGGTGCCGCCCTGGGCCGTGGGGATCAGGTTGACGTAGCTCTCCTGCACGCTGTCGCCGCCTTCGGGCAACCACAGCAACGCCCAGTCCACGGCTTCCTTGTTACCGGCCAGACTGCCGACGAAAGGATCCGCCGGCAGCCGCTCGAATTCGCTGACTGCATCCACCAGATAGGAGCGCAGGCCGTCCTCATAGAACCAGTCAACCCGCTCGCCGCTGGACTTGTCCTCGAAGCTGACCATCAGCCCCGGGCAGAGTACCGCCTTGGCCTTGAGCACATGCTTGAGGCGACTGAGGGAGAACTTCGGTGAATCGAAATACTTGCTGTCGGCCCAGAAACGCACGCTGGTACCGGTGTTGCGCTTGCCGACCGTGCCGATCTCCTGCAACTCGCTGGCCTTGAAGCCATCGGCGAAGGTCATGCGGTATTCCACGCCATCGCGTTTGACCTTGACCTCGACCTGGGTCGACAGGGCATTCACCACCGAAATGCCCACGCCGTGCAGACCACCGGAGAACTGGTAGTTCTTGTTGGAGAATTTGCCACCGGCATGCAGCTTGGTGAAGATCAGTTCGACCCCCGGAATGCCTTCTTCGGGATGGATATCCACCGGCATGCCGCGGCCGTCATCGATGACTTCCAATGAGTGATCCTCATGGAGAATCACCTGGATACTTTTTGCGTGACCGGCCAGGGCTTCGTCGACGCTGTTGTCGATCACCTCCTGAGCCAGGTGGTTGGGGCGCGCGGTATCGGTGTACATGCCCGGGCGTTTGCGCACCGGATCGAGGCCGGAGAGGACTTCGATGGCATCGGCGTTGTAAGTGGCCATAGGTTCTCTGGTGGTGATTAAAGGTCGGAAAAGTCGATATCGCGCCACAAGCGGGCATCAATACCGGCAAACGCAAACAATGCCGGCAAACGGGCAGCAAAACCCTGAAAACCGTGATCACCGCCGGCCTGGATACGCAGGGCGCAGCCACGGTATGCAGTTTCTGCCTCGCGATAGTCGAGGGTCTCGTCGGCTGTCTGCAGCCACACCTGGTAGCGCTGCGGGTCCTGCGGCCACGGCACTTGCAGTTCGGCCAGCGCGCTGCGGTGTTCTTCGGTGGGCTGCCAGGTTTCGCCGGTGTAGTAATTGGTCTGCAACTCGGCACAGTCGGCAAAACGCTGATGGGGTAGCACCGAAGGATTGATCAGCAACGCCTTCAGGTCATGCCGGTGCGCGAGGTAGGTCGCATAGTAGCCACCCAGCGAACTGCCGACCAGCACCAGCGGATCACTACCTGCCGCGCCTATCAGGGTTTCCAGCTGGGCGATGGCCTGGCGCGGATGGTGATGCAGAGCCGGCACATAGAGCTGCTCGGCAATGCCTATGCGGCGCATGGCGCCCAGCAATTGCCGGGCCTTGGTCGAGGCAGGCGAACTGTTCAGACCGTGGATATAGAGAATTCTTGTCATGGAGCGAGAGGCTACAAGCTAAGGGTCGCTGCCGGCAAGCGCAGCAGCGCGGAAGGTGAATCAGTAGCCCTTGATGGTGTAATCGATCTCGAAATCGATATCGGTAACCCGCGAAACGCCGGTTTCCAGACGCCCGTCGGCGTACAGCCGCAGCCAGCGATAGCCGGGCGCTTCATGGTCCACCTGGAACTCGCTGCTGCCGGGCGCAAACTGCACGCAGGTGGACAGCGAAGCCAGCAGGCGCACGCCGTTGCGCTGCTGATCTATTTCCTGATGAACATGCCCCCAGAGCACAGCCTTTACCCGCGGATAGCGATCAAGCACCGCGAACAGTGCTGCCGGATTGCGCAAACCAATCGGCTCCAGCCAGCGACAGCCAACCGATATCGGGTGGTGATGAAAACTGATCAGCACATGGCGGTCGCCGGCGCTGGCCAGCGACTGTTCGAGCAAGGCCAACTGCCCGGCGTCAAGCTGACCGGCTACCGACCCGGGGATGCTCGAGTCGAGCAGAATGATGCGCCAGCCAGACATGTCAATCACCGGCTCCAGCAGGTCAGTGCCCGTGCAGACCTGGTGCATTACCGACATATCGTCATGGTTGCCGGCAAACCAGCGTTGCGCGCCGGGAATTGCCGCAGTCATCTGGCGAAAACGCTGATAGGACTCGGCACTGCCATCCTGGGAAATATCCCCGGTGGCCAGAAGCAGATCGACCTGCACCTGTTCTTCGAGTACCCGCTGGATTACTTGCTGCAGGCTGTCGCGCGTATCCATACCCAGCAGCCGGCCATCTGCTTCTGCAAACAGGTGGCTGTCGGACAGCTGAACCAGCAGGACCGATTCATTGGCTGGGGTAATTTGACTCGGCAAGCGCCATCTCCCGGAAGGAACGGCTGAATTATGCTGGCTTCTGGTTACGCCGGTAAACCCGATAAGCGGGACAAGCTCACAAAACCCGCATGCCGCGGGAAAAATTATTGACAATCAAGCACTTAACTGCCAATAGAATGGCGCCAAATTTACCTGAACTCGAACTCGAGTTCGTGGCCGCAACCCAGGCAATAGGTCAGCCATTCGCCCAGAAACAGATTCAACTGGGTCTTCTCGTCCGGCTGATGCATGGCCTGATTCGGGTAGGGGTAGAGGCTGCGCAAGCGCCGGACATTGTCTGCCACAACCACTTCAGCCATGCGCGCATCGTGATAGACGCGAATTTCAAAGCGCGGCGACGGCAGCCACGGCGATTGCTGCTCCTGCTGCACCATCAGGGTAGTGGTGTACGGACTGACATCGACCACATCCAGGCGCAACACACCCAGCCGATGCTCCCCGTCGCTCAGGGCAATGCTGCGCGAAGTCTGTCCCGCGCGCATTTCCGGCAGCAATTGCATGAGCCGCACGTAGTTGACCTCGCAAGCGCTTTGCAGCCCGGCCAGATCCACACGATAGCGTTCCCGCAACAGGTTCACCCCCACAGCCCCCTCACCTCCGCCCGGTTCAGCGCCAGCCATTGCAACGCAATGATGCTCGCGGCATTGTCGATCAAGCCATCCTTTACCGCCTGCAAGGCATCCTCCAACGGCCAAACATGCACACGGATGTCTTCGCCCTCCTCTGCCAGGCCATGAATGCCGGCTGCACTGGAGCTGTCGCAGCGCCCGACAAACAGGTGCACCCGCTCATCCGAGCCCCCCGGCGATGGATAATAGGCAGTCACCGGCCACAGCGCACCCAGCTCCAGACCCGCCTCTTCAACCGCTTCACGGCGGGCGACTTCCTCGGGCTGCTCGTCCTTGTCGATCAGACCCGCCACCAGTTCCAGCAGCCAGGGATTTTCACTCTTGTCCAGCGCACCGATACGGAACTGCTCGATCAACACCACCGTGTCACGCTGCGGGTCGTAGGGCAGCACGCATACCGCATCGTGGCGGACAAACAGTTCGCGACTCAGCTGCGGGCCCATGCCGCCGGCAAACTGGCGATGGCGCAGATGCACGCGATCCAGACGATAAAAGCCGCGATAGCACGACTCCCGCTCGGTCACCTGCACGTCATTTCTGCACATTTTCTCAGTCAAGACTTTGCTCCCTTGCTCTGCAGCGCATGCTGCCGCGCGCATTGGACATTGGCGATGAAACTAGCAGACCTGTCCCTGTGATGCACTGTCTGACCAATCGGCAGACACGGGTGATCAAGCCCAGACAGATAACCCATAGCGCTACGTCCTGCTGGCAATACCTGACGATGCACCTTTAAATACCCTTCACTGACCTGACGACCATTATGCAAGGTGCAACATGAATCCGCAGACAACCGAACCTAAAGTAGCGCTGATCATCGGCGCCGGTGATGCCACCGGCGGCGCTATCGCCAAACGCTTTGCCCGCGAGGGCTACATTGCCTGCGTGACCCGGCGCAGCGCCGACAAACTGCAGCCACTGGTCGACAGCATCATCGCCGAAGGCGGTCAGGCCCACGGCTTCGCCTCCGATGCGCGCAAGGAGGAGGATGTCGCCGCGCTGGTCGAGGCAATCGAAAGCAGCATCGGCCCGATCGAAGCCTTCGTCTTCAATATCGGCGCCAACGTGCCGTGCAGCATCCTCGAGGAAACTGCGCGCAAATATTTCAAGATCTGGGAAATGGCCTGCTTCGCCGGCTTCCTCACCGGTCAGGCGGTAGCGCGACGCATGGTCAAGCGTGGCCGTGGCAGCATCCTGTTCACCGGCGCCACCGCCGGGATGCGCGGCGCGGCCAACTTTGCCGCCTTTGCCGGCGCCAAACACGGCATTCGCGCACTGGCACAAAGCATGGCGCGCGAACTGGGGCCGATGAACATCCATGTCGCCCACGTGGTGGTGGACGGCGCCATCGACACCGCATTTATCCGTGACAACTTTCCCGAGCGCTACGCCCTGAAAGATCAGGACGGCATCCTCAACCCGGAGCACATTGCCGACAATTACTGGTACCTGCACAGCCAGCCGCGCGACGCCTGGACCTTCGAACTGGATCTGCGCCCCTGGCAGGAGCGCTGGTAAGGCAGCAAGTCGGCGCAGCAATCACGAACAATCCTGGAGAGACCCCATGAGCAAATCCGTAGAGTTCTATTTCGACTTCGGCAGCCCGACGACCTATCTGGCCTGGACCCAGTTACCCGCCCTGTGCGCCGCAGCCGGCGCAACCCTGGTTTACCGCCCCATGCTGCTTGGCGGCGTGTTCCAGGCCACCGGCAACGCGTCACCGGTAAGCATTCCGAGCAAGGGCCGCTTCATGCTCAAGGACCTGCAACGCTTTGCGCAGCGTTATCAGGTACCCATGCAGTTCAACCCGCACTTCCCGATCAATACCCTGACGCTGATGCGCATGGCCACCGGCGTACAGATGCAGCAGCCGGAACGTTTCGACGACTATGTGGCTGCGGTATTCAAAGCCATGTGGGTGGATGCACTGAATATGGGTGATCCCGCCGTTGTCGCCACGGCACTCACTGCTGCCGGCTTCGATGCGCAGCAACTGCTGGCACTGGCTGCTGATCCGCAGGTCAAGGAAGCACTCAAGAACTCCACCGAAACGGCGGTCAAGCGCGGCGTGTTCGGTGCGCCGAGCATGTTTGTCGATGACGAACTGTTCTTCGGCCAGGACCGGCTGGATTTCGTGCGCGAAGCGTTGCAGGCCGAATAAGCAGCATGGTGCGCAATCAATGCGTTCCCACGCCGGAGCGTGGGAACGCTCAATAACTGCAGGACTTAGTGCGCAGGGTGGGCTTCTGCCCACCGTTACCGCATCCGGCCAGGCAATGGTGGGCTGAAGCCCACCCTACGGTCCTCAGGCGAATTACACCTTGTGGTACAGCTCGCTGCCCTGGGCCTTGAACTCTTCGGCCTTGGCCTGCATACCCTGTTCCGCCTCATCCAGCTCCAGCGCGGCAATGCGCCGCTCTTCGGCGTAGACCCGCACTTCCTGGGTGATCTTCATCGAGCAGAACTTCGGCCCGCACATGGAGCAGAAATGCGCGACCTTGCCCGAGTCCTTGGGCAGGGTTTCGTCGTGGTAGCTACGCGCGGTGTCCGGGTCCAGACCGAGGTTGAACTGGTCTTCCCAGCGGAACTCGAAACGCGCCTTGCTTAGTGCGTTGTCGCGGATCTGTGCACCGGGATGGCCCTTTGCCAGGTCGGCGGCATGGGCGGCTATCTTGTAGGTGATGATGCCGGTCTTGACGTCATCCTTGTTCGGCAGGCCCAGGTGTTCCTTGGGCGTGACATAGCAGAGCATGGCGCAACCGAACCAGCCGATCATCGCCGCGCCGATGCCGCTGGTGATGTGGTCGTAGCCCGGCGCAATGTCGGTGGTCAGCGGGCCAAGGGTGTAGAACGGCGCCTCGTCACAGCACTCCAGCTGCTTGTCCATGTTCTCTTTGATCAACTGCATGGGCACGTGGCCCGGGCCTTCGATCATCACCTGCACGTCGTGCTTCCAGGCGATTTTGGTCAGCTCGCCGAGGGTTTCCAGCTCACCGAACTGGGCTTCGTCGTTGGCATCGGCAATCGAGCCCGGACGCAGGCCATCGCCTAGCGAGAAGGACACGTCGTAGGCCTTCATGATCTGGCAGATGTCCTCGAAGTGGGTGTAGAGGAAGTTCTCTTTATGGTGCGCCAGGCACCACTTGGCCATGATCGAGCCGCCGCGGGAAACGATGCCGGTAACCCGCTTGGCGGTCAGCGGCACATAACGCAGCAGCACGCCGGCGTGGATGGTGAAGTAGTCCACGCCCTGCTCGGCCTGCTCGATCAGGGTGTCGCGGAACAGCTCCCAGGTCAGGTCTTCGGCCACGCCATTGACCTTCTCCAGGGCCTGATAGATCGGCACGGTGCCGATCGGTACCGGCGAGTTGCGGATGATCCACTCGCGGGTTTCATGGATGTGCTTGCCGGTGGACAGGTCCATCACCGTGTCCGAACCCCAGCGGATGCCCCAGGTCAGCTTGGCCACTTCTTCTTCGATGGAAGAACCCAGTGCCGAGTTGCCGATATTGCCGTTGATCTTCACCAGGAAGTTACGGCCGATGATCATCGGCTCCAGCTCGGTGTGGTTGATGTTGGCCGGGATGATCGCCCGACCACGGGCAATTTCTTCACGGACGAATTCGGCGGTGATCTGTTTCGGGATGCTGGCGCCGAAGCTGTTGCCCGCATGTTGCGCATCCAGCAGGCCGGCGGCGCGCGCCTCGGCCAGCTTCATGTTTTCACGGATGGCGACGTATTCCATCTCGGCGGTGATGATGCCCTGGCGGGCGTAGTGCATCTGGCTGACGTTTTTGCCGGGCTGCGCTTTACGCGGGTTGCGCACATGGGCAAAGCGCATGGCGGTGAGTTCGGCATCGGCCAGGCGTGCCTGACCAAAGCTCGAGCTCAAACCGGACAGCAACTCGGTGTCGTTACGGTCATTGATCCACGGCGAGCGCACATCGGCCAGACCTTTGCGCACATCGATCTGCACGGTGGGGTCGGTGTAGGGGCCGGAGGTGTCATAGACGGTGACCGGCGCATTGATTTCGCCACCGAGATCCGTCGGCGTCACATCCAGGGTGATCTCGCGCATTGGCACGCGAATATCCGGGCGCGAGCCCTGTACGTAGATTTTTTGCGAGCGGGTAAAGGGCTGTACGGATTGCTGATCGACCTGGGCGCTTTCGCTCAGATTTTTTTCCGGGGCATTCATCAGGGTTATCTCCACGACGGCGAGCTAGGCAAGCGTTGTCGGAGTGAACCTGGTAACCAAGGGCGCCGGAACTGGCGAGAGAGGTCTCGGGGTGTGCCAAAGCAACAGCGAGAAATCTTGTTCCCTACGCAGGCTTTAACCTGATCAGGTTCAACGGGATCCGAAACTATTCGATCTCAGCCTCGACATGAGGCACCCCGACAAGAACACGCTCAGTCTAATCAAGCATCGGCACATAAGCCATGCCTGTTGCAGTTGCTGTCGATTAAGCACAAATATCGGTCAAAACCATGTCAGAAGCGCCAATTGTTGCGCACAGGCAACATAGCTTGTTGCAAACCAGACCTCCTTCGGCGCAGGCTCAGCTTGACCCTTTAAGGCGCCGCCCGTAGCCTTGCCCATCAGGTAAAATTTCAGGAATTCCGCATGTTGCGCAGACTGTCACTGGCTATTGCCATAGCCTCCGTTGTTGCCGCTCCAGCCTGGGCAAGCGAACCTCCGCTGGCGACCCAGAATGATCTTATGGGTGTGTACAGAGCCGCGGTGAGAAACAACTCGGATCTGGCCGCAGCCCAGGCCAGGCTGGCCTCCCAGCAGGAAGCCGTTCCGCAAGCCCTTGCCAACCTGCTGCCGCAACTCAACGGCGTAGTGGAAAACACCAGCACCCGTACCTCGGTGGATACCCGGCCCTTTGGCACTATTGCCCAGACCGGGAGTGGCACCTCGTATCAGGCCAACCTGACCCAGCCGCTGTTCAATGCCGCTGCCTGGTTCCAGCTCAAGGCTGCAGACGCCGCCGGCCAGCAGGCCGCAGTGGAGTTTTCCGCGATTCAGCAGGATCTCATCCTGCAAACCGCCGATGCCTATTACAACGTGCTGAGCAAGCAGGATGATCTGGCTACCAGCAAAGCCGAAGAAGCCGCGTTCAAGCGCCAGCTCGATCAGGCTACCGAGCGCTTTGATGTGGGCCTGTCCGACAAGACCGACGTACTCCAGGCCCAGGCCAGTTACGACACGGCCAGAGCCAACCGCCTGCTGGCCCAGCGCTTTGTCGAAGATGCTTTCCAGGCCCTGACCACGCTGACCAACGAAACCTACACCTCGATTGCCGGCCTGATGCACAGCCTGCCGATCCTGCCGCCGGCACCGCTGGATGCCAAAGCCTGGGTGGATACCTCGACCAAGCAGAACCTGCGCCTGCAGGCCAGCAACTATGCGGTCACCGCTGCCGAAGAGAGTCTCAAGCAGAGCAAGTCCGGCCATGCACCAACGGTCAACGCCTTTGCCCAGTACACCACCGGCGACAATGACAGCCTGGGTCTGGTCAACGGCAGTTCGATACCCGGTTTGTACAACGGTGATGCCGACCAGAGCAGCATTGGTGTGCGGTTGAACATGCCACTGTATACCGGCGGCCGCACCAGTTCACAGGTACGCCAGTCCTTCGACCTGTTGCAGCAAACCGAATTCCAGCAGGAAAGCCTGCGCCGCAAAGTGGTGCAGGATGCCCGTGACCTGTTCCGCGCCGTCAGCACCAACGTCGAGCAGGTTTCTGCCCGCAAGCAGACCATCATTTCCAACAAGAGTGCACTGGAAGCCACCCAGATCGGCTACGAAGTGGGCACCCGCGACATCGTTGATGTACTGCTGGCCCAGCGCGCGCTGTACACCTCGGTGCGCAACTACAACACCGCGCGCTACGCCTACATCATCGATAACCTGCGCCTGAAGCAGACCGCCGGCACCCTGAGCCCGACCGACCTGCAGGAGCTGGACAAGTTTCTGACCGCCACCTACAACCCGGACAAGGACTTCCTGCCACCGGATGTCGACAAGGCTGCAGAACTGCAACTGAAGAACGATCCAAGGCCCTGATGCGGAATCATGGCAAAGCAAAAAACGCCGGCATAGCCGGCGTTTTTTTGCCCGTGATTTGTGCCTGACTGGCGATCAGCTGGCGGGCAGCAAACCGGCCAGCCCATCCAGCAAGCGCTGCAAGGCACCCTGATTGCGCCGCATGACTTGCAGCCCGGCATCCCGCATGCGCCCGACTTCGGCCGGCTGTCGCCAGAGCCGCTCAAGCATGGCGCACAGCGTGTCCGCCCCCTGCACCTCGCCAAGCGCTCCGGCAGCGCGCAATTGCGCGGCAATTTCAAGGAAGTTGAATAGCTCCGGCCCGGACAGTACCGGCTTGCCCAGCGCTGCCGGCTCGAGCAGATTGTGCCCGCCATTGGGCACCAGACTGCCGCCGACAAAGGCAATATCGGCCAGTGCATAGAGAAACAGCAACTCGCCCATGGTGTCACCCAGCAACACCTGCGTCGTCGCCTCGACCGGCTGCGTCAGCGAGCGCCGGCAAGTAACCATCCCGGCACGCTGGCACAGCTCGAAAACACTGCCGAAACGCTCCGGATGCCGTGGCACCAGAATCAGCAATGCGTCCGGATAACGCTGCAACAACTGCCGGTGCGCTGCCAGCACGATCGCGTCTTCACCGGCATGGGTACTGGCCGCAATCCACACCGGGCGCGTAATGGCGCTCCATTGCTGGCGCAAAGCTGTCGCGCGTTCCGTTAGCCGGGGATCAATCGTCAGATCGTATTTGATCGAGCCGGTGACCTGCACACACTCGCTACGCGCGCCCAGCTGGCGAAAGCGTCCGGCTTCGGCTTCGGTCTGTGCCGCGATCAGGCTCAACTCCGCCAGCATCGGCGCGGTCAAGCGGGCAAAGCGCGCATAGCCGCGCGCCGAGCGCTCCGACAACCGCGCATTGGCCAGCGCCACCGGCACCCCGCGCAGCGCGCACTGGTGAATATGGTTGGGCCACAACTCGGTTTCCATGATGACGGCCAGTCGCGGCTGCACTACGCGCAGAAAACGCCGCGAAGCCCACGGCAAGTCGTAGGGCAGATAGCAGTGCTGCACGCGACCCTGATAGTCCGCGCCGGCAAACATGGCCTGGATACGCTCCGAGCCGGTCGGGGTCATGCAGGTAATGGTGATCGGCAGCTGTGGATAGCGTTCGAGCAAGGCCCTGATCATCGGCGCGGCAGCGATGCTTTCGCCCACCGATACCGCATGCACCCAGATACCGCCGGGCTTGAGCGGCGGCAGGCCAAGCGCAAAGCGCTCGCCGATCCGCCGCGCATAGGCCGGCGCCCGCCACGCGCGCCAGAGCAAGCGCAGGCCAATCAGTGGCAGGGCCAGGTGTAACAGCAGGCTGTAGAGAAGTCTGTTCATGGACGGGGAGCTTATCAGGACCAGCGACAACGGCCTACGCTGGAGCAATTACGCGGCAGCATGGCGCGCCTGCTACCATGCTCGCCCCTCAGCTCTGCACGGAACCGCCAATGCCCGGCTATCTCTACCTGACCATCGCCATTGTGCTCGAGGTCATTGCGACCAGTTCGATGAAAGCGCTGGATGGCTTCAACAAACCCTTGCCACTGCTGCTGGTGGTGGTTGGCTACCCTGTCTCGCTGTTCCTGCTCAGCCTGGTGGTGAAAACCGTGCCGGTCGGGGTTGCGTACGCCATCTGGTCCGGTATGGGCATCGTGCTGGTAAGCATCGCTGCGGTATTCATCTATCAGCAAAAGCTCGACCTGCCGGCCGTGCTCGGCATGAGCATGATCGTCGGCGGAGTAGCGGTGATGCAGCTGTTCTCGCAAACCACCGCAGCCTGAACCGACCCGGCCAGCCCGCCAACTTGCAGCCCGCCAGGACTGGCGGGCTCTACTGCCTCAGGGCATGCCCAGCCAGTTCGGCAAGGCCATGGTCACCGCCGGGATATAGGTGATCACCAGCAGGAAGCTCAGCAGCAGCATCAGCCACGGCCACGCCGCGCGAACCACCGCAGTCAGTGGCATGCCGGTGACCGCCGAAGTGACGAACAGGTTCAGCCCCACCGGCGGCGTGATCAGGCCGATCTCCATGTTCACCACCATGATGATACCCAGGTGGATCGGGTCGATACCCAGCTGTACGGCAATCGGAAACAGGATCGGCGCGAGAATCAGGATAATCGCCGAAGGCTCCATGAAGGCGCCGGCAATCAGCAGCACAATATTCACCACAATCAGGAACTGCCAGGGTTGCAGGCCGGCCTCGATGACCATGGCGGTGATGGTCTGCGGAATCTGCTCGGTGGTCAGTACGTGGGCAAACAGCATGGCGTTGGCGATGATGAACATCAGCATGATGGTCAGCTTGCCCGATTCCAGCAGCACCTTGGGGCACTCGCGGAAGGTCATGTCCTTGTAGACGAACAGGGCAATGAACCCGGCATACACCGCAGCGACCGCCGCCGCTTCGGTAGGCGTGAACATTCCCGAGTAGATACCGCCGAGAATGATCACCATCAGCAGCAAGCCCCACAGCGCGCGGCGTCCGGCACCCAGTAACTGCCGCAGACTGGCGCGCGGCTGTGCCGGCAGGTCCATCTTGCGCGCAACCACGTAGATCGCCACCATCAATGCCACACCCAGCAACAGGCCGGGCACCACACCGGCCATGAACAGCTTGCCTACCGACTGCTCGGTGGCCGCCGCGTAGACCACCATCACGATCGACGGCGGAATCAATATCCCCAGCGTGCCCGCATTGCAGACGATGCCGGCACCGAATTCCTTGGGGTAACCGGAACGCACCATGCCGGCAATGGCGATCGAGCCCACCGCAGCCACGGTCGCCGGCGAGGATCCGGACAGGGCGGCGAACAGCATGCAGGCCAGCACCGCCGAAATTGCCAGGCCACCACGGATATGTCCGACGCAGGCATTGGCAAAATCGATCAGGCGCTTGGCCACCCCACCGGTGGTCATGAAGGCTCCGGAGAGCAGGAAGAACGGAATCGCCAGCAGCGTGTAGTGCTCGGAAGTCTCGAACAGCTTGATCGCCAGCGAGCGCACCGAATCCGGGCTGAACAGCATGATGGTTACGGAACCGGCCAGACCGAGAGAAACCGCCACCGGCACCCCGATGAACATCAGCACAAACAGTGCGACAAACAGGAACAGGATGGTCATGGCTTGACCTCCGGTTGCGCAGGCTCGTCGTGCTCGGTGAGTTTCATGGCCTCTGCCGCTTCATCCGCCAGACCGAGTCCGGTCTGCTGGTTGCGCAGGATCCGCACAAAAATCTCGAAAAAGCGGATAAACACCACGGCATAGCCAAGCGGCACGATCAGCGCAATCTGCCATTGCATGACCCCGTAATGACCGAGGTCTTCCGCGCCGATACCGGCCTTGAACAAGGTGGCCACCCAGTCATAACTGGCCACGCCGATCAAGCCGGCATAGAACAGGCAAGCGAGGCAGGCGATCAGGCCGATGATGCGCTGTACCGGCCTGGTAGCCAGCTTGACCAGTGCATCCACGCCGATATGCCCGGCAGTCCGCACGCCATAGGCAATACCGAAAAAGATCAGCCAGGCAAACAATGCCTTGGTCAGCGAGATGCTCCAGGTCATCGCCTGGGCCACCTCGATAATGCTGTCACCAATGCTGAATAGCGTATCGCTGGCGGCCGGCCAGCGATCTGCCAGCCAGTAGAAAAGGGTATAGAGGTTGTTGAGTATCACGTAGACGAAGGTCACCAGCGTCATGCTCGCCAGCAGGAATGCGATGAAGCCTTCCTCGAAGTGGTCGTAGAGTCGCAGGAAGCTCTTCATCGATTACTGCTCCTGGGCAGGCTGAAGTGACTACCGCCGGCATTGCCCGGGCAATGCCGGCGGCACCCGTTTACTGCTGGTTGGCCGCCTCGGCACTCTTGATCAGATCAGCACCGATCTGGCCTTCGAACTCCTTCCACACCGGCTTCATGGCATCAACCCACATGCCACGCTGCTCCGGGGTGAGCTGGATAATTTCGCTGGTTTTGGCGGCGATGATGCGCTGCTTGTCACCCTCGTTGAGCTCATCGGCCAGCTGGTTCACCTTGGCTGTCACCTCGACGATGATTTTCTCCAGCTCGCTGCGCACATCGGCCGGCAGGCCATTCCAGAAAGTGGTGTTGGTGATCAGCATGTAGTCGAGCACACCGTTGTTGGACTCGGTGATGTACTTCTGCACTTCATAGAGCTTCTGCGAGTAGATATTCGACCAGGGGTTCTCGGCACCGTTGACCACACCGGTCTGCAGACCCTGATAAACCTCGGCGAAGCTCATCTTGCGCGGGTTGGCCCGCACAGCCTTGAACTGCGCCTCGAGTACCGCCGAAGCCTGTACGCGGAACTTCAGGCCACGGGCATCCTTGGGCTCGTGCAGGGCCTTGTTGGCGGACAGCTGCTTCATGCCGTTGTGCCAGTAGCCCAGGCCGGTAATGTTCTTGTCTTCCATGGACTTCAGCAGCGCCTGACCATCGGCGCTCTGCTGAAAGCGATCCACGGCGGCAATGTCATTGAACAGAAACGGCAGATCGAACACCTGCAGTTTCTTGGTGTACTGCTCGAACTTGGCCAGTGAAGGGGCAATGATCTGCACGTCACCCAGCAGCAGAGCTTCCATTTCCTTGCCATCGCCGAACAGTGACGAGTTGGAATACACCTCTACCTTGACCCGGCCCGGCAGCCGCTCTTCTGCAAGTTTCTTGAACAGCAGGGCACCCTGGCCTTTCGGCGTGTGCTCGGCCACTACATGGGAAAATTTGATGACGATCGGATCAGCCGCTTGCACCAGACCAGCGATGCCAAGTGACAAGGCACACGCCAGAGCCTTGAGAGTCAGTTTGAACATATGAGTATTCCTTATGCCGTTATTTTTAACGCGTCGCGCCGGAGCGCACCGGAAAAACAGGCAGACAAGAGCAGTTCGAGCCAGCCATGCGAAACGCGGCGAACCCTTCTGACTCTAGTCGAATTTTTCGATCCATGGCCGGGCGGGTGGAAATCCGTCGCTCCCCGAGTATCCGCAAGCTGGCGGCAAACCAGTATTAGACCTTGGTCCCAAAGCAGATCCGGCGCGGCATGCCGCAACCGCCGGCTGCCTGCGGCCGGGAGCGGATCAGCCAGCGCCGTCCAGCCTTCGGCTATACTGTCGGCCCGCTTTCCGGTGAGCCTGTTGCATGTCCCAAACACCCAGCACTGATGTCCTGATTGTCGGCGGCGGCATTGCCGGCCTGTGGCTGAATGCACGTCTGCGTCAGCTTGGCTACAGCACCCTGCTGGTCGAGCGTGACAGCCTCGGCGGCGGACAGACGGTGAAGTCCCAGGGGATCATCCATGGCGGCGCCAAATATGCCCTGCACGGTGCCCTGACCGGCGCCTCCGAAGCCATTGCCGACATGCCGCGCCGCTGGCGCGAAGCACTGGCCGGCGCGGGCGAACTCGACCTGCGCGGCGTACGCGTGCTCAGCCAGTCCCATTACCTGTGGTCACCGGGCGGCATCGCCGGCAACCTGACCAGCTTCTTCGCCAGCAAGGCGGTGCGCGGACGGGTTGACCAGGTCAGGGGCACCGATCTGCCCGAGGCCCTGCAACATCCCCGATTCAAAGGCAAGGTCTACCGCCTGGCCGAACTGGTGCTCGACGTCCCCAGCCTGATCACACGCCTGGCCGAACTGGCCGGCGACAGTCTGCTGGCGGCCAGCCAGATCAGCCCGCTGCTGCAGGATGGCGAACTGTGCGGACTGCAGCTTGACGGCATGCAGGTGCAGGCCCGGCGCATTGTCCTCAGCGCCGGCGCCGGCACCGCCGACCTGCTGCGCGGTCTTGGTCTCAGCCAGCCGGCCCAGCAGCTGCGACCGCTGCACATGGTGCTGGCCAAGGGCCCGGCGCTGAAGCCGTTGTATGCCCACTGCCTGGGCGGCGGGCCGAAGCCGCGCGTGACTGTCACCAGCCATCCGGCCGCCGACGGCCAGTGGGTCTGGTATATGGGTGGCGACCTGGCCGAAGCCGATGGCGTGGCACGCGACGAAGCCGCCCAGATCAGGGCGGCACAAAAGGAACTAGCTGAGCTGCTGCCCTGGGTCGACCAATCCGCAACCCGCTGGACCACCCTGCGCGTGGACCGCGCCGAGCCGGCGCAGTCGGGGCTGTTGCGCCCGGACAATGCCTTCCTCGCCGATCAGGGCCGCCTGCTGGTGAGCTGGCCGACCAAGCTGGCGCTGGCGCCGGATCTCGCCGAGCGGGTTTGCGCCGCCCTGCAACGCGACCACATCCAGCCCGGCCAACACGCCCCGCTGCCGCCCCTCAAGCGTCCGCCACTGGCCCTGCCGGCCTGGGATGAGTTGCTGCCATGAGCCTGCACGACCTGCATCGCCCGCTCGGGTCCACCGGCCTGATGGTGTCGCCACTGGGTCTGGGCACGGTAAAGCTGGGCCGCGACCAGGGCGTGAAGTACCCCGAGCATTTTCGCATCCCCGATGATGCCCAGGCGCGGGCCCTGCTCAATCAGGCCCGCGAGCTGGGCATCAACCTGATCGACACCGCACCGGCCTATGGCTCCAGCGAGGAACGTCTGGGACCGTTGCTGCGCGGCCAGCGCCAGGACTGGATCATCGTCAGCAAGGTCGGTGAGGAATTCAGCAACGGCGTATCGCACTTCGACTTCACCCCGGCCCATGCCCGGCGCTCCCTCGAGCGCAGCCTGCAGCGCCTGCGCACCGAACATATCGACCTGCTGCTGGTGCATTCGGACGGCCATGACGTGGCCATCCTGCGTGACAGCGGCATCTACGAAACCCTTGCGCAACTCAAGCGCGAAGGCAAGATCGGTGCGTTCGGGCTGTCAGGAAAAACCGTCGAAGGCGGGTTGCTGGCACTCGAACAGGGTGATTGCGCGATGGTCACCTACAATCTCGCCGAGCAACTGGAAAAACCGGTACTGGATTACGCCGCCAGCCACGCCAAGGCAATCCTGATCAAGAAGGCGCTGGCCAGCGGACATGCCTGCCTGGCGCCGGGCGTTGATCCGGTGCAGGCCAGTTTCGAGCTGATCTTCAGCCACCCCGGTGTCAGCAGTGCGATCGTTGGCACCATCAATCCGCAGCATCTTGCGCATAACGCGGCCATCGCTGCCGCGGTTATTCGTCGACCCGACTGAAACCGAGGTAACTGCATGACCCGGATTCTGGCCCGCAAGGACCCCACCGCGTTCAAGACCGCCCCGCTTTGCGTAGAGGCCCGCGAAGACCGGCTGACCTATCGCAGCCTCGGCGAGCCGCTGAGCTTTGCCAAAGTGATCGAACGGCGCCGCCCGGTGCATGTGGACAACCCGGCCAGTTTCGATGTCGCCTTGACCAACCTCGGCGTTTCCGTGCGCCTGAGCCTGCGCTGGCGCGGCCAGGACCACTGGCTGGTGGTGCGCCAGCAGCGCCCTGACCGTGGCGATACCGTACTCAAGCTGATTTCCGGTTATGTGCCGGCCCAGGAACTCAACCTGCCGTTGCTTACCGCCACCCAGGAAGTCGCCGAAGAGTGCCTGATCGAAACCGATGCCGGCTGGCTCACCGGACGCTTTGCCGAGACCTGGCTGCCTACCCCCTACCGCGGGCGCCTGCATCACCGCGATGACTGCCATTTCAACCTGCAACCGCTGAGCGGCGCGGCCTTGCCGGTGTATGCCGGCAGCCTGCAACTGCTTGAACGGCCACGCGCCTACGTGCACCTGCCGACTGCTTCACTGCAGCTGGTCTACGACATGCTGCTGGAGCTGCCGCAGAAGGCCCATCAGCCCAGCCTGTTCCATGTCGACGAGAAACTGGAGGACGGCAGCCTGATTGCCAGACTGCACAGACGCCGGCAGGACATTTTCCTGATTCCGCTCAAACAGGGGCAACCCAGCGGCGAACTGCTGACCTTGAACAAAGGCCAGCTCAAGCCCGCCAGCCTGCGCGGTGTGTACCTGTCGGAAAGTTTCTGCAGCAAGGACGGCTGGGTCATCCGTGACGACCGCATCGGCTGGAAAGCCTGGCTGCAGCAGATAAACAGTTCGGCGAGCTAGGACTTACCGCTGGTACAGCGCCATGGCCGCCGGCAAATGCCACAAGCCGTAAACCGTAAACAGCAGCAGCAATAGCGGCAGCAACAACCACCAGAGCCTGGCCGGCAGCGGCGGCAGGCTTTCCCTGTGCTGCACCAGCGCCAGACAGGCAGCGCACACGGCGCCCGCCAGCAACCCGCCGGCCAGCACATCGGTCGGCCAGTGCACCCCCAGATAGACCCGCGACGAAGCGATCGCCACAGCCGGCAAACCCGCCAGCAGCAGCCAGGTAATGCGCCAGCGCGGTGGCTGCCCGCGTCCGGCCAGCACCCCCAGCACCAGGAAGAATACGAAGGATGCTGAACTGTGCCCGCTGGGCAGGCTGAAAGAATGCAATGGCTCCAGCAGCACCTGCGGCCTTGGTCGCTCCAACAGATTCTTCAGCAAGCTGACCAGCAGTGCCGTGAGGCCCAGACAGGCGACGGCAAAGACTGCCTCCCGGCGCTGCCGGAAGCACAGCAAAAGCGCCAGCAGCAGTGCTCCGGCGACCAGCTGCACCCGGCTATCGCCCATTCCGGTGACCAGCACCAGCCAGCGATCCAGATGCTCGCTGCGCGCCGACTGCAGCAGCTCCAGCAGCCCGTGATCCAGCGCCGCCAGTCGCGGCCAGCCCAGCAGCAGAGCACACAACACCAGCAGACTCAGCCCGGCAGCCAGTTGCGAAATTCGCCGCATCCCGCGCAGGCTGCCCTGCACCGCCAGCCCGATCAACACGGCAATAGCGCTGAAAACCACCGCCGCCTGCAGCCAGAATCCCGGCGGCAGAGGCAGACGCAGCGCCGCCCCGGCACTCCAGCCGGGCAACAGATAGGCCACCGACCAGCCAGCCGATGCCAGCAGACTGACCAGCACAAAGCGCACGAAGGGCATATCCAGCATACCCGCGACCATCGGCAACAGCGGGCGCAACGGACCAATGAAGCGGCCGACCAGCAGGCTGATCACTCCGTAGCGCTGAAAATACTTTTCTGCCGCGGCCAGCCATTGCGGATGCTCGCGCAAATAGGGCAGCCGGCGGATGCTCTGATGTTGCCAGCGACCCAGCAGGTAGGACAGCAGATCGCCGGCAAAACCACCCAGAAAAGCCAGCAACAGCGTCTGCCAGAGTGTCAGCACGCCACTGCCGGCGAGTACTGCCAGGGCAAACAGCAACACGGTACCGGGCATCAGCAGGCCGGCAATCGCCAGGCATTCGGTACAGGCCACCAGCCAGATGGCCAGACCCAGCCATTGCGGGTGAGCCTCCAGCCATAGCGCCCATACACCGAGCCAGTCGCTCATCTGCAATTCCCTTCCATTGTTGCCGATCAGGTCAAAACCCGGCTGCCATAGGCTGCTTGCCGTGCGGCATGATCTTAACAAAGCACCGGTTATCCGGCAGAAATCTCGCAGGCAGAGCCCGACAAGTACGCCGCCCGCCGGAGAATGCTGGGCTGACAGGCGCGCAATGGCTATAATCAGCCCCTTTTTTCCCACGGCAAGACTTCAAGACCATGACCGAGTCAGTCCACGACTACATGACCCGCATCGGCCAGGCCGCCCGCACGGCTGCACGGGTGATTGCCCGCGCCAGTACCGGGCAGAAAAACCGGGCCCTGCTGGCCATCGCCACGGCGCTGGATGCTGCACGCGCCAGCCTGAGCCAGGCCAACCAGCTGGATCTGGATGCCGGCCAGCGCAATGGTCTGGAGCCGGCGCTGCTCGATCGTCTGGCACTTACTCCGGCGCGTATTGACGGCATGATCGAAGGCCTGCGTCAGGTCGCCGGCCTGAGTGACCCGGTCGGCGCCATCCGTGACATGAGTTTTCGCCCCTCGGGCATTCAGGTCGGCAAGATGCGCGTGCCGCTGGGCGTGATCGGCATCATCTACGAGTCACGGCCCAACGTGACCATCGATGCCGCCAGCCTGTGCCTGAAATCCGGCAATGCGACCATTTTGCGCGGTGGTTCCGAGGCGATTCATTCCAACCGGGCGATTGCCGCCTGCATCCAGCAGGGCCTGGCCGCCGCCGGTCTGCCCGCCGCCGTGGTGCAAGTGGTGGAAACCACCGACCGCGCCGCCGTCGGCGCGCTGATCAGCATGCCCGAATTCGTTGACGTGATCGTGCCGCGTGGCGGCAAGGGCCTGATCGAGCGCATCAGCCGCGACGCCCGGGTGCCGGTGATCAAGCATCTGGACGGCATCTGCCATGTGTATGTCGCCGCGCATGCCGATCTGGCCAAGGCGCAAGACATCGCCTTCAACGCCAAGACCTACCGCTACGGCATCTGCGGCGCGATGGAAACCCTGCTGGTCGACCAGTCGGTGGCCGCCGCCTTTCTCCCCGCCATGGCCGACCGCCTGCGCGCCAAAGGCGTCGAGCTGCGTGGCTGCGAACGCAGCTGCGCACTGATCGATGCGCTTGCCGCGACCGAGGAAGACTGGCGCAGCGAGTACCTGGCGCCCATCCTCTCGATCAGGGTGGTCGATGATCTGGATGCGGCCATCGAGCACATCAACCAGTACGGCTCGCATCACACCGACGCCATCGTCACCGAACATCAGGGCCAGGCCCGGCGCTTTCTCGCCGAGGTCGATTCCAGCTCGGTGATGCTGAATACCCCGACCTGCTTTGCCGACGGCTTCGAATACGGTCTGGGCGCCGAGATCGGCATTTCCACCGACAAACTGCACGCCCGCGGCCCGGTCGGCCTGGAAGGCCTGACCTGCGAAAAATATGTGGTGCTTGGCGACGGTCAGCTGCGCGGCCAGAACGCCTGAATGGGCCAGCGTATCGGTATTCTCGGCGGCACCTTTGACCCGATTCACTTCGGGCATTTGCGCGCAGCCGTGGAAGTTGCCGAAACGCTGCAACTGAACGAGCTGAAACTGATCCCCAGCGCCCGCCCGCCCCATCGCGACACGCCGCAAGTCTCCGCAGCACAGCGCCTGGCCATGGTCAGGGCGGCGACCGTGGGCGTCAGCGGGCTGAGCGTGGATGATCGCGAGCTGCTGCGGGAAACCCCGTCCTGGACCATCGACACCCTGGAGTCCCTGCGCCGCGAGCTGCCGGCACCCACCCAACTGTTTCTGCTGCTGGGCTGGGATGCTTTCTGCGGCCTGCCGGAGTGGCAGCGCTGGGAGGAACTGCTGAACCATTGCCATCTGGTGGTTTTGCAACGCCCGGACGCCGATGCCGAAGCACCGGAAGTGCTGCGCGACCTGATCGCGGCCCGCAGCGTCACCGGCCCACAACTGCTCGACGGCCCCGGCGGCAAGATTGCCTTCGTCTGGCAGACCCCGCTGGCGATTTCGGCGACGCAGATTCGCCAACTGCTGGCCAGCGGCCGCTCCGCCCGCTTTCTGCTGCCCGACAGCGTTCTCAGCTATATCCATGCGCACCGCCTATACCGGGCGCCAAACTGATTCATGAGGAAGTACTTAATGCAAAGCGAACAACTGGTCCAGATTGCAGTAGCCGCACTGGAAGACCTGAAAGCCCAGGACATCACCACCATCGACGTGCGCGGCAAGACCAGCATCACCGACTTCATGGTGATTGCCAGCGGCTCCTCCAGCCGCCAGGTTAAAGCCTTGGTCGAAAACGTCATGGAGAAGGTCAAGGCGCAGGGCGTGCGTCCGCTCGGCAGCGAAGGGCTGGACGGCGGCGAATGGGCCCTGCTCGACCTCGGCGATATCGTGGTGCACGTGATGCAGGTCGCCACGCGCCAGTTCTATGATCTCGAGCGCCTCTGGCAGGGTGCCGAACAGAGCCGCGCCCAGCACAGCCCCGAACAGGAATAAGGCCCGGGGTTGCCCATGCGTATCCGCCTGATTGCGGTCGGTTCGAAGATGCCAGGCTGGGTTGAGCAGGGCTGGCAGGAGTATGCCCGCCGCCTGCCCGCCGAGTTGCCACTGGAACTGGTGAAAATTCCGCTGACCACCCGCGGCAAGAATGCCGATGTGACGCGGATGATGCGCCAGGAAGGCGAGGCGATGCTGGCCAAAGTGCAGCCGGGGGAACGGATTGTCACCCTCGAGGTCGAAGGGCGTGCCTGGAGTACCGAGCAGCTGGCGCGCGAGCTGGAGCGCTGGCGCCTGGAGGCGCGCAACGTCAACCTGATGGTCGGCGGCCCGGAAGGACTGGCACCTGAAGTCTGTGCGCGCAGCGAACAGCGCTGGTCACTCTCGGCGCTGACCCTGCCGCACCCGCTGGTGCGGATACTGGTCGGCGAGCAGATTTATCGGGCCTGGACCCTGTTGTCCGGCCATCCGTACCACAAGTAATGCGCTTCAACGAAATGCATCAACCGGGCCTGATCAATGCCGCATATCCAGCTTAAAGACCACGAAAAAGACGGCCTCCTGGTGCGTCGGCGGGTCTTTGCCGGTGCGTTACTGGTCCTGCTGCTGAGCGCCGCGCTGGTGGCGCGCATGTACTTCCTGCAGGTGGTGCAATTCGAGCAGCACTCCACGCTGTCGGAAAACAACCGCGTCCACGTACAGCCGATCCCGCCGATCCGCGGGCTGATCTACGACCGCAACGGCCTGATCATTGCCGACAACCGCCCCAGCTTCAGTCTCACCGTGACCCGCGAGCGGGCCAAGGACTGGCCGGAGATCCTCGACACCCTGACCGAAGTGCTGGAGCTGAGCGACGAAGAACGCGCGCTGTATGACAAGCGCATGAAGCAGGGCCGCCGCCCCTTCGAGCCGGTGCCGATCCAGTTCGAGCTCACCGAAGAACAGATTGGCCGGATCGCCGTCAACCAGTTCCGCCTGCCCGGCGTAGAGGTCAGCGCGCGCCTGGTCAGGCATTATCCGCAAGGGGCCAGTTATTCCCACTCGGTCGGTTATGTCGGCCGCATCAACGAGAATGAGCTGAAGAAAGTTGATCCGGTCAACTACAGCGGCACGCACCACATCGGCAAGACCGGTATCGAGCGCTTCTACGAGGATGAACTGCACGGCACGGTCGGTTACGAGGAAGTCGAAACCAACGCGCGCGGTCGCATATTACGCGTACTCAAGCGTACCGACCCGATCGCCGGCATGGATATCCACCTGACCATCGACTCCCGCCTGCAGGCAGCCGCCGAAGCAGCGCTGGCCGGCAGACGCGGTGCCGTGGTCGCCATCCAGCCGCAGACCGGCGACGTGCTGGCGATGGTCAGCGAGCCCGGCTTCGACCCCAACCCGTTCGTCACCGGCATCGGCTTCAATGCCTACAAGGAATTGCGCGACTCGATTGACCGGCCGCTGTTCAACCGGGTGCTGCGCGGCCTGTATCCGCCCGGTTCGACCATCAAACCGATGGTCGCCACCGCCGGTCTGGATGCCGGCGTCATCACTCCGTCTACCCGGGTATACGACCCGGGCTTCTACCAGCTGCCCGGGCACAGCCACAAGTACCGCAACTGGAATCGCAGCGGTGACGGCTCGGTCGACCTCGAATGGGCGATCATGCGCTCCAACGACACCTACTTCTACGATGTCGCGCACCGGCTCGGCATCAACCGGCTGCACGACTACCTGAGCCGCTTCGGCATCGGCCAACGGGTATCCCTGGACATGTTCGAAGAATCCGCCGGACTGATGCCGTCAAAAGACTGGAAGCGCGCGCGCTACAACCAGCCCTGGTATCCGGGTGAAACGCTGATTCTCGGTATCGGCCAGGGCTATATGCAGACCACGCCGCTGCAGCTGGCGCAGGCAACCACCCTGATGGCCACCCGCGGCAAGTGGATCCGTCCGCATCTGGCGAAAACCGTTGGCGACCACACCCCTGTCGATAGCAATCCGATGCCGGATATTGTGCTGCGTGATCCGAAGTTCTGGGATTACTCGCGCTTCGGCATGGAACAGGTAATGCACGGCCCCCGCGGTACAGCCGGCAAGGTGGGCGCCACGGCGGCCTATCGCATGGCCGGTAAAAGCGGTACGGCGCAGGTCGTGGCGATCAAGCAGGGTGAGAAATATGATCGCTCGAAAGTGCAGGAGCGCCACCGCGATCACGCGCTGTTTATCGCCTACGCACCGGCCGCTGATCCGCAAATCGTCGTGGCAGTGATGGTCGAGAACGGCGAATCCGGCTCCGGCGTAGCGGCGCCGGTGGCCAAGGCCGTGCTGGATGCCTGGTTGCTGGACGACCAGGGCCAGCTCAAGGCCGAGTACCGTGACACACCAGTCATCGACCCAGCCGCCGCGCCAAAGAGTCCCGCACCATGAATGGCAACTTCGACCGCAGCTTTTCAACCGAAGACGTCTTGCGCCGGCGTGCCAGCCTGCTGCAGAAACTGCATATCGACGGCTGGCTACTGCTGATCCTGCTGACGCTGGCCGCTGCCAGCCTGTTCATCCTGTACTCGGCCAGTGGCAAACACTGGGAGATGCTGACCAAGCAGGCTGGTTCATTCGGGCTCGGCCTGCTGGCAATGTTTGTCATTGCCCAGCTTGAGCCGCGCTTCATGGCGCGCTGGGTACCGCTGGCCTATATAGGCGGCGTAGGCCTGTTGCTGGCAGTCGAGCTGGCCGGACATACCGCCATGGGCGCCACCCGCTGGATCAATCTGGGCGGCGGCATCCGCTTTCAGCCCTCGGAATTCATGAAGATCATCATGCCGGCGACCATCGCCTGGTATCTGTCCAAGCGCAGCCTGCCGCCCAAGCTGAAGCACATCGTGGTGACCCTGCTGTTGATCGGCATTCCCTTCGTGCTGATCCTGCTGCAGCCGGATCTGGGCACCTCGCTGCTGGTAATGGCCTCGGGCGCCTTCGTCCTGTTCATGGCCGGTCTGCAGTGGCGCTGGATCATCGGGGCTGTCGGTGCGCTGGGGCCGATCTGTGTCGGCATGTGGTTTTTCGTGCTGCGCGAGTACCAGCAGAAACGCATCCTCACCTTCCTCGACCCGGAAAGCGACCCGCTGGGCAGCGGCTGGAACATCATCCAGTCTAAAGCGGCCATCGGCTCGGGTGGCGTGTGGGGCAAAGGCTGGCTGCAAGGCACCCAGTCCCATCTGGACTTTTTGCCGGAAAGCCACACGGACTTTATCATTGCCGTGCTCGGCGAGGAGTTCGGCATGGTCGGCATCTGCCTGCTGCTGATCGTCTATCTGCTGTTGATTGCCCGCGGCCTGGTGATCACCGCCCAGGCGCAGACACTCTTTGGTAAGCTGCTGGCTGGTGGCCTGACCATGACCTTCTTCGTCTACGTGTTTGTTAACATCGGCATGGTCAGCGGTTTGCTGCCGGTAGTGGGCGTACCACTACCCTTTATCAGTTATGGCGGGACCTCGCTGGTGACCCTGCTGAGCAGCTTCGGGATATTGATGTCGATTCACACCCATCGAAAATGGATTGCCCAGGTCTAATGAGAATGCGTTTTATAACGAAGCTACCGCGCGCGCTGCGACGCGACACCCCGGCAATCTGTATTGCCCTGCTGCTGGGTAGCGATGCAATGGCCGCCGATTATCAGAACGCACCGCAGGTCAGTGCCCTGATCAGTGAAATGACCAGCGAGCACGGCTTTGCCGAAGAACAGCTGACTGCCGTCTTCGCCGGCGCCGAGCGCAAACAGGCGATTCTCGACGCAATATCCCGCCCGGCAGAAAAAACCAAGCCGTGGAAGGATTACCGGCCGATCTTCCTCAATAGTGCGCGCATCAACAAAGGCGTCAGCTTCTGGCAGAAGCACGCCGAGGCACTGGCCCGCGCCGAGCAGGAATACGGCGTACCGGCACAGACCATCGTCGCCATTATCGGCGTTGAAACCCTCTACGGCGGCAACACCGGCAGCTGGCGGGTGATCGATGCCCTGTCCACCCTGTGCTTCGATTACCCGCCGCGCGCCCCGTTCTTCTGCCAGCAACTCAAGGAGTACCTGCTGCTGGCGCGTCAGGAACAGCTTGATCCGCTGGTGCTCACCGGCTCCTATGCCGGCGCCATGGGCCTGCCACAGTTCATGCCGAGCAGCTTCCGCGCCTACGCCGTGGACTTCGACAATGATGGCCATATCGATATCTGGAACAACCCGACCGATGCCATCGGCAGTGTTGCCAACTACTTCAAGCAACACGGCTGGACTCAGGGCGGTGAAGTGGTCAGTCGCGCCACCGTTCAGGGCGATCAGGTTGATCAGGGTCTGACCGCGGGCATTGATCCACAGCTGACCATGGGCCAGCTACATGCCCTGGGCTGGAACAGCAACACCCCGGTGGCCGATGATCTGAAAGTCACCGCCTTCCGTTTCGACGGCGCCGAAGGCGTGGAATACTGGCTAGGCCTGCCAAATTTCTACACAATCACCCGCTACAACCGCAGCCCGATGTACGCCATGGCGGTATATCAGCTGTCGGAAGCCATTCTGCAAGCCAAAGGAACCCCTTGATGCAAGGTGCCGCTCGCCTCACAGCCCTGAGTTTGCTTGGCCTGCTGCTGGCCAGCTGCACCAGCAGCCGGGCGCCAGAGCCGGTCACGCCGAGCGAGCAGATCTCCGGCCCGGCCAACTACGCACAGCCCCACCGGGATGGCGCCCCCTGGTGGGATGTGGATGTTTCGCGTATTCCCGACGCCGTACCCATGCCGCATTACGGCAAGTACAAGGCCAGCCCCTACAGCGTTCTCGGCAAGACCTACTATCCGATGAGCGATGCCCGCAATTACCGCGCCACCGGCACCGCCTCCTGGTATGGCACCAAATTCCACGGTCAGGCCACGGCCAACGGCGAAGCCTACGACCTCTACGGCATGACGGCCGCGCACAAGACCCTGCCCTTGCCCAGCTATGTGCGCGTGACCAACCTGGAAAACGGCAAAAGTGTGGTGTTGCGCGTCAACGACCGCGGGCCGTTCTACTCCGACCGCATCATCGATCTGTCTTTTGCTGCAGCGAAGAAGCTCGGTTATGCCGAAACCGGTACCGCTCGCGTACAGGTCGAGGGTATCGACCCGCAGGAGTGGTGGGCCCAGCAGGGCCGACCGGTACCACTGGTACTGGCCCAGCCAAAGCTGGCCAGCCAGAGCCCAGCGGCTGCGGAACAGGCTCCCGCCGCCCCGCTGGTAGCCCAGGGCGAAACCTATACGCCGCCACCGCAACAACATGCTGCGGCTGTAGTGCCGAGCCAGATCGACTCAAAAAAAAACGCTTCACTCGCAGTGTCTGGCCTGTTTCTCCAGGCTGGAGCCTTCGCCAATCCGGACGCTGCCGAACTGCTCAAGGACAAGCTGAGCCAGATAGCCAGTGCCCCGGTTTTTATCAGCTCGGTGACGCTCAACCAGCAAGTTCTGCACCGGGTTCGCCTGGGCCCGATCAGCACTCAGGATGAAGCCCTGCAACTGCAAAACAGCATTCGTCTGGCCAACCTTGGATCACCGACCCTGGTACGACCCTGACCCGCTGCCCCATGTGCCCGCAAGGGCCTGTTAGACCCCTAGCCAACTCAGAGAACCGGATGAACATCACCAGCTTTGCCCAACGCCTCACCCTGCTTGTTTCGCTGTTTGTCAGCGCCAGTGCAATGGCTGCGACAGCCATTCCCGCGCCACCGCAACTGGCCGCCAAATCCTACGTGCTGATGGACGCCGCCAGCGGTCAGGTACTGCTGGAGAACAATGGTGACGAGCGCCTGCCGCCCGCCAGCCTGACCAAACTGATGACCGCCTACATCGGCACCCTGAAGATCCGTTCCGGCGAGATCGGCGAACAGGATCCGGTGCCGGTCAGCGAACATGCCTGGCGCGCCGGCGGCGCCGCTTCCGGCGGTTCGACCATGTTCCTGCCGCTCGACAGCCAGGTGCCGGTGGACGCGCTGCTGCACGGCATCATCATCCAGTCCGGCAACGACGCCAGTATTGCCCTGGCTGAATACATCGCCGGCAGCGAAGACGCCTTCGCCGACCTGATGAACAAAACCGCCGAACAGCTCGGCATGCAGAACTCCCATTTCATGAACGCCACCGGCTTGCCGGACCCGGAGCACTACTCCAGCGCCAGCGACATGGCCAAGCTGGCCCGCGCCATCATTCAGGTGGATCCCGAGCACTACGCCATCTACAAGCAGAAGGATTACACCTGGAACAACATCAAGCAGGGCAACCGCAACCTGCTGTTGTGGCGTGACAGCACGGTTGACGGACTGAAGACCGGACACACCGAAGAAGCCGGCTATTGCCTGGTCTCTTCTGCCGTGCGCGATGGTACGCGCCTGATTACCGCCGTTTTCGGCACAACCAGCCCGGCGGCGCGCGCGGCCGAGACGCAAAAGCTGCTGACCTACGGTTTCCGCTATTTCGAAAGCAAGACCTTCTACCACAAGGATCAGCAACTGGCAGAGGCCCGCGTCTGGAAAGGCACCACCGAGCAGGTCAAAGTCGGCCTGGCTCAGGATCTGACGCTGACGCTGCCCAAAGGCCAGGTAGACAAGCTGCAACCGGCCATCCAGGTGAATCCCCTGCTTGAAGCTCCGCTGGCCAAAGGCGCGGTGGTGGGCAAGGTTGACCTGACGCTTGACGGCAAAGTAGTCGACAGCGTTGACCTGGTGACACTCGAAGCAGTGGAAGAAGCCGGTCTGTTCCGGCGTCTGTGGGATAGCATTCGTCTGTTCTTCTTCCAACTACTCAACTGACTGGCTGCCGGCCGCCTGTTCCGGGTGGCCGGCCCCAGCAAGGCTGCAGATCATGTCCGAGCAAACTGCAACACCGCCAAAAATCGACTTCCCCTGCGAGCGCTACCCGATCAAGATCATCGGCGAGTCCGGCGACGGCTTCACTGAACTGGTCGTAGAGATCATCCAGCGCCATGCGGCGGATTTCGACGCTACCAGCCTGAGCGTCCGCGACAGCAAGAACGGCCGCTTTCTCTCCGTGCAGGTATTGATCACCGCCACCGGCGTTGAGCAACTGCAAGCCATCCATCAGGACCTGCGTGCCACCGGCCGCGTGCAAATGGTTCTGTAATGGATACTGCGGCGGCACTGGCTCCCGACTTTCGCACACTGGGTTTCCGTGAGCTTGGTCAGGTTGCCTACGAACCGGTCTGGCATGCCATGCAGCGCTTTACCGATAGCCGCGACGCGCAGACCATGGACGAAATCTGGCTGCTCGAGCACCCGCCGGTATTCACCCAGGGCCAGGCCGGCAAGGCCGAGCATGTACTGTTTCCCGGCGATATTCCGGTGGTGCAGGTCGATCGTGGCGGTCAGGTGACCTACCACGGCCCGGGCCAGCTGGTTGGCTATCTGCTGCTGGATATCCGCCGTTCCGGGCTGGGCGTACGCGACATGGTCACCCGCATCGAGCAGTGCCTGATCGACCTGCTGGCTGGCTACGGCATTCCGGCCAACGCCCGCAGCGACGCCCCCGGCGTGTACGTGGACGGTGCCAAGATCGCCTCGCTCGGCCTGCGTATCCGCCACGGTTGCTCCTTCCACGGTCTGTCACTGAATGTCGACATGGATCTGCAACCCTTTCAGCGCATCAACCCCTGCGGCATGGCCAACCTGCCGATGACCCAGTTGCGTGATCTGACCGCTCCGCTGTCCATCGCCGCAGTACAGGCGCGACTGCGCCAGCAACTGGTCGAATCGCTCGGCTATGCCGATCACATGACCCTCACTGGAGGGCTGGAACTGACATGAGCAATGTAGAACCCACGGGCAAGGGCCCGACCAAGGTGGAAACCGGCGTCAAACTGCGCGGCGCGGACAAGGTCGCGCGGATTCCGGTCAAGATCATTCCGACCGACGAATTGCCGCGCAAACCGGACTGGATCCGCGTGCGCATGCCGGTTTCGCCCGAGGTCGACCGCATCAAGCAGCTGCTGCGCAAGCACAAGCTGCACAGCGTCTGCGAGGAAGCCGCCTGCCCGAATCTGGGCGAGTGCTTCTCCGGCGGCACGGCGACCTTCATGATCATGGGTGATATCTGCACCCGCCGTTGCCCGTTCTGCGATGTCGGCCACGGCCGGCCCAAGCCGCTGGATACCAATGAGCCGCAGAATCTGGCCAGCGCGATTGCCGACCTGCGCCTGAAGTACGTGGTGATTACTTCGGTGGATCGCGATGATCTGCGCGATGGCGGTGCCCAGCACTTTGCCGACTGCCTGCGCGAAATCCGCCGTGTGTCTCCCGCTACCCAGCTGGAAACCCTGGTGCCCGACTACCGCGGGCGCATGGAGATCGCGCTCGACATCACTGCCACGGAGCCGCCGGATGTGTTCAACCACAATCTGGAAACCGTGCCGCGGCTGTACAAGGCCGCCCGCCCCGGCTCCGATTTCGAGTGGTCGCTGGACCTGCTGGAAAAGTTCAAACAGCGTGTTCCCGGCGTACCGACCAAGTCCGGGCTGATGCTCGGGCTGGGCGAAACCGACGAGGAAGTCATCGAAGTCATGCAGCGCATGCGCGAACACGACATCGACATGCTCACCCTCGGCCAGTACCTGCAACCATCGCGCAGCCATCTGGCAGTGCAGCGCTTCGTGCATCCGGACATCTTCGACTGGTTCGCCGCAGAAGGCACCAGAATGGGCTTCAAGAATGTCGCTTCCGGCCCGCTGGTGCGATCGTCCTACCATGCCGACCAGCAAGCACACGCCGGCAAAATCGATTAAAGTTACCACGCTCTCACGTGGTAATTTAATCGCTCAAATGATCGAGGCACGAATGAAAAAGCATAACCATGAAACTGCCAGCCCTGAAGCGAAGGGCAGCGAAAAGCTCGGCCGCAAAGAATACGAGAAACAACTGCGCGCGATTCATGTGGAACTGGTCAAGCTGCAGCAGTGGGTGATCGCTACCGGCGCCAAGGTCATCGTGGTCTTCGAAGGCCGTGATGGCGCGGGCAAGGGCGGCACCATCAAGGCGCTGACCGAGCGCGTCAGTCCGCGGACATTTCGCGTAGTGGCGTTGCCCGCACCCTCCGACCGGGAAAAAAGCCAGATGTACGTACAGCGTTACATCAAGCACTTCCCGGCTGCCGGCGAAGTGGTGATCTTCGATCGCAGCTGGTACAACCGCGCCGGCGTCGAGCGGGTCATGGGCTTCTGCACGGAAGCACAGACAAAAGCATTTCTCGAGCAGGTACCGGCGTTCGAAAAGACCATGACCCAATCCGGCATCATCCTGATCAAGTACTGGCTGGAAGTCAGCCCGGAAGAGCAGGAACGCCGTCTTGGCGACCGCATCGATGACGGACGCAAGACCTGGAAACTGTCGCCGATGGATATCAAGTCGTTCACCCGCTGGGATGACTATACCCATGCCCGCGACGAGATGTTCGAAGCCAGCGATACGTCATGGGCACCCTGGTTCGTGGCTCGCTCGGAAGACAAGAAGCGCGTGCGCCTGAACCTGCTGACCCACCTGCTGCAACAGATTCCCTACGAGGAGATCAAGCAGCCCAAGGTCAAGCTGCCCAAGCGCAAGATCGGCAAGGAAAAAACGGTCACTTACCCGTTCAAGTACATCGCCGAACCGTTCTGAGCCCGGGCTAACAGGGCTGACGGGCGTTGCCATGCACGCCCGTCACCGCCCTGTCTAGAGCAGTTTCTGCGGCGGCAAGCGCAACCGCAGCTGGTCTACCTGGCGCACCGCACGACTTAGCAACTGGTCAGCCGCGACCGGACCAAGCTGTTCGCACAACCCCTCGTAGATCATGTTGAGCAAGTGGCGCCATTGCTCCAGTTCCAGCTGGATACGCGCCAATCCACTGCCCTGCTCCAGCCAGGCGCGCACCCGCAGGCGCAACTCGGTGCTGAGCCCCAGCGCGCCCAGATGACTGCTCAGCTGCTGCCGCAGCGCATGCAACTGGACATCCGTGAGCGCGGCAAACAATACCTCGCTGAGCGCAGCAAAGGTCTGCCGCGCCTGCACCTCGGGCCCGCTGACTTCCTCGGCATTGACACCGGCACCCCGCCGCCAGTCCTCGAGTTGTGGCAACGGATCAGGCAACAAGGCCGTTGCCGGCCCGTTCATGATGCCAATCAGCTCTCGGTAGAGGCTGGCCCGCTCCAGTTTCTGACTGCAACGTTTGACCACCTCGCCGAGAAATTCATTGAGCGCAAAGGGCGGTTTTTCCGCGTAATTGGCTTCCCAGAAAGACAGGATCGGCATCAGTTCGGCTTCCGGAAGATGCCTGACCAGTCCCGTGTAGATCGCACGACGGCGCGTGACCAGACTCATCTCAGGTTCTCCGTCCCAGTTCGCTGGCATCGTAGGTGAGCGCCTGGCCAAACTCCGGATAACCGCTCTCGGCATGTTCCGAGAAATCCAGACCGCGCTGCTCATGCTGCTTGGGTACGCGCAAACCAATGGTTTTCGACAGGATGAAATACATCAGCAGGGCTACCGGGAATACCCAGAGGAAAGCCGCCGCCACACCCAGCAACTGGATAAGTACCCGGTCCAGATTGAACAGGTCACCGCTGAAAAACAGACCGGCGGCCAGGGTGCCCCAGATACCGGCCAGTCCGTGCACAGGCACAGCACCAACCACATCATCCAGACGCAGGCTCTCCATCAGCGCCATGCCATACACCACCAAGAATCCGGCAATCAGCCCGGTCAGAATGGCAAATCCCGGTGCCATGCTGGCACAGCCCGCCGTGATCCCGACCAGCCCGACCAGCGCACCATTGACCGTGGTGGTCAGCAGAACCGGGCTCGCCGTACTGCGCAGCGCCAGCACTGCGCCCAGCGCACCGGCAGCGGCGGCCAGATGGGTGTTCAGGGCAATCAGGCCAAGGCTGGCATTGACCTCCAGGGTGCTGCCGGCGTTGAAGCCGAACCAGCCCACCCAGAGAATGAATGCGCCAAGGGTTACCAGACTCAGGTTGTGCCCCGGAATCAGGCGCGGCGTGCCATCCGCAGCAAAACGCCCCAGCCGCGGCCCCAGCACCAGTATCCCGGCCAGCGCACACCAGGCCCCGACGCTGTGCACCACCGTGGAACCGGCAAAGTCGATAAAGCCGAGTTTGGCCAACCAGCCCTGCCCGCCATAGGCACCACCCCAGGCCCAGCTGCCAAAAACCGGGTAAATGAAGCCGCAGATCAGCACCGCGCCGAACAGATAGGCGCCATACCGCGTGCGCTCGGCCATGGCACCACTGGCAATGGTCGCAGCGGTAGCGGCAAACATCATCTGGAATAACAGAAAGGTGAAATCCCATGGCTCACCCTCGTGCGGTGCAAAGTGGCTGGCACCGAACCAGCCACTCAGATTGGCGCCAAACATCAGCCCGAAGCCGACCAGCCAGAACACCAGACTGCCGACGGCACCATCCATGAAGTTTTTCATCATCACGTTCACGGCATTCTTCGCCCTGGACATGCCGCTTTCGAGCAAGGCAAAGCCCGCCTGCATGAAAAACACCAGTGCGCTGGCGATGACCACCCAGCCGGTATTGATCGCTTCGTCAGAAGCCGCCTGCGCCAGCGGCGCAAAGCCCAGCAAACCCGCCAAAAACAGATAACGCTTCATGATGTGCCCCTAGAATGATTACTGCCGGGCACATTGCAACTCTTGCGCCAGAAGCAACTTTCCAGCGGCGGCGCTGCTGCGCAGCCCGTCAGGGGCACAGGACAGCCCGCCACTAATCAGCGGCTTGCGCCAGAAAAGCGCAGCAAAGCAGTCGCCTCGGAAGAAACCGGCCCTGCAGGGCGCCAAAACAGTGCCTGCCGGTTTCAGCTCAGGTGCGCGGCGGTACCTGCAGCGCGTTGTGGGTCATGGTCCGCGGCGGTGACTGGGACTGGGATTGAGTCTGAACCTGGGGCATTTCACTGGCCGGCATGACGGTCACGCGCACTTCGGGATCATGGTTGCCGCCGCCGAGAATCACCCCGCGCAGGGGTGACACATCGGCAAAATCCCGCCCCCAGGCCAGGGTGATGTGTTCGACATCCGGCAGCAGGTTGTTGGTCGGATCGAAATCGACCCAGCCAAGCACCGGGCAATACACCGAAACCCAGGCGTGCGAGGCATCGGCACCGATCATGCGCAGCTGCCCGGCCGGCGGATGGGTCAGCAGGTAGCCACTGACGTAACGTGCGGCAAAACCGCGCGCGCGCAGACAGGCGAGCATCAGGTGGGCAAAGTCCTGACAGACCCCGCGACGACTCTCCAGCACCTCGAGCAACGGCGTGGCAATCAGTGTCGCCTCCGGATCGTAGGTGAACTCGCTGAAGATCTTGTCCATCAACGCCGCCACCGCCTGTAAAAACGGTTGCTGCGCGACAAAACAGTCTTCGGCGTAATCGACAAAAGCCTGTTTCAGGCGCACGAAAGGTGACTCGACCCGATAGCGCACCGCCTCCAGTTCTTCTGCGGACAATGCACCACCGTGGTACGCCAGTTTTTCGCGCACCTGCTCCCACGGCGGCGACTTGTCCAGTGCATAGGCCTCATGAGGAAACACCTCGACCATCAGCCGCGCCTTGACCTGCAGCTCGGCATGCGGCCGCTCGAAGGCCAGTCGCGTCAGCGGATTGCCAAACGCATCCAGCGTGTCCTGGCGCTGACTGGGCGGCGGCAGGATTTCCATCTCGTTGTACAGGCAACGCTGGCGGGTGCATGCACGCGGCCACAGATGCGCCAGTTGCTGGGCCAGCGACACCGGCGCGGCATACCGGTAGTGGGTGTCGTGGAGTATCTGGTAACGCTGGCTTTTGCTCATGTGCATCTCAGTAGGAAAGCGTTTGCTGGCTGACATCGTCGACGTGGGCAAAATGGCGCAAGGCCAGACGATCGGAGAGCTGTCCGGCACCGGCGGAAATCGCCTGCAACAGGTCCGCCAGGCCTTCCAGCACCTCACGCACGCCGGCTGCACCGAACAATCCCTGCTCATCCAGACTACCCAGATCAAAGGCCGCGAGCTGCGCCCGGAGCTGCCCGAGCGGATTTTCATGCTGCATGTCAAAGCGCTGATCCAGTTGCAGCAGCGAACGCTCGAGCATCTGCAACTGGAACGCCAGCGAGTGCGGGTTCTGCGGATCCAGCAGTAACAGGTCGAGCACCGCGATCAGCTGCGGTGCCGCCAGATAGCGGGTGCGGTAGGTAATCAGGCTGTTGCCCAGTTCCAGCAGCCACTCCAGCGCCGCCTGATCACGCGCACCGGCTCCGCGCAGAAAAATTGCCAGGCTGTCGGCAAAAAACTGCAGACGTTCTATATGCCGGCCAATCATCAGAAAACGCCAGCCATCATCGCGGGTCATGTCGTCGAGGGCGAAACCGGAGAGTGACGCCAGCGACATCAGCAAGCGGTTGAGAAAGTCCAGCAATTCGCCCAGATCGGCGTTTTCACTATCCAGCGCATGGGCCTCGCGCTGCAGATCGACCATGGCCTGCCAGTTTTCCAGCGACAACTTGCCACGCACCTGACTGGCAGCTCCCTGCAGACTCTGCAAATTGGCTTTCAGGCTGTGCGGCCAGTCCGCCCCCAGCAGCCCGCGGCGCAGGCATTGCTCAAGTTCCTCGCCGGGCGGCAGCCAGCCGCTGGCTTCACCCAGCTCCACGGCAATCTGCAGCGCTTGTGGCTCGTCGGCGTCTTCCACATAGCGGCTGAGCAGGACCCGCAACAGGCGCGCACCATCGTCACAACGTTCGCTGTAACGGCCTAACCAGTAGAGGTTTTCCACCACACTGGAGGGCAGATAGGGGTCACTGCGGATCAGGTCCTTTACCCCCAACGGCTTGCTCCAGTTCCACGGCTCGCTGCCGGGAATCCGCTCGCCGAGCACCCAGGTATCCTTGCTGCTGCCACCGCGCTGCATGGAAACAATCTCGGCACCCGGCAATCCGGCAATCCGCGTCAGGCCGCCGGGCATCACCCGGTATCCGTCCCTGCTCACCACCGCATACACCCGCATACCGATCGCCCGCGGCTGCAAGGCCTGGCCATCCCAGACGCCCGCTTGCGACAACTGGGCCATCTCCTGGGCGACATAGGCATATGGTCTGCTTCTGACCCGCGCTTCCAGCTCCTGCAGGCCCTGCTCGTCCAGATCACGGCCGAACACCGGCTCGAAGCTCTGTGACGGAAAGGCCGGTTTGATCACCAGTTCGTCGAGTTTTCCCAGTGCCTCGTCCAGCACCGGCGGCTCACCGCACCACCAGGTGGCGATGGAGGGCAGCAACAGTTCTTCTCCCAGCCAGTGTTCACTGATCGCCGGCAGGAAGCCCAGCAGGCCCGGCGATTCGAGCACCCCGCTGCCCAGCGCATTGGCCACCAGTACCCGCCCCTGGCGCACCACCTCCAGCAGGCCGGCAACCCCCAGCGCGGAATCCGTACGCAACTCCAGCGGATCGCAGAAACCGTCATCCAGACGCCGCAACAGGGCGTGCACGCGCTGCAAACCATCCAGGGTCTTCAGGTACAGGGTATTGTCGCGCACCGTCAGGTCACTGCCCTCGACCAGCGGAAAGCCGAGCTGGCGCGCCAGATACAGGTGTTCGAAATAGCTTTCGTGCAGGCGCCCCGGGGTCAGCAGTACCACCAGCGGCGTTTCGCCATCTGCCGGGGCCTCCCGACGCAGAAACTCCTGCAGGCTGCGGAAAAAGCCGGACAGGTGCTGCACGCGCAAATCACGGTACAGCTCGGGCAAGGCGCGCGACACGATCTGCCGGTTTTCCAGCGCGTAGCCAGCGCCGGAAGGTGTCTGGGTGCGATCGGCGAGCACCCACCAGCGCCCGTCAGGGGCCCGCGCCAGATCCACCGCATACAGATGCAGCCAGGTATTACCGGGTACCTGCATGCCATGGCAGGGCCAGAGAAAGTTGTTGTGTCCGAACACCAGCTCGGCCGGCAGCAGCCCCTCGCGCAGCAATTGCTGGGGACCATACAGATCCGCCAGCACGCGATTGAGCAACCCGGCGCGCTGGGCCACGCCGGCTGCGATCTGCTGCCACTCGTCAGCGGGAATCAGGTTCGGCAGCAGATCCAGTGCCCACTGGCGATCGAGGCCGTCGGGGTCGGCATGCACGTTGTAGGTGACGCCATTTTCCTGGATCTGCCGCTCCAGCAGGGCCTGACGCTGGTTCAACTGGGCCAGGCTGCTGCGCTCCAGAACCCGGAACAAACGCTGCCAGTGCGGGCGAACCTGGCCTTGTGCATCGAGCAATTCGTTATAGGCGTTGGCGGCGCGCGGATAATCGGCAAGCAGGTCTGGCATGGATTACTCAGTAAGGCAGTGTTTCCGGCTGGCTATTCTCAATGACCAGCCCCTGCAGGAGCAAGCAACTCCTGCAGGGCATCTGCACAACTTAAACCCGGCGCAAATCAAGGGTCATCGGCAGGTCGTCATTTGCCAGGGGCTGACGCGGCACCAGCAGTCCCGGCGTGTGGCCATGACGGAAGAAGCGCTCCAGACGCCGGCTTTCCGCCTCGTAGGCATTCACCGGCAGCGCCTCGTGGTTGCGTCCGCCGGGGTGCGCCACATGGTACTGGCAACCACCCAGCGAGCGCTGCATCCAGGTATCCAGCAGATCGAAGACCAGCGGCGCATGCACACCAATGGTCGGCTGCAGACAGTTGGCCGGCTGCCAGGCCCGGTAACGCACGGCGCCGACAAACTCACCGACCTTGCCGCTCGGCCGTAGCGGTACCGGCACGCCATTGCAGGTCAGCATGTAACGATCCGGCGCCATGCCTTCGAGTTTCACCTGCACCCGCTCCAGCGAGGAGTCGACGTAGCGCACGGCACCGCCGCCGCCACCCTCTTCGCCCAGCACATGCCAGGGTTCGAGCGCCTGGCGCAGCTCCAGGCTGATGCCCTTGACCGCAAAATCGCCGATCTTGGGAAAGCGGAATTCGAAATGCGGCGCGAACCATTCCGCGCGCAGCGGATAGCCACTGGCGTACAGCTCATGCAGCACGTCGGCAAAATCCTGCTCGACAAAGTGCGCCAGCAGGAAGCGGTCATGCAGCTCGGTGCCCCAGCGGGTCAGCTTGGCCGGGGCGTAGGGAGTTTTCCAGAAACGCGCCACCAGCGCCCGCAGCAACAGCTGCTGGGCCAGGCTCATCTGTGCGTGCGGCGGCATCTCGAAGGCGCGCAGCTCGAGCAGGCCCAGCCGGCCGCTGGCGGAATCCGGCGAATACAGCTTGTCGATACAGAACTCGGCGCGGTGGGTATTGCCGCTGACGTCGATCAGCAGATTGCGCAACAGGCGATCGACCAGCCATGGCGGGCACTCCTCACCGGGCTCGGGCATCTGCGCGAAGGCCACCTCCAGTTCGTAGAGCGAATCGTTGCGCGCTTCATCGACGCGCGGCGCCTGCGAGGTCGGGCCGATGAACAGGCCGGAAAACAGGTAGGACAGTGACGGATGGTTGTGCCAGTAACTGATCAGGCTGCGCAGCAGGTCGGGCCGGCGCAGGAACGGCGAATCGGCCGGTGTGGCACCGCCCAGCACGAAGTGGTTGCCACCTCCGGTGCCGGTGTGACGGCCATCGATCATGAACTTCTCGCTGGACAGCCGCGTCTGCCGCGCCGCTGCATAGAGGAACTCAGTGCGCTGCACCAGATCATCCCAGCTCGCCGAAGGATGGATATTCACCTCGATGACACCCGGATCAGGTGTCACGCGGAAGTTCAGCAGGCGTGGATCAATCGGCGGCTCATAGCCTTCGAGCAGCACCGGACACTGCAGCTCGGCGGCGGTGGCTTCAATGGCCGCGACCAGCTGCAGGTAATCCTCAAGCCGTTCCAGTGGCGGCATGAACAGGTACAGACGACCATCGCGCGGCTCGGCACACAGGGCCGTGCGGGTGATGCTGGCGGCTGTCCGCGCGGGCGCCTCGCTGGCCGGGCCAGCGTCCTGCAGGCCGGCCACCTGCTGCTGCAACTGCGCGGCAGCCGGCAAGCCTGGCTGGGCAACCGACGGGTCGGCCGGATTGATATAAGGAAAATCGCTTTTCTTGACCCAGGGCTGCGAGTCCAGCGGCAGGCGGTAACCCATCGCCGAGTCCCCCGGCAACAACCGGCAATGCTTCTCGCGCAGGAACCAGGAGCTGCTCTGCCATTCGCTTTGCAGCGCATTGCGCCCCAGCGGCAGGACATGCCCGATCACCTTGTGCAGGCCCTGCTGGAACACCTGACGCAGACGCTTGCGCTCCATGGCATCGCTCAGCCGCGCATCCTCCGGAGTCACATTGATCGGCAGGCTGCTTTCACGCCACAGGTAGTACAGCCAATCCTCGTAGGCCGGAAATATGTGCTCGCCGGTCAGCCCCAGACGCTTGGCCAGATTGTCGAGAAAACGTGCGGCCAGCTTGGCATTGGCCGCGTAATCGGTCTGTTCATCGGCAATCAGTTGCGGATCGTGCCAGATCGGCTGGCCATCCCGGCGCCAGAAACAGTTCAGCGACCAGCGCGGCAATTGCTCGCCGGGATACCACTTGCCCTGACCGAAATGCACCAGCGACTGCGGCGCGTACTCAGCACGCATGCGCTGGTACAGCTCGGCCGCCAGACGCCGCTTGTTCGGCCCCAGGGCTGCGGTATTCCATTCCGCATCGTCCGGATAGTCGAGCGCCACGAAGGTCGGCTCGCCGCCCATGGTCAGGCGCACATCGGCCTTCTGCAGATCGCTGTCGACCTGTTTGCCCAGCGCGAGAATCGCCTGCCACTGGGCATCGCTATAGGGTTTGGTCACGCGCGGCGCTTCCCATACCCGCTCGATGCGCATGACATGCTCGAACTCGCACTCGCACTCATCCACCAGTCCGCTGATCGGTGCGGCCGAAGACGGCTCCGGACTGCACGCCAGCGGGATATGACCTTCACCGGCGAACAGTCCGCTGGTCGGATCCAGACCGATCCAGCCGGCGCCCGGCAGGTATACCTCGCACCAGGCATGCAGGTCGGTGAAATCCACTTCGGTGCCGGAAGGTCCATCCAGCGATTTCACATCGGCGGTGAGCTGGATCAGGTAGCCGGAGACAAAGCGCGCCGCCAGGCCCAGATGACGCAGCAACTGCACCAGCAGCCAGGCCGAATCGCGGCAGGAGCCGGAGCCCTTGCTCAGGGTTTCCTCCGGCGTCTGCACACCCGGCTCCATGCGGATCAGGTATTTGATATCGCGCGACAGCTTCTGGTTGAGTGCTACCAGAAAGTCATTGGTGGGCACCGGAGTGCGTGAAATATCCGCCAGATAACGCTTGAACTCGGGGGTTGCCGGCAGCTTGACCAGATACGGCGCCAACTCGACCGCCTCACCCTCGGTATAACTGAAGGGGGCCTTTTCTGCGTAGGGTTCAAGGAAGTAGTCGAACGGATTGAACACCGCCATCTCGGCAACCAGATCAACCTCGACCCGGAATTCGCGGGTCTTCTCCGGAAACACCAGCCGCGCCAGGTAGTTGCCCTGGGGGTCCTGCTGCCAGTTGATGAAGTGCTCGCCGGGGCTGACCTTCAGCGCGTAGGAGAGAATCCGCGTGCGACTGTGCGGTGCCGGGCGCAAGCGTACGCTCTGCGGACCCAGCTGGATTGCGCGGTCATAGCGGTAATGGGTGACATGGTGCAACGCGACATGAATGGACACGGAAGGCCTCCTGCAGGCCGGGGCGATACATTGACTGCGCAAAACTTATGCCAGCACAGCGGCCCCGATTATCAGCTACTTGTCACGATAACAGCTCCAAAACGGGGCCGCCGGCATTTATCAGCAAATAGCTGCGCCCCAAAATCGCGCACGACGCAAAATGGACGGCGGCACCGAACGAAACAAGCACTGGATACCCGACGAGCCTCAGCGGCCGTTGCAGTTGCTCCACACTATCAACTCAACTAGTGTTGCCTTTCCTTCGCACAAACCTCCCATCGCATGTACCTGCCCTGATGCCGACACGCCCGCTGACAACCTTCCTTTTGCTGTGCCTGCTGAGCCCCCCGCTGGTGGCTCAGGAAGTGTTGCGCATACTCACCTGGCCAGGCTACGCCGACAGCGATCTGACCAGCGCATTCGAGGACCGCTATGACGTTGCTGTCGAGGTCACCTACGTCGGCTCGGACGATGAATTGCAACAGCAACTGGCGGCGCCCGGAAACCACTTCGATGTAGTTGCCGCCAACACTTCTGAAATCCAGCAGCTCACCAGACAACAGCTGCTGCAACCGTTGCGCCTGAACAAGCTGAGCAACCGCGGACGGCAACTGACGCAATTTCGCCAGTTGCAAAACATCCCCGGTCTGGTCACCGATGGCCAGGCCTATGGTGTTCCCTATACATTCTCCGAGATGGGCCTGATCTACAACCGCAAGTTGCTGAGTACACCACCCGACTCACTGAGCAGTTTGTGGGATGCGCAATTCAAGGGGCAGGTGCTTGCCTACGACGGCAGCAGCCACAATTTTTCCCTGACGCGCATGGCACTCGGTAAAGCGCCTTTTGCCATTGACCCTGCAGAGCTGCCCGAGACCATCGACAAGCTGGTGGCCTTGCGCCGCAACGTGCTGGCCTTCTACAGCCTGCCGGAAGAGTCGGTAGAGCTGTTTACCCAGAACAAGGTAGCGTTGCTGTATGCCAATTACGGGCAACAGCAACTCAAAATGCTGCAGGATGCCGGCGCCGATGTAGGCTACGTGATCCCGCGCGAAGGAGCGCTGGCCTGGCTCGACTGCTGGGCGATCAGCCGCACCTCGCGCAACCGCAATCTGGCGGAAAAATGGATCAACTACAGCCTTGAACCGCAGGTCAGCCAGGCCCTCACGAAGCGCCAGGGCCTGGCCAATACGCTGAGCCCCTCGGCAACCACCAGCAGCGGCGGCGAGCTGGTCTGGCTGGAACCGGTGGAAGATGCCCGGCAACGCAGTGGACTCTGGCAGCGCATCCTCGCCGGGGAGCGCCTGGAAACGCTGGTGGCACAATGAAAATCAGCATCAGCCTCAAGCTCACCACCATCCTCTGCCTGTTCGGCCTGTTGCTGACCGGGCTGGCCAGCTACTACTCCCAGAGCAACAGCAAGCAGATCCTGCTGGATGCGGCCAGACGCGACCTGCTGATTGCCAACCAGGTGCTGGGGCGCACCCTGCAACTCAAGCTGCAGGGTGCCGCCACCGATGCACGCTTGCTGGCTGACCAGCCGCAACCGCTGCAGGTGCTGCTCGACACCCCGGAGAAAGCCAGTAACCGCATGATGCTGGCGCGCATGTTCGAGGCGGTGATGGAGGCCAACGCCACGTTTCGCTGCATACGCCTGATCAGTGCGCAGCAACACGGGCTGGAACTTTTGAGCGTCGAACGCAGCGGCCTGCAGCCCGACAGCGCGCTGAAAGAAACAGGTCACTTTCCCTATGTATTCAAGACGCTGCAGCTGAAACCCGGCGGCCAGTTCTTTTCTGAAATCCTGCCGGACAGAACCGACCCGAACGGCGCGCTGCTGTTGCATCTGGCCAGCCCCGTATGGTCCGAACAACAGGCTGCCGGAGTGGTGGTGGTGAGTCTGGACATCACGGCGCTGCTCGCCCGGCTGAAACAGGAGCTGCCCGACTACTACCAGGTTTTTCTGGCTAACGGCAAAGGCCAGCTGTTACTCGACCCGGATCACCAGAACATGCCGGGCAGTGCCAGCGGACCGGATGTGCTGTTGCAGGACCAGATACCGGCCCTCGCAAGCCTGCTCAGTGGCCAGACCAGCAGCCTGCTTGCCGCCCTGCCGGACAAATACAACCAGCCCTCCCGGGTGGCAACCTTTACCCGCCTGCTGATTGGCCACGGCGACAGCCAGACCCCGCTGATTCTGGGCCTGGCAATACCGGAAGAACATATTCTGCTGGCCTCCCGCGAGCTGGACCAGCGCATGATCCGCATCGTGCTCGGCCTGGGCCTGCTGAGCCTGCTGCTGTCGCTGTGGCTGGCCAATGCCCTGCTGCGGCCGCTGAACCAGATAGGTCAGGCGGTCAGCCAGTTCACCGACAACCTGAAGCTTTTACCCTTGCCGACCAGACGCGGGGACGAGCTGGGCAAGCTGGCACGCGAGCTTGACGACATGCAGAAAAAAATCCTCGCACAGCTCAGCGAACTTAGCGAGAACCACATCCAGATGCAGCGCATGGCCCACAACGATGCGCTGACCGGCCTGCCCAACCGGCGCCTGTTCTTCGACCGTCTGGAGCATGCGGTAGCCAAGGCCCGGCGTACCGGCAAACAGATCGGCCTGCTGTATGTCGACATCGATGAGTTCAAGGAAATCAATGACACCTATGGTCACGCCGTTGGCGACGAAGCACTGCGCATCGTTGCCCGCCTGCTGAGCTCGGTGACCCGTGCAGCCGATACGGTGGCGCGCCTGGGTGGTGACGAATTCATCATTCTGCTGGAGGACATGGAAGACCACGCGGTGCTGCTCAACATTGCGAAAAAGCTGCGTGCGCACCTGCAGAACCGCATGTTCATCAACGGACACGAATTGCTGATGACTGCCAGCCTGGGCCTGAGCATATTTCCACTGCATGGGGAGGATGCCGATGCCCTGGTACAGAGTGCCGACAATGCGATGTATGGCGCCAAGCGCGAGGGCCGCAACCGCATTTGCATGGCTGACGGGCAGCTACCGCGTTAGCTCGCCGTAGCTGCCGATCCCGCTGCTGTCAGCGCGGTACCGGGGCCGGACGGCCCGGTTTTTTCTTGCCGCCCTTTTTCTCTGCTGCGCGCTCACGGGCTGCCGCCGCATTGCGCGCCTCGGCCGCCGCCTTGGCCTGCTCGCGCTTGTCCCAGGGATTGCCGGCGCCGGTTTCGCGCGGTGGCAGGCCGGTGTGCTGGGTCAGCAAGGTCTGGGATTTACCCACCTTGTGACTACCCGCCGGCGTGGAGTTCTTGCGCCGGGCGCTCTGGTAGCTGTCTGTCGCCGGCTGATGCAGCGGGATCAATTGATTCTTGCCCGGCCCGATCAGATCGGCACGCCCCATACGGATCAGTGCCTCGCGCAGCAGCGGCCAGCCCTTGGGATCGTGATAGCGCAAAAACGCCTTGTGCAGGCGGCGCTGGGCATCGCTCTTGACGATGGCCACGCCGTCCGACTTGTAGGTGATCTTGCGCAGCGGGTTCTTGCCCGAGTGGTACATCGCCGTCGCAGTGGCCATCGGCGAAGGGTAGAACGCCTGCACCTGATCGGCGCGGAAGCCGTTGCGCTTGAGCCACAAGGCCAGGTTGAGCATGTCTTCGTCACTGGTGCCTGGGTGGGCAGCGATAAAGTACGGGATCAGGTACTGCTCCTTGCCCGCCTCCTTGCTGTACTGCTCGAACATGCGCTTGAACTTGTCGTAGCTGCCGATGCCCGGCTTCATCATCTTGTTCAGCGGGCCTTCTTCGGTATGCTCCGGGGCGATCTTCAGGTAGCCGCCGACGTGGTGGGTGACCAGTTCCTTGACGTACTCCGGCGACTGTACTGCCAGGTCATAGCGCAGGCCGGAGGCGATCAGCACCTTCTTCACCCCGGGCAGGGCGCGCGCCTTGCGGTACAGCTCGACCAGCGAACTGTGATCGGTGTTCAGGTTCTCGCAGATGCCGGGGAACACGCAGGACGGCTTGCGGCAGGCCGATTCGATTTCCGGCGACTTGCAGGCCAGCCGGTACATGTTGGCCGTCGGCCCGCCGAGGTCGGAAACCACCCCGGTGAAGCCCGGGACTTCGCGCATCGCCTCGATCTCGTTAAGGATCGACTCGTGGGAACGGTTCTGGATGATCCGCCCTTCGTGCTCGGTGATGGAGCAGAAGGTACAGCCGCCAAAACAGCCGCGCATGATGTTGACCGAGAAGCGGATCATCTCGTAGGCCGGGATTTTCTGCTTGCCATAGGCCGGGTGTGGCACCCGCGCATAGGGCATGCCGAACACGTAATCCATTTCTGCGGTGGTCATCGGGATCGGTGGCGGGTTGAACCAGACGTCCACCTCGCCATGCTTTTGCACCAGTGCGCGGGCATTGCCCGGATTGGTTTCCAGGTGCAGGACGCGGCTGGCATGGGCGTACAGCACCGCATCGCTTTTGACTTTCTCGCAGGACGGCAGGCGAATCACCGTCTTGTCCCGGGTCAGTCTGGGGTGCGGCAACAGCTGCACTACCCTGGCCTCATTCGGGTCTTCAACCGGACCTTTTTCCTGCTCGACCGCACAGGCCTGGGTGTCCTGGGTATTCACATAGGGGTTGACGATCTTGTCGATCTTGCCCGGCCGGTCAATCCGCGTGGAGTCGATCTCGAACCAGTCTTCCGGGGTATCCCGGCGCACGAATGCGGTGCCGCGGATATCGGTAATCGCTTCGATTTTCTCGCCCCAGGACAGGCGCTGGGCGACTTCAACAATCGCCCGCTCGGCATTCCCGTAAAGCAGGATATCGGCACAGGCATCGATCAGGATCGAGTTGCGCACCTTGTCCTGCCAGTAATCGTAATGGGCAATCCGCCGCAGTGAGGCCTCGATGCCGCCCAGCACAATCGGCACGTCCCGGTAGGCTTCCTTGCAGCGCTGGCTGTACACCAGACTGGCGCGATCCGGCCGCTTGCCGGCCAGGCCGCCTGGGGTATAGGCATCATCGGAGCGGACTTTCTTGTCGGCGGTGTAACGGTTGATCATCGAATCCATGTTGCCGGCCGCCACGCCGAAGAACAGGTTCGGCGCGCCGAGCCGCATGAAATCGTCTTTCGACTGCCAGTCCGGCTGGCTGATGATGCCCACCCGGAAGCCCTGGTTCTCCAGCAAACGGCCGATAATCGCCATGCCGAATGACGGGTGATCGACATAGGCATCACCGGTGACGATGATGATGTCGCAGCTGTCCCAGCCCAGCTGGTCCATTTCCGCCCGGCTCATCGGCAGGAACGGCGCCGGGCCGAAACACTCGGCCCAGTACTTGGGATAGTCGAACAGCGGCTTGGCAGCGTGCATGGCAGTGACCGGGGAAGAATTTCGCGGGCGCGGAATATAGCACAAAAAATGAGCAATTCCGACTATGGCGCTCGGCTTTGCCCGAGCGCCAGGCGCGCCATCCAAGCACTCCCGGGCTTTTCCAGCGACAACTGGCCAGAGAGCGATAGTCCATCCGCTTTGCTCATGACACGCTATTGCTATACTCGCCGGCCATTCGTGCAATCGATCAAGACAAAGGAGTGTCGCCTGTGCGCCGGCCCATTGCTCAAGCCCTGCTGGCTGGCTGTCTGCTGGTGCTGACGCTCCACGCCCCTGCAGCCATCCTGAGCCTGGACAGCGCGAACAGCGGCGCAACGCTGAACGGCCATATCGAACTGTTCGAAGATGTCGGCGGGCAGTTGCAGATCGACGACATCCTGCATGCAGACGTGCAGCAGCGCTTTGTTGCCGCTGCCGGGCGCGCCAGTGTCGGCCAGAGCCCCAACCCCTGGTGGATCAAGCTGCAACTGCAAGCCAATCAGGATATTCCACAAGACTGGTGGCTGGAGGCCGGTGGCGCCAATCTGCTGGATCTGCGCCTGTACCTGCCCGATGGCCAGGGTGGCTGGAGCGAACGGCGTAGTGCGGAAGCCGTCCCCTACGCCGCAGGCCGCGACTACCACTACCGGCGCAGCGTGTTCCATCTGCCACCGGCGCAGGAGGCACTGACTGTCTACCTGCGCAGCTATGATCCTGCCGGCAACGCCTTTCCGCTGCGCCTCTGGCAACTGCCCGACCTGCAGCAACTGCACCTTAACGAGAACCTGCTGTTCGGCATCATCTACGGGGTGATCATCGCCCTGCTGCTGTACAACCTGTTTATCTACATCAGCCTGCGCGACAGCATCTACCTGCGCTATGTGTTGACCACCGCCTTTGGCCTGCTGTTCATCCTCGGCGCCAGCGGTCACGGCTTTCAATACCTGTGGCCGGGGCAGGCGGTGCCGAGCTGGCTGCACCGCATCACCGTCCCGTCACTCTGGAGCCTGTGCGTCAGCCTGTTCACCATGCAGCTGCTGCAAACCCGGCAACACGTGCCGCGCCTGCATTACCTGCTGCTCGGCGGGGCTGTTTTTTATGGCCTGGCGGCGCTCTGCGGTCTGCTCGGCTGGACCGTGGCCGGGGCCAGCATTCTCAACGTACTGACCTTTACCAGCATTCCGGCGGCATTGCTCGCGGCGCTGATTCGCAGCCGCCAGGGTTGCTTCTATGCCCGGTTGTACCTGCTCGGTTATGGCCTGGTGCTGGGCAGCATTGTGCTGCTGTCATTGCGCGCCATGGGCCTGGTGCAACCTACCCCGGCCAATTCGGTGGTCTTTCCGGTGGCCGTGGCGCTGGAAACCATCCTGTTCTCCTTTGCCCTGGCCAACCGCATCCAGCTGCTCAAACAGGAGCGTGCGGATGCCCTGGAGCAAGCCAACCGGGAAAAGAGCGCGCGCCTCGAGCAGAGCGAGCGCAGCGCCAGCAACCTGCAGCAGGCGGTGGACCAGCGCACCGCCGAACTGGCGGCGACCAACCAGCGCTTGTCCGAGCGCGAACGCGAATTGCAGCACGCGGCCTTTCACGACCCGCTGACCGATCTGCCGAACCGCCGCTACCTGGTTGCCCATGCCGAGTCCGCCCTGGCCACTGCGCAACACAGCGACAAATCGCTGGCCCTGCTGCTGATCGACCTGGATCACTTCAAGCCGATCAACGACCAGCACGGACATGACGCCGGCGACTTCCTGCTTTGCGAGCTCAGCCGGCGCCTGCAACTGCACGTGCGGCACAACGACATGCCAGCGCGGCTGGGCGGGGATGAATTCGCCGTACTGATCAGCGGGCCGGATGCCGACCGGCATGCCCACGAAATCGCCGCGCGACTGCTCGCCGAACTGGTCAAACCGGTCACTTACCACGGCCAGCAGTTACGCGTCAGCATCAGCGTGGGCGGTGCCATCTACCCGCAACAGGGCGCGCACTTCAGCGACCTGTACAAGGCCGCCGACCGGGCCCTGTATCAGGTCAAATGCCAGGGCCGCGCCGGGTTTGCCCTAGCCACCAGCGCAAGCGCCTGAGTGCCATGCCTCAGGCTGGCGCCCGTCCCGCCAGCAGCAGACGCCCGCGCACCAGCAGCCAGGGCATCAGCAGTGCAATAAACCAGCCCATCAGCACGCCGCGCAAGCTCTGCCACAGCAACGGCTCCAGCCCCAGCGCCGTCTCGAGCCGTTTCAGCAAGGCCTGGAACAACAGGAACGCCGCACACCCCAGCAGTGCCACCAGCGCACGCCGCCAAACTCGGGCAGGCACCTGAAAATCCAGCGTACGCACTTCCAGCCGGTAACCACTGAGTACGCCGACCAGCATCCCGGCCAGCAGCGGCACGTAATGAGGGGCCGTGCCCGGCCAGCCCAGCTGCGCAGCCACCGCCACACCTACTACCAGCAGCAGATGCCAGGCCAGATTGGCTTCGCGCCACCAGGCCCGGTGCCTGACCAGCGCGAACAGCAGCAGGGTCACGCCGCCCAGTGCTGCACCGAGCAACACGTCTTCCAGATCATGGGCACCCAGATACAGGCGGCTGAAGATGATCCCCAGCACAATCAGCGAGCACCCCAGCCAGCTCCACAGCCGCCTTGATTCGCAGGCCAGCCACAACCACAGCACCACGGCAATCTGCGCGTGCCCACTGGGCGCACCAAAGCTTTCTCCCACCTCATGGTCCATACGCAAACCGATGTCCGGGCGCGGGTCTTGCCAGAGGTCCTTGAGGAAGGCATTCAGCAGCGCCGTGACCGCCACCAGAATGAACAGGCGCAGGAACAGCGGCTTGTTCCATGCCCAGTAACCCAGCGGCAGAAACAGCAGAATGAACCTGTCATACCCCAGCCAGGTGAAGCCCTGCATGATCGGCGTGAGCAGCTCATTGCGCAGCGGCAGTACCCAGGACAGGTCGTGCAGGAGTTGGGACATGGACGGCTCCGGTGCAAGGTTGGTGGCGCAGTCTGTAGCGGCGGCTATTGCCAATGCAAGTTGCCGGATGCCATTGCGCGGACTGATGACCCGGCATGCAGGCGGCGCATGCACTGGCCACCGGCAAAGCGTTCGGGGCAGACTGCAGCCCATGGCAACCTGTCCAGGAGCTTCCACCGTGCATGCACCCTTTTCCGCCCTGCTGATCGCCAACCGTGGCGAGATTGCCATCCGTATCGCCCGCGCCTGCGCCGACCTCGGCATCCGCTCGGTGGCGGTATATGCCGAAGACGACAGCGCCAGCCTGCACACGCGCAAGGCGGACGTTTCGCTGCCGCTGCGTGGCCGCGGCGTGCCTGCCTACCTGGACATGCAGCAGCTGATCGATCTGGCGCTGCAGCAACAGTGCGAGGCGATTCACCCAGGCTACGGTTTTCTCGCCGAAAGTGCCGAATTTGCCCGCCGCTGCGCTGCCAGCGGCCTGCGCTTTATCGGCCCGTCCGCCACAGTGTTGGAACTGTTCGGTGACAAGGCGGCCGCCCGCGCGCTGGCCGAACGCTGCGGTGTGCCACTGGTACGCGGCCTCAATCAGGCGGTGACCCTGCAACAGGCGCAGGTCTTCATGCACTCGCTCGGCGAGGGTGCCGCAGTCATGCTCAAGGCGCTGGCCGGTGGCGGCGGGCGCGGCATGCGCGCAGTACGGGATATCCGCGAACTGGAACAAGCCTATGCGCGCTGCCAGTCCGAAGCACAGGCCGCCTTCGGCAACGGCGCGCTGTATGTCGAGCAGCTGGTCAGCACGGCGCGGCATATCGAGGTGCAGGTTATCGGCGACAGCAGCGGCCAGCTCAGCCACCTGTACGAGCGCGACTGCAGCCTGCAGCGGCGCAACCAGAAGCTGCTGGAAATCGCCCCCAGCCCCGACCTGCCTCAACCCCTGCGTGACGCCCTGGTCGCTGCGGCCCTTGAACTGGCCGCTGCCGCAGGCTATCAGGGCATCGGCACCTTCGAGTTTCTGCTCGACCTCGAGCAGCCCGGGCGCTTCTATTTCATGGAAGCCAATCCGCGCATCCAGGTCGAGCACACTGTCACCGAGGCGATTACCGGTGTCGATCTGCTGCACACGCAACTGCACCTGAGCGCCGGCCGCAGTCTGGCCGAACTGGGATTGCTGCAACCGCCGGCGATCAACGGCTGCGCGGTGCAGTTGCGCATCAATCTGGAAACCCTGCACTCCGATGGTAGCCTGCGGCCGGCGGCCGGCACCCTGACGGCCTACGAGCCCCCCAGCGGCCCCGGCTTGCGCGTGGATGGCTACGGTTACGCCGGCTACCCGGTCAGCCCCAGTTATGACTCGCTGCTGGCCAAACTGATCGCTCACGGCGACAGCTACCCGGCCGCCCTGCAGCGGAGCTATCGCGCCCTCTGCGAATTTCGTCTGGAAGGCGTGGCGAGCAACCTGCACCTGCTGCAGAACCTGTTGCAGCGGCCGGAAGTGGCTGCCAATCAGGTCAGTACCGGCTTTGTCGAACAGCATCTGGGCGACTTGCTGACGGCACAAGCGCAGGCGCACCCGCACCTGTTTTTTCGCCCGCAGGCAGCCATATCCAATAGCGCCGAACAGGGCCCGGCAGCACCGCCCGGCACGCTGCCACTGAACAGCCCCGGCGCCGGCGTGGTGGTCAGTCTGGAAGTCGCCGAAGGCGATGCGCTGGCCATTGGCCAGCCGGTGGCGGTGCTGGAAGCGATGAAAATGGAATTCGTGGTCAAGGCCAGTCACAGCGGCATCGTGCGCCTGCTGCTGGTACAACCCGGCGCCAGTCTCGGTGAAGGCCAGCCGTTGCTGTTTGTCGAGCCGGCCGAGGTCGAGGGTGACGCGGTGCTCAGTGAAGAACAGATCGACCTTGAGCATATCCGCGCCGATCTGGCCGAGGTGCTGCTGCGCCATGAGCAACTGACCGATGCCCGGCGCCCCGCCGCCGTGGCCAAGCGGCGCAAGAGCGGCCAGCGCACGGCGCGGGAGAACCTCGACGATCTGCTCGACGCGGGCAGCTTCATCGAGTACGGCGCCATGGCCCTGGCGGCCCAGCGCCGCCGGCGCTCACCGGAGGAGTTACGTGAACTGAGCCCGGCCGACGGCCTGATCAGCGGCATCGGCACGGTGAATGCCGGGGACTTCGGGCCACAGGCCGCACGCTGCATGGCCATCGCCTACGACTACACGGTGTTTGCCGGCACCCAGGGCATGATGAACCACAAGAAAACCGACCGCATGCTCGGCCTCGCCGAGCAGTTGCGCCTGCCGCTGGTGCTGTTTGCCGAGGGCGGAGGCGGCCGTCCCGGCGATACCGATTTCGTCGGCGTCGCCGGGCTGGATGCGCATACCTTTGCCAGCATGGCGCGCCTCTCCGGGCTGGTGCCGCTGGTCGGCGTGGTGTCCGGACGCTGCTTTGCCGGCAACGCGGCGCTGCTGGGCTGTTGCGATGTGATCATCGCCACCCGGGACGCCAGCATCGGCATGGCCGGCCCGGCGATGATCGAGGGCGGCGGCCTGGGCAGTTTCAGCGCGGAGCAGGTCGGCCCGGTCAGCGTGCAGGGGCCGAACGGCGTGATCGACATTCTGGTCGACGACGAAGCTGCAGCCGTACAGGCGGCCAAACAGTATCTGGCTTATTTCCAGGGCCCGCTGGCCGACTGGCAGAGCGCCGATCAGCGCCGGCTGCGCCAGCTGATTCCGCAGAACCGTCTGCGCGTCTACGACATCCGTCAGCTCATCGACACCCTCGCCGATGCGGACAGTGTGCTGGAACTGCGCAGCCAATTTGCCCCGGGCATGATCACCGCACTGGTCCGCATCGAAGGCCGGCCGTTCGGCTTGCTGGCGAACAATCCGGCGGTGCTGGGTGGCGCCATCGACGCCAGTGCCGGCGACAAGGCGGCGCGCTTCATGCAACTGTGCGATGCCTTCGATATCCCCCTGTTGTCGCTATGCGACACCCCCGGCTTCATGGTCGGCCCGGAAGCGGAAAAACAGGCCACCGTGCGCCATGTGTCGCGCATGTTCGTTACCGCCGCCAGCCTGCAGGTGCCGTACTTCACCGTGGTGCTGCGCAAGGGCTATGGACTGGGTGCCATGGCGATGGCCGCCGGCAGTTTCCACCAGTCGCTGTTTACCCTGGCCTGGCCGAGTGGCGAGTTCGGCGCCATGGGTCTGGAAGGTGCGGTACGCCTGGGCTTTGCCAAGGAACTGGCGGCCCAGGCCGATGAGCCGTCGCGGCAGGCGCTGTTCGACAAACTGGTCGGCAAGGCCTACGAACAGGGCAAGGCGCTGAACATGGCCAGCTTCCTGGAGATCGATGCGGTCATCGACCCGCAGGAAACCCGCAGCTGGCTGCTGCGCGGCCTGGCGGCGACCCCGCCGGTGGCGCCCCGTCAGGGCAAGAAGCGGCCATTTGTCGACAGCTGGTAAAGCGTGACACGGCTTTGGCCGTGCGCCGGCAGTTTCGGGTAAACTGCCGCATCTTTTGCGCCTGAATGACCCCGCCCGATGTCGAAGACTTTCCACCAGATCCCCCGCGAACGGCCTGTAACGCCCCTGCTCGACCGCGCCGAAACGCCGGCGGGGCTGCGCCGGCTGGCTGAAAGCGAACTGGAAACCCTTGCCGACGAACTGCGTCTGGAACTGCTCTACCGGGTGGGCCAGAGCGGCGGACATTTCGGCGCCGGCCTCGGGGTCATCGAGCTGACCATCGCCCTGCATTACGTATTCGACACGCCGGATGACCGTCTGGTATGGGATGTCGGCCATCAGGCCTACCCGCACAAGATTCTCACCGGTCGCCGCGAGCGCATGTCCACGCTGCGTCAGAAGGACGGCCTGGCCGCCTTCCCGCGGCGCAGCGAGAGCGCCTATGACACCTTCGGTGTCGGCCACTCCAGCACCTCGATCAGTGCCGCCCTGGGCATGGCGATTGCCGCCCAGATGCAGGGCAGCAAGCGCAAGAGCGTGGCGGTGATCGGCGATGGCGCGCTGACCGCCGGCATGGCTTTCGAGGCGCTCAATCACGCCTCGCACCTCAAGGCCAACATGCTGGTGATCCTCAACGACAACGACATGTCGATCTCGAAGAATGTCGGCGGGCTGTCCAATCACCTGGCGAAAATCTTCTCCAGCCACACCTACGCCAACATGCGCGAAGGCAGCAAGAAAGTGCTGTCACGCCTGCCCGGTGCCTGGGAACTGGCGCGCAAGACCGAAGAACACGCCAAGGGCATGCTGGTACCCGGCACCCTGTTCGAGGAACTGGGCTGGAACTACATCGGCCCGATCGACGGCCATGACCTGCCGACCCTGCTGGCCACCCTGCGCAACATGCGCGAACTGGAAGGCCCGCAGTTTCTGCATGTGATCACCACCAAGGGCAAGGGCTTCGCTGCGGCCGAAGCCGACCCGATCGGCTACCACGCAATCACCAAGCTGGAACCGATCAACCCGCCTGCTACGCCCAAGCCCGCCAGCGGCCCGAAATATTCGGCAGTATTCGGCCAGTGGCTGTGCGACATGGCTGCCGCAGATCCGCGCCTGGTCGGTATCACCCCGGCGATGAAGGAAGGCTCGGACCTGGTGGCCTTCAGCGAACGCTTCCCCGAGCGCTACTTCGATGTGGCGATCGCCGAACAGCATGCCGTGACGCTGGCGGCCGGGCTTGCCTGCGATGGCGTCAAACCGGTGGTGGCGATCTATTCGACCTTCCTGCAGCGCGCCTACGACCAGCTGATTCACGATGTCGCGGTGCAGAACCTCGACGTGCTGTTCGCCATCGACCGCGCCGGCCTGGTCGGCGAAGACGGTCCGACCCATGCCGGCAGCTTCGACCTGTCTTACCTGCGCTGCATTCCCAACATGCTGCTGATGACACCGAGCGACGAGAACGAGCTGCGCCGGATGCTCACCACCGGGCACCTGTTCAAGGGCCCGGCTGCCGTGCGTTACCCGCGCGGCAGCGGCCCGAATGCGCTGATCGAAGCGGCGCTGGAGCCAGTGGACATCGGTGTCGGCGTGGTGCGTCGCCAGGGCAGCAAGGTCGCCCTGCTGGTGTTCGGCGTGCAACTGGCCGAAGCCCTCAGGGTCGGCGAGATTCTCGACGCCACGGTGGTCGACATGCGCTTTGTCAAACCGCTGGATGAAGCACTGGTGCTGCAGCTGGCCGACAGTCACGAGTTGCTGGTGACCATCGAGGAAAACAGCATCATGGGCGGCGCCGGCAGCGCCGTCAGCGAATTCCTGAGCGCGCAAAACCGTCTGCAACCCATGCTTCATCTGGGTTTGCCGGACTACTACGTGGAACATGCCAAGCCCTCGCAGATGCTTGCCGAATGCGGGCTCGACGCCGCCGGCATCGAAGCCTCCGTGCGCCAGCGCCTGAGCCTGCTGTAAACAGGCAAACGATCTGCCGGCCCGATTTGGGCCTATGCTTGAATTGGCCGCATTGCCCCGCATGCAGCATGCCCTGCGCGGCCGGGCCGTGATTGCCGGCAATTGCTCTCTCAGCCCCCCGAACCCTGTCAGGTGCTTTGATGTCCGCCGAAAAATTCACTGCCGACGTACAGCAAACCCTCTGGCAATGGGCCACCACACCCTGGTTTCAGATCGGCAACACCGATGTGCACCTGCTGCGCATGGTTGGCCTGCTGTTCATCCTTATTTTCGCCTGGTGGTTCTCCACGGTGCTCGAGCGCGGCCTGCGCAATCTGGTCATGCGCGGCAAAGGCGAGACGATGAACACTTCAGGGGTGTATGCCCTGGCCCGGATCACCCGCTACCTGGTGTGGATTGTCGGCACCCTGATCGGCTTGCGCTATCTGGGGCTGGACCTGACCAATCTGGCCCTGGTCGGTGGCGCCATCGGCGTCGGTATCGGCCTGGGTCTGCAGAACATCTTCAGCAACTTCATTTCCGGAATCATTCTGCTGGTGGAGAGGACGCTCAAGGTCGGCGATTTCGTCGATCTGCAATCCGGTGTCATGGGCCGGGTGAACGAGATCGGCATGCGCTACACGCGCATCACCACCAATGATCTGGTCGACATCATTGTGCCCAACTCAGAGTTCATCAACGGCCGGGTGACCAACTGGAGCTTCAACGAAAATTGCCGGCGCATCCATGTCCCGTTCAACGTGGCCTATGGCAGCGACAAGCACAAGGTCAAGCAGGCGGCACTCAATGCCGTGGCAGAGGTGCCCGGCTCGATTACCCATGACAGCAAGCGCCGCCCGGAAGTCTGGCTGACCCATTTTGCCGACAGCAGCCTGAATTTCGAGCTGGTGGTCTGGGTCGAACATGCCCTGATGATTTCACCCGGATCAACCCATGCCCGCTTCATGTGGGCCATCGATGACCAGCTGCGCCTGGCCGGCATTGAAATTCCGTTCCCGCAGCGCGACCTGCATCTGCGCTCCGGAAGTTTGCGTGTGGAAATGAACGACACCAGAGCCGACCTGCATGCCATGCAGCATCCCGAGGCAAAGCCGCAACCGAAGCCCTGAGCTGAGGTTTGCATGAATCCCGCACATGTTTATGCACCGGACTTTCGCTTGCCTTTGCCAGCTTCGCGCCTTAAGGTGCGCGTCGTTTTCTTCTGTCAAGGTTCGCCTGATTTACGTCTGGCGTTAAACGGGAAGCCGGTGCGCTCTAGTCGAGCCATCCCGGCGCTGCCCCCGCAACGGTAATCGACCGCAGCCAAAGCGCTGCACTGCTGCTCACTGGCCACTGGGGAAACCCGGGAAGGCGAGCAGTCGAGTCGAGAGCCCGGAGACCGGCCTTGGTGGTTGCGACTGGTGTTGCGGAGGGCAGCACCGTCAAGCGCGGCTGCCTGCCTGTAGACCTTCCGCGTTTGTCTGCCCTCCTCAAAGGTACTTATCACTTTGAGGATTTTTCATGAAGCGCCTTACCCTGGCCGTGACCATCACGGCACTGCCTTTTACAGCCCTGGCCGATACGCCGGGCGACAGCACTGTCGCCTATCAGGCGCCCGCCCTGGTAGTCACTTCCGGCCGTCAGGTCGAGCCGAAACAAACCGCCGTTGCCGCCACCAGCGTGTTCACCCGCGCTGACATCGAGCGCCTGCAGGTGCGCACGGTAGATGAGCTGCTGACCCGGGTGCCGGGCGTTAGCGTCTCCCGCAATGGCGGACCGGGCAGTCTCACCGGCGTGTTCATGCGCGGCACCTCGAGCACCCAGTCGCTGGTGCTGGTGGATGGCCAGCGCATCTCCTCGGCGTCCAGCGGCACTGCCAGTCTGGAATTTCTCAGCATCGACCAGATCGAGCGCATCGAGGTGGTGCGGGGCTCGCGCTCCTCGCTGTATGGTTCGGATGCAATTGGCGGGGTGATCCAGATCTTTACCCGCCGCGGCAGCGATAGCCCGGCCCAGCCCTACGCCCGCCTTGCCGCCGGCACGCACAAAACCTACGAGCGCACCCTCGGCGTTTCCGGCGGCGATGCAGCCACCCGCTACAACCTGGGTGGCACGCTGAACGAGAGCCGCGGCATCGACAATACCGGCAGTGACCTGGGCGACAATCACGATGACGATGCCCTGCGCAATCGCGCCCTGAGCATGAACCTGTCCCATCAGTTCAATGACGATCTTGAAGTCGGCCTCAGCGCCCTGGATCAGCGCGGCAAAACCGAATGGGATGATATCTATTACGGCACCCGGCCCTACGATGATTTCCAGCTCTCGACTGCCGCCGGCTATATCAGCAACCGCTTCAGCGACAGCTGGCTGAGCCGCCTCGAGGCAGGCCACAGCGAGGACAAGCGCGACACCAAAAATGATGATGCGCTGGGCACGCTGTACACCTACAACACCTATCACAACAGCGCCAACTGGCTGAACACCGTGCAGCTCAACGAGCGCAACCAGGTGCTGGCCGGCCTCGACTGGTACGAAGACATCCTGCACAGCAGCACCGACTTCAACCAGACCTCGCGCTGGAATCAGGCCGCCTATGCCCAGCATCGTTTTCAGGCCGAGCGCTTCTCCACCGAACTGGGCATGCGTCACGACGACAACCAGGATTTCGGCAGCCAGAACACCTGGAATGGTGCGCTCAGCGTGCCGCTGAATCCGGACAATCTGGCCATAGTGTCGTACAGCGAGGGCTTCCGTGCGCCGACCTTCAATGACCTGTACTACCCGGATTTCTGCTATTACGGCACCTGTTACCCCTCGGCCAATCCGGATCTGCAGCCGGAACAGTCGAAAACCTGGGAAGGCCAGCTGCGCAGCAGCCTGAGCAGCACCAGCCAGCTGCAGCTGTCGCTGTACCGTACGGAGATCACCGACGCCATCGTGCTGGACCAGGACTTCATTCCGCAGAACCTGCAGAAGGCACGCATCAACGGTTTCGAGGCCGCGCTTGCGCAAGAGTTCGGCGGCTGGCGCAGCAATCTGGCACTGGGTCTGATCGACCCGCGTGACCGCGAGACCGGACATACCCTGGCCCGGCGCGCCAAGCGCACGCTGACCCTCGACGTTGACCGCCAGTTCGATAGCTTTTCCGCAGGCGCCACCTGGCGCGGCGTCTCCGGTCGCTACGACGATGCCGAAAACACTGCCGAGCTGGGTGGTTACGGGCTGCTCGGTGTAAGGGCTGGCTGGCAAGCCAGCCGGCAACTGAGCTTCGACCTGTCGCTGGATAACCTGCTCGACAAGGATTATGCCGATGCGACCTACGGCGTCTGGGATCCGGTCAACTACCAAACCATCGGTCGCCAGGGTTACAACACCGAAGGCCGCACCGTGCTGCTGGCACTGAACTGGGCGATGTGAAACCAGCCGGGGCAAGGGTGGTGAGTGAGCGTAGGGTGGGCTTCAGCCCACCATATGTGCCGCTGCTAACGGCAGGCTGAAACCCACCCTGCGACCACCCTAGCGTGCCTGCTGCAACTGCAGGCAAAGCTTTTCCAGCGCGCCGAGCATCTGGAAGCTCGGCCGCTCCAGCCCGGCATCGGCCACCGGCCAAACCTGCTGGCGCTGCACCGCCTGCAATTGCGGCCATCGCTGCCAGGCATCCGCCTGCTGCTGCTCGCTGAGCAGTATCACCTGCGGATCCTTAGCCAGCACCGCCTCGACACTGACTTGCGGTGCCGGCAGGGTCAGCTCGGCAAACACATTGCGCGCACCGCACACCTGCAGCGCATCGCTGACAATCTGCTGCCCGCCGAGGGTATACAGCGGCTGCTGCCAGACCTGATAGAACACCGTCAGCGGCTCGCTCCGGGCATAACGCTGACGCAACTCGGCCACCCCGCTGTCAAACTGCTGCTGCAATTGCCGGCCACGTAGCGGCACACCAAGCTGTGCGCCGACCTCGGCAAACAGCTGGCCGAGCTGCACCAGATTGCGTGGCGCCACCTCAAACAAGGGAATGCCCAGCTGCTGGAGCTGGCTGCGCTGGGCGTTGCTCAGGCTGTCCGACCAGGCCAGGACCAGATCCGGTTGCAGACTGAGCAGGGTTTCCATCTCCAGTTGCTGGTAGCGACCCACGGTCGGCACTGTTGCCAGTGCGGCTATCGCAGGCGGGCCGGCAACCCTGCCGACCAGACGCTCGCCGGCATCCAGTTCCAGGATGATTTCACTGAGTGCCGGGGCCAGGCTGATGACCCGCTCGGCCGCCGCCAGCGGCTGACTCAGCAGCAGCACCCAGAGCAGCCACAGACGCACGCGGTTCAGCCCAGTTGCGACGGAATGCGGTAAAGGCAGCCGATCACCACACTGGATAACGCCAGCAGCAGCAAGGCCACCGGATTCAGCCCGCTGAACAGCGCCAGCGCGGCAATCCAGACCGGCAGGGCCGCCATCAGCATGCCCGTGCGGCGCGCTCTGGCCAGAGCAGACCAGGCCGCCGCTTCAGTCGGGCTATCGAGGGCTGCCTGGGTGGCAATCAGTGCATGCTTGTAGCGACTGAACAGCGGCAGACTGGCGAACATCGACAGCAGGCCGGCAATGAACAACGGCATATGCAGATCTGGCCAGCCGGGATCGGCAATGCCCAACAGCTGGCCCAGCAGCAACAGCGGCAGCAAGGCAGCGCCCAGCAGGCACCACCACTCCAGCGCCAGCCGCCGCCGCAAGGCGCTGCGGTTCACGGTTGTTCGATCTCGCCCTGATGCAGAACGCCGAGCATATGCCCGAGCTTGCCGGCCTTGGTCGCCAGGTACAGTTTGTTGTGCGGGTTGCTGCCCACCTGCAGCGGCACGCGCTCGCTGACCTGCACACCAAAGCCCTGCAAGGCTTTGACCTTGCGCGGGTTGTTGGTCATCAGCTTGATCCGGGTGATGCCCAAATGGGCCAGCATCGGCTGACAGATCGAGTAGTCGCGCTGATCGGCGCCAAAACCCAGCTGCTCATTGGCCTCGACAGTATCCGCACCACCATCCTGCAGCTCATACGCCCGAATCTTGTTCAGCAGACCAATGCCACGGCCCTCCTGACGCAGATAAAGCAGCACACCACGGCCCGCTTCGGCGATGGCGCGCATGGCCGCTTCCAGCTGAAAGCCGCAATCGCAACGCAGACTGAACAGGGCGTCACCGGTAAGGCATTCGGAATGCAGGCGTCCCAGCACCGGCTCACCATTGGCGACATCGCCCAGCGTCAGCGCCACGTGCTCCTTGCCGGTGACTTCATCGAGGAAGCCATGCATGGTGAACACACAGAACGGTGTGGGCAGCTGGGATGCGGCAACAAACACAACGGACACCAGAGAACTCCCGGGCAGGAAAAGGCCGGCATTGTACCAGCAGGCCTGCCCTCCCGGTCAGCCTGAATACCGGTCAATCAACTTGCAGTAGGCAGAACCTAATACTTGGCTTCCAGGCGCAACATGCCCTGGTCTTCGCGCCAGCTCACGCGATTGAGAAAGCTCATGCCCAGCAGCACTTCGGTCGGCGCTTCACCGGCGACCACAGCGGCTTCCACTCCGAGCACCTCGATGCCGCCGATCTTCACGCTGTCGAGCTTGACTCGCCAGGCCTGGGCCGTGCCGCTGGCGGTATTCACCACCATCGGCTGGCCCTGCACGCGATAATCGATTCCCAGACGCTTGGCGGCGCCTTCATTCATCGCTATCGCCGTGGCTCCGGTATCGACCAGAAACTGCACGTTCTTGCCGGAAATCGACCCCGCCACCCAGTAATGGCCACCAATGCCCTTGGCTATGCTGACCTGTGCCGGCGCTGAAGCCACACCGCTGGTGGCGCTGTAATCGCGGCTCAGGTTGTAGCTGCGTTCGACACCTTCGACGCGCAGCACGGCGCTGCGGCTGTCCGCGCTGACCACCTGCACACCACCAGGCCCGGTTTCACCGACCTTGACCAGCTTGCGCTGGCCGTCAACTTTCAACACAGCCGCGCCCGGAAACAGCCCGACAACCTGCACATTGATCGCGGCAGAGACCTGCAGGCAAAAACCGAGCAGAGCGGCAAAGAGTATTACTTGAAAACGGCTCATAAAATTTCAACAGCTCCAGCGTCAGCGCTTTTTCGATGGCAAGCCGGTCAGCTCACCCCGTACAGCAAGGCATGCATTGCCAGCCAGGCAAAAATGCCGGCCAGCACATCATCAAGCATGATCCCCACTCCACCATGAACATGCCGATCAATCCAGCGAATCGGCCACGGTTTGAGAATGTCGAAAAAGCGGAACATCAGAAAACCCAGCAGCAACCACTGCCAGCCTGGCGGCACCAACCACAGGGTAATCCACATGCCGACCATTTCGTCCCAGACGATACCCTCGTGATCCTGTACGCCAAGATCCTCCGCAACACGGCCACACAGCCAGAAACCGAACAGCGTGCCCAGCCCCAGCACCAGCCAGTAACCCCAGCCAGGCAGCAACTGCAGCAACGGAATGAACGGCAGGGCGACCAGTGAGCCCCAGGTTCCCGGTGCCTTGGGCAAGGTACCGGAACCGAAACCGAAGGCCAGAAAATGCCAGGGGTTGCGCCATACCGAAGGTGGCGACCTGCGCGAATCAGCCATGGGTACTCCCGAAATGTTGAAAACCGCTGTGGGCAAACGTCACTGGCTGACCGTCCTCATCCACCACCTCGACCCCCGTACCGGCAACCACCTGCCCGATCACTGCAATCTCCGGCCAGGCCGCCTGCAGACTGGCCAGTTCGCCAGGCGGCAAGCTGAACACCAGCCGGTAATCGTCGCCGCCGGTCAGCGCACACTCGCGCGCACGCGTCTGGCCAAGCAACTGCAGGATAGCCGCGGACAACGGCAGCCGTTCAAGTTCGATGCGGATTCCGACAGCCGATGCACTGGCCAGATGGCCGCAGTCGGCCAGCAGTCCATCGGATATATCCAGCGCCGCCGTTGCCTTGCCGCGCAAAGCCTGGCCCAGTGCCAGCTGTGGTTGCGGTGTCCAGTAGCGCTCCAGCAGCGGCCCGGCAATTTCCGCGGAGCTGCTGGTTTGCCCCAGCACCAGCGGCAAGGCGGCGGCGGCATCGCCAAGCGCGCCGCCAACACACAGCAGATCGCCTGCCTGCGCCCCGCTGCGTCTCAGCGCCTGCCCGGCGGGCACCCGACCGAGCACGGTGAAAGTCATGCTCAGCGGCCCGCGCGTGGTGTCGCCACCGACCAGGGCCAGCCCGCACGCCTTCGCCATCACGTCGAGACCGGCCGCAAAACCTTGCAGCCACTGCGGCTCAGCAGTCGGCAGGGTCAGCGCCAGGGTGAAGCCCAGTGGTGTTGCGGCCATCGCTGCCAGATCGCTGGCTGCCGCCGCCAGGCCGCGCTGGGCCAGCAGAAAGCCATCGGCGGAGGCGGGAAAATGCACACCGCTGAGCAAGGTGTCCGTCGACACCAGCAACTGCTCGCCGGGCGGCAGGGCCAGCAGCGCGCAATCATCACCAATGCCCTGTACCACGCCCGCGGCGGGACGGGCACAGGCCGCACTGGCAAAAAACCGGCGAATCAGCTCGAATTCGCCCAGCAGCGGAATCTCAGCGCTTGTTGGCACGCACTTCGGCTTCGCGCAGTTGCGGTGCCAGTTTGTCCAGCACACCGTTGACGAACTTGTGCCCGTCGGTAGCACCGTAGACCTTGGCCAGTTCGATCCCTTCGTTGATCACCACCCGGTACGGCACATCCACCCGGTTGCGCAACTCGAACAGCGACAAGCGCAGGATCGCCAGCTCGACCGGATCCAGTTCGTCCAGAGGGCGATCCAGACAAGGCACGAGCAATTCATCCAGCTCGGTTTTCAGGCTGGGGACACCGTGCAGGATTTCACTGAAATAGCCGCCATCTACACCGCTGAAATCATTGTCGACGCGAAACTGGGCTTCGATTTCGTTGATCGACTGGCCGGCCATGTGCCACTGGTACAACGCCTGCATGGCCAGACTGCGGGCCTTGCGGCGCGTCGCAGTCTTGCCCTTGGCCGGCTTGGCGTCCGGCTGCTCGGGGTTGTCGATATCGCTATTGAAAGTCACTTGGCCTCCAGCTCGGACAGCAGGCTGACCATTTCCAGGGCGGACAGCGCCGCTTCTGCGCCCTTGTTGCCGGCCTTGGTGCCGGAACGCTCGATGGCTTGCTCGATGGAGTCGACCGTCAGCACACCAAAGGCTACCGGTACGCCAAACTGCATGGACACCTGGGCCAGACCCTTGGTGCACTCACCGGCGACGTATTCGAAATGCGGCGTACCACCACGGATCACCGCACCGAGAGCGATGATGGCGGCAAACTCGCTGCGCTGCGCGACCTTCTGCGCGACCAGCGGAATCTCGAAGGCACCCGGTGCGCGGATGATGGTGATGTCGCTTTCGCTGACGCCATGCCGCACCAGCGCATCAACTGCGCCACTGACCAGGCTTTCGACGACAAAGCTGTTGAAACGGCCGACCACCAGGGCAAATTTTCCCTTGGGGGCGATGAAGGTACCTTCGATGGTCTTCAGGGTCATGTGACGAGTCTCGATTTGTTTAAAGAGCCGGCGCGCGAAATGCACGCCTGGTGAATTTAAGTCGATTTTCGGCCAGTGGCACTATTCGGCGGGCAGGTATTCTACTACCTCCAGATCAAACCCCGATATGGCATTGAACTTCATCGGCGAACTCATCAGGCGCATCTTGCGCACGCCGAGGTCACGCAATATCTGTGAACCGGCACCCACCGTGCTGTACGTCGCCGGGGTTGCCGGCTTGCTGTCCTGACCCAGCTGACGATCCAGATGCGCCAGCAATTCCGGACCATTGATCGGATTGCCCAGCAACAGCACCACGCCGCTGCCGGCACTGGCTACTTCCGCCATCGCCGCGCGCAGGCTCCAGCGCCCCGGCTGTTTGACCATGAACAGGTCGCGCAGCGGGTCCATGTTGTGCACGCGCACCAGCGTCGGCTCTTCGCCGCAGATGCTGCCGAGGGTCAGCGCCATGTGCACGTCACCTTCCACCGCATCGCGGTAGGTCACCAGATTGAAGCTGCCCAGTTCGCTGTCCAGCTGCTGCTCACTGACCCGCTGCACGGTGCGTTCATGGATCAGCCGGTAGTGGATCAGGTCGGCGATGGTGCCGATCTTCAGGTCATGGGCAGCGGCAAACACTTCGAGTTCGGGGCGACGCGCCATACTGCCGTCGTCATTCATGATTTCGCAGATCACCCCGGAGGCCTCGAAACCGCCCATGCGCGCCAGATCGCAGGCGGCCTCGGTATGCCCGGCGCGGGCCAGTACCCCACCGGGCTGGGCCATCAGCGGGAACACGTGGCCCGGGCTGACGATGTCATCGGCAACCGCCTCTCTGGCCACGGCCGCCTGCACCGTGCGCGCCCGGTCGGCCGCCGAGATACCGGTGGTGACACCGGTGGCCGCCTCGATGGATACGGTGAACTTGGTGCCGAAGCCGGAACCGTTGCGCGCCGCCATCAGAGGCAGCTTGAGCGTTTCACAGCGCTCGCGGGTCATCGGCATGCAGATCAGCCCACGCGCATGCTTGGCCATGAAATTGATGTGCTCGGCGGTCACGCATTCCGAGGCGATGATCAGATCACCTTCGTTTTCGCGATCTTCGTCATCCATCAGGATGACCATCTTGCCGGCGCGGATATCTTCGATCAGCTCTTTGATGCTGTTGAGTGCCATGTGGGCAGTTTCCTTAATTCTTCAGAGAGCCATGATTCATATAACCATGGGCGGCCAGAAAGCTTTCGCTGAGGCCCGCAGACTTGCTTTCGGCGGCCTGGTCGCCGAGCAGCAGGCGCTCCAGGTAACGCGCCAGCAGATCGACTTCCAGATTGACCTTGCGTCCCGGCTGATACTCCGCCATGACGGTTTCGCTGAGCGTGTGCGGCACGATGGTCAGCTCGAATTCGGCGCCATTCACGCCATTCACCGTCAGGCTGGTGCCGTCCACGGTGATCGAGCCCTTGAGCGCAATGTATTTGGCCAGCTCGCGCGGGGCGCGGAGGCGAAACTGCACGGCGCGGGCATTTTCCTCGCGCGCCACCACTTCGCCAACACCGTCGACATGCCCGCTGACCAGGTGCCCGCCCAGACGACTGCTGGGGGTAAGGGCTTTTTCCAGATTTACCCGGCTGCCGACTTTCAGATCGCTGAACGCCGAGCAGGCTAGCGTCTCGCGGCTGACATCCGCCCAGAAACCGTTACCCGGCAACGCAACCGCCGTCAGACAGACGCCATTCACGGCAATGCTGTCGCCCAGTTTTACATCGGCAAGATCGAGCTTGCCAGTTTCCACGTGCACGCGCACATCGCCACCCTTGGGGCTGAGCGCACGAATTTTGCCGATTGCCTCGATTATGCCGGTGAACATGCCGCCTCCCGGTCACAGATCGCAGTGATAAACATGGTCGAACTCCTGTTTCGGTTAAAAACAGGGCTTGATCGAAAGGGATTTCACACGGGCGCACAAACGCCCGATGGGGTTATCCCGCTCTCTCTTTATCCGGACTCTAACCGTCGGCCCCGGAATCACACCGGGTCTGCTGACCTTGCTTGCCTCCCGAAGGAAGCGCACAAGCGCTCGCGGGCTATCTGCATTGCGCAGAATTACCGCCGGTGGGGAATTTCACCCCGCCCTGAGAACGTTCTGGTCTCTCGCAAGACCCGCACTTTTTACCACAAAAGGCGCAGCCACGCACCGCTGACGGCAGATTCAGCCCTGAATCTGCGGCACCGCGATGATTCGCCAGTCGTCACCCACCGCGCGCATTTCAATGATTTTCAGCTGCGGCGCCTCGGCCATCTGCTGCAGCGGCCAATCCAGCAAGGGCCGGGCGCTGCTGCCGAGAAATCTGGCGGCCATGAACAGCTGGTATTCATCCACCAGCCCGGCGCGGGCAAAGGCCCCGGCCAGCGTTGGCCCGGCCTCGACCAGCACCTCATTGGCGCCGCGCCCGGCCAGCTCACTGAGCAACCGGTGCAGGTCGACATGGCCATCACTGCCGGGAATTGCCAACACTTGGTGGCCATCGTCAAGCAGGGGTTGCTGCGCAGAGACTGGCGCACAGGTTGCTGTCAGCGCCTTGCCGGCCTGATAGAAAGACGCAGCCGCCGGCACGCGCAAACGGCCATCGACCAGCACCCGGAGCGGCGGGCGACTCATTGCCAGCGCGGCAAGTTCGGCATCCAGTCCCAGCTCTTCTGCACGTACGGTCAAGCGCGCCCCATCCGCCATTACAGTGTCCGCACCACTGATGACCACGCTGGAGCCTGCGCGCAAGCGCTGTACCGCCGAGCGCGCAGCGGGGCCGGTAATCCACTGGCTTTCACCGCTGGCCATGGCCGTACGGCCATCCAGGCTCATCGCCAGTTTGACCCGGACAAACGGCAAGCCGTGCTGCATGCGTTTGATAAAGCCGGCATTCAGACTGCGCGCCTCGCCTTCCAGCACACCAACCTGTACCTCGATACCGGCCTGCGCCAGGCGCTGCAGACCAGCGCCTGCCACTTGCGGGTTGGGGTCCTGCATGGCTACCACCACCCGCGCAACACCGGCGGCGATCAGCGCATCGGCGCAGGGTGGCGTACGTCCGTGGTGACTGCAGGGCTCCAGCGTCACATAGGCGGTTGCACCCCGGGCCAACGGCCCGGCCTGACGCAACGCATGCACCTCGGCGTGCGGCTCACCGGCGCGCACATGCCAGCCCTCGCCGACAATCTGTCCGTCACGCACGATCACACAGCCCACCCGCGGATTGGGATGGGTGGAATACAGCCCCTTGCGCGCCAGCTGCAGTGCGCGGGCCATGCAGGCCTGATCGGCCTGGCTCATTGCTTGGACGGCTCGCGCGACAGGCGGTCGATTTCCTCGCGGAACTCGTTGAGATCCTGGAAGCGCCGGTACACCGAGGCAAAGCGGATGTAGGCCACTTCATCGAGCTTCTGCAATTCGACCATTACCAGCTCGCCAAGCACCCGCGACTTGATTTCGCGCTCACCGGTGGCGCGCAGCTGGTGCTTGATATGCACGATCGCTTCTTCCAGCCGCTCGACACTCACCGGACGCTTTTCCAGCGCGCGCTGCATGCCGGCACGCAGCTTGTCTTCATCGAAGGGCTGGCGGCTGCCGTCGGTCTTGATCAGGCGCGGCATGACCAGCTCGGCGGTTTCGAAGGTGGTGAAGCGCTCCATGCAAGCCATGCACTCACGCCGGCGACGCACCTGATCACCCTCGGCAACCAGTCTCGAGTCGATAACCTTGGTGTCATGTGCACCACAGAAGGGACAATGCATGGCTGCTTACTACCGGAAACGGGGCTTCATGGTAGAGCGCATCACGCCAGCAAGACAAGCCAGCCACTTTGCGCTATACAGGCGCCCGTTACGCACAACACCGCAGGACTTTGCCATGCGCCCTTTGCCCCTGATACTGCTCGCTTGCCTGTTGTCTGGCTGCGCAAGCCCGCCGGCAGATCACCAGCCAGCCCCGACGCCGGCAAAACAGCCCGTACGCGAAACCTCGCCGCCAACGCCCGAACTATCGGCAAATTTGCACCAGCTCAGTGGCGCCTTGCTGACACCGGCACCCGGCAGCGTGGTCGAACTGGCCGTGGTGCTGGTCGATGCCCAGGGGCATCCGCGCGAACTGCTGACAAGTCTGACCCTGAGCGGCACCGGCCAGGCCCTGCCGTTCGCGCTGAGTGTTGCCATGGATGCAGCGCCGGCAGACCTGCGCCTGCAACTGCGCGCCCGCGTCAGCGTTTCCGGCAGGCTGGTACAACGCCTGCCAGGCCAGTTCATCCGGCCTGAACTGAATTCTGATCTAGGTGCGCTGCAGCTGGTTGCCGCGCCATGAGCGCGCCGCCGAGCCTGCTCCAGCCCCTGCAACTGCTGCTGGGGGATGCGCGGCTTAGCGTGCAGCAACTGCCTGAATGTGATCTGCAGCTCTGGCTGATCGACATCGACAATATGCAGCGCGCCTTTGACGCGGATGAAACCCGGCGCATTCTGGCCGAGCCGCCCTATTGGTGCTTTTGTTGGGCCAGCGGCCTGGCACTGGCGCGCTGGATTGCCGACAACCCGCAGCGCGTGCGCGGCAAACGCGTACTCGATTTCGGCAGTGGTTCCGGGGTGGTGGCCATCGCCGCAGCAAAGGCCGGCGCCACCGAGGTGGTCGCCTGCGACCTTGACCCGCTGGCGCTGGCTGCCTGCCGCGCCAATGCCGCGCTGAATCAGGTAACCCTTGGTTATTCCGGCGACTTCTTTGCCGAAGAGGATCGCTTCGACCTGATCATCGTCGCCGATGTTCTGTACGACCGTGCCAACCTGCCACTGCTCGAGCACTTTCCCAGCCGCGGCCGGGAAGTGCTGGTGGCTGATTCACGGGTCAGGGACTTCGAACATCCGCGCTACTCCAGGCTCGCCCTGCTCGAGGCAAAAACCTGGCCCGACCTCGGTGAACCTGCCGAGTTTCGCCGGGTCAGTCTTTATCGTGCACAGCGCTGAAGCTGCACCGGATTCACGGCACTTGTATCCGGCAGACGGCGCCCGCATCTATAGTCCCAATGTCCCCGTACCACGAGAATCCGCATGAGCGACAGCCCTTATATATTTGACGTCTCCGGCAGCGCCAGTTTTGAACAACTGGTCATCGAGAATTCCTTTCACAAACCCGTGCTGGTGGATTTCTGGGCCGAGTGGTGTGCGCCCTGCAAAGCGCTGATGCCGCTGCTGGCGCAGATCACCGAGAGCTATCGCGGCGAACTGCTGCTGGCCAAGATCAACTGCGATATCGAACAGGAGATCGTCGCCCGTTTCGGCATTCGCAGCCTGCCCACCGTGGTGCTGTTCAAGAATGGCCAGCCGGTTGACGGCTTCAGCGGCGCGCAGCCGGAATCCGGCATCCGCAGCATGCTGCAACCGCACGTGGCCGAGCCTGCGCCGGAAGCGGCCGATCCGATGGAGAGCGCCCAGACGCTGTTCAGCGAAGGACGCTTTGCCGAAGCGGAGGCACAACTGAAAGCCCTGCTCGCGGAAGATAACCAACATGCCGGCGCGCTGATTCTCTATGCCCGCTGCCTGGCCGAGCGCGGCGAACTGGGCGAAGCCGAGACCCTGCTGAATGCCGTCAAGGGCGATGACCACAAGCAGGCGCTTGCCGGTGCCCGCGCACAACTGACGTTTATGCGCCAGGTCGTCGACCTGCCCGAAGTTGCCCTGCTCAAGTCACGCCTGGCAAAAAACAGCGAGGATGACGAAGCGGCTTACCAGCTGGCCATTTATCAACTGGCCCGCCAGCAGTACGAAACGGCGCTGGAAGCCTTGCTGGGTTTGTTCGTGCGCAATCGCAATTATGCCGATGGTCTGCCGCACAAAACCCTGCTGCAGGTTTTCGATCTGCTGGGTAACGCGGACCCACTGGTGACGCTATACCGGCGCAAACTCTATCAGGCGCTGTATTGAACGAGCGGCAGCGCACCACGTGCCAACATCCGGCGTTGCCGGGAAGAGCTTGCCATTTTTGCGTGCAAGGTTATAAAGTAACGTTTTTCGCCAAGCGGAGCCTGACCCATGCGCAAACTGATACTCGCCCTGCCATTTACCCTTCTGCCACTGTCCCTCGCCCACGCAGACGACCACGCGCATGAGCACGGCAGCCTCGACAAGCATGAACATGGCATGTCCACACTGAATCTGGCGCTTGAAGGCAACCAGCTGGAAATCGAACTGGAAAGCCCGGCAATGAATATCGTCGGTTTCGAACATGCCGCCAGTAGCGACGCAGACCAAGCAACAGTGTCTGCCGCACGGGCAGCACTGGAAAAACCGCTGACGTTGTTCTCCCTGCCAGCCGCAGCCGGCTGTGTGGTACAGGCGACCGATGTGGAAAGTCCGCTGTTCGGTCATGACGACCATGACGACCATGACGACCATGACGAAATGCATGCCGATGCCAAGGGCGAAAGCCACAGTGACATTGATGCAGAATACGCGCTCACCTGCAGCAAACCGGAAGCACTGACCACGCTGAGCCTTGCGCCATTCTTCCAGCAATTCCCGGGCACCAGCAAAGTGCAGGTGCAACTCATTGCGCCAAGCGGCCAGAAAGGTGCCGAACTGACTCCGGCTTCGCCAGCCATGGATTTCTGAGCAGGACGAGCACACGCGGCGCCAGCTAAACTCGCCGCAGGCATTAGCCCGTCGACGGATTGACTCCCGCGGCGGCTGATCGCTCTCTGCAACCCCGAGCTCACCCGTATCCCGACGACACGTCTGCTTGCGTGCCGAAGTCATAGGATCAACAGCCCTGTATGCCCTCAGCTCTCATTGACCTCAGCAACCTGGGCTTTGCCTGGCCCGGCCAGCCCGAACTTCTCGATATTCCGGACTTCCAGCTGCAGCCCGGAGAGAGCCTGTTTCTCAAGGGGCCAAGTGGCAGCGGAAAAACCACCCTGCTGGGTCTGCTGGGTGGCGTACAGCAACCCGGTCGTGGCCGGGTAAGCCTGCTCGGCACGGATCTGGGCAAGCTGTCATCCAGCGCGCGCGATCATTTCCGGGTCGACCATACCGGCTACATCTTTCAGCAATTCAATCTGCTGCCGTTTTTGCCGGTACTGGAAAATGTCCTGTTGCCTTGCCGTTTCTCCACTACCCGCGCGCAACGGGCCAGCAAGCGCCATGGCAGCATCGAACAGGCGGCGACCCAACTGCTCGGGCATCTGGGCATCCGCAGCGAATTGCTCAGCCGCCGTGCCGATGCCTTGTCGATAGGCCAGCAGCAACGGGTAGCTGCAGCCCGCGCACTGATCGGCCAACCGGAACTGGTGATTGCCGACGAACCCACCTCGGCGCTGGATAGTGACAGCCGTGAAGCCTTCATCCAGCTGCTGTTTGCCGAGTGCCGCGAAGCCGGCTCCAGTCTGCTGTTTGTCAGTCATGACCAGAGTCTGGCGCCCTTGTTCGACCGCAGCGTGTCGCTCAGCGAACTCAATCGCGCCACCCCTGCACCGGAGCTGTGACATGTACCTTTTGCGCCTGGCTCTGGCCAGCCTGAACAATCGCCGCTTCACCGCCCTGCTGACCGTGCTGGCCATAGCCCTGTCGGTCTGCCTGCTGCTCGCCGTGGAGCGTGTACGCAGCGAAGCGCGCAGCAGCTTTGCCAGCACCATCAGCGGCACCGACCTGATCGTCGGCGCGCGCTCGGGCTCGGTCAATCTGCTGCTCTACTCGGTATTCCGCATCGGCAATGCCACCAACAACATTCGCTGGAGCAGTTATGAATGGCTGGTGGATAACCCCAAGGTCAAATGGGCCATCCCGATCTCCCTTGGCGACTCGCACCGTGGTTACCGGGTCATGGGTACCGACAGCAGCTATTTCGAGCATTACCATTATGGCCGCGGGCAAGCATTACAGCTGGCCGAGGGCCGGCCTTTCGCGGACCTGTTTGACGTCGTGCTCGGCGCCGAGGTTGCCAGCGCACTGCATTACAAGATTGGCGACCAGATAGTACTGGCGCACGGCGTCAGCCAGGTCAGCCTGAGCAAGCATGACGACAAGCCGTTTCGCGTCAGCGGCATTCTGGCCCGCACCGGCACTCCGGTAGATCGCACGCTGCATATATCCCTGGGCGGCATCGAAGCATTGCATGTGGACTGGAAAAATGGCGCCCCCGCTCAGGGAGGCGGACGCATCAGCGCTGAGCAGGCACGCGAACTGAATCTGCAACCCAAGGCCATCACTGCCGTGTTGCTGGGCCTGAACAGCAAGATCGCCACCTTCGCCCTGCAACGGCAGATCAACGAATATAGCGGCGAACCCTTGCAGGCGATTCTCCCGGGCGTGGCCCTGCAGGAGCTCTGGAGTCTGATGGGCACCGCAGAAAAAGCGCTGTTCGTCGTATCGCTGTTTGTCGTGCTGACCGGACTGATCGGCATGCTCACGGCAATCCTCACCAGCCTCAACGAGCGCCGCCGGGAAATGGCCATCCTGCGTTCGGTGGGCGCCAGGCCCTGGCATATCGCCAGCCTGCTGGTGCTGGAAGCGTTCAGCCTGGCCTGCGCCGGTGTGCTGCTCGGCCTGTTGTTGCTGTATCTGGGCATTGCCGCCAGCCAGGGTTACGTACAAGCCAACTACGGGCTGTATCTGCCACTGAGCCTGCCCGGCAGCTATGAGTGGTCGCTGCTTGGCGCTATCCTTGCAGCCGCCCTGCTGATGGGCAGCGTGCCGGCCTGGCGCGCCTACCGGCAGTCTCTGTCCGACGGCCTGTCCATTCGCCTGTGAGGTTACCCATGCGCCGCTACCTGCTTGCCCTGCTGTTTCTGAGCGTCACACCGACATGGGCGGCAGAGGTGCGTGAGCTGACCTGGAGCGAAATGATTCCGCCCGATGCTCCGCTTCAGGAAACATCAGACGCACCTATCCATGATCTGTCCAAGCTGGCGGATGTCCTTTCTGCGGAATCCGCACCTGCCGCAACACAGCAATCGCCTGCGGCGCCGGTAGTTCCGGCCTTGAACGACCAAGTGGTGAAACTTCCCGGTTATATCGTGCCGCTGGATGTGACCGATGACGGCAAGGTCACCGAGTTCCTGCTGGTTCCCTACTTTGGCGCCTGCATCCATGTACCACCACCACCCTCCAACCAGATTGTTCTGGTCAAGTACCCCAAAGGCGTCGAGATGGATGCACTTTACGAACCGTTCTGGATCCAGGGGCCGCTCAAGGTGGAAAGCTCCAGCAGTGAGCTGGCAGATGCCGGTTACCTGATGACTGCTGATGAGGTCTATGCCTACCAGCAATAGCCTGATCAGCGCACCCGGATATGCGCTGGCCGGTGACGTTCCTTTGAGCTGAGTCAAAATATTGGGCGGCGGAAGCATTTAGTATCATTTCCGCCAACTTATTCTAATGACTCATCTGGAGTTCACCATGCGCAAGTCGTATTTCGCTGTTTCGCTGCTCGCCGCAGCACTGGTTTCACCGCTGGCCAATGCCTACCAGCAGGGGGATGTGATTGTTCGTGCCGGTGCTGCAACTGTTAGCCCCAACGATAACAGCTCGAATCTTTTCAACACCGCACTGGGCAATCTGCCAGGCGATGTAACCGTTGACAGCGATACCCAGCTGGGCCTGACTTTCGCCTACATGCTGCAGGATCACCTCGGCCTCGAACTGCTGGCTGCCACTCCGTTCACCCATGAAGTCAAAATGAAGAACAGCATCGGCCCGCTGAATGGCAAGATTGCCGATGTTTCCCATCTGCCGCCGACCCTGTCGCTGCAGTATTACCCGATGGATCCGAAATCCAAGCTGCAGCCATACGCCGGCATTGGCGTGAACTACACCAATTTTTTCGATGAAGACCTCAGCTCGCAGTATGAAGCTCTCGGATTTGAAAACCTGGAACTTGATTCTTCCTGGGGCCTGGCAGGCCAGCTTGGCGTTGATTACCTGATTACCGACAACGTACTGCTCAACGCTGCGGTCTGGTATATCGATATCGATACACAAGCCAACATGGACAACAACACTCTCGGCGGCACATACAGCAAAACTTCTGTCGATGTCACTATCGATCCTTGGGTTTACATGCTCGGCGTGGGCTACAAGTTCTGATAGCCGCACGCATCACCGCACAGGCGCCGCAAGGCGCCTGTTGCATTTCAGGCGACAGAAAAGCGTTAAATCAACGCGCCAACAATTGCTGCAAACCTGCGGCCAAAGTGGTCGGCACCGGCAACGCGTAGCGCTCCAGCAAACGACGGTTATCTGCCCGCGAATGGCGGATATCACCGTGCCGCGCCTGAACATGGGTAATCGTCGGCAGGCTACCCAGCAACCCCTCGATAGCCGCCAGCAACTGCAGCAGGCTGGTGGACTGTCCCAGACCAACATTCACCGCGCCGACCGAGACCTGCGGCTTCAGCAGCGCCTGCACCAGCACCGCAACCAGATCCGCCACATAGACAAAGTCACGCGTTTGCTCACCATCACCAAACAGGGTGATCGGCAGACCGGCCCGGGCCCGTTCGGTAAAGATGCTGATCACCCCGGAATAGGGCGAAGAAGGATCCTGACGCGGGCCGAAGATGTTGAAGAACCGGAACACCGCAGGCTCCAGGCCATGCCGGCGTCGGTAAAAATCCAGATAGTGCTCGCTCGCCAGCTTGTCCGCAGCGTAAGGCGTCAAAGGCGCCAGCGGTGTGTCCTCGTCAATCGCCACGCCCTCGCCATTGTTGCCATACACGGCGGCGCTGGAAGCAAACAGCACACGCCTGACCCCATGCGTGCGCATGGCTTCACAGAGATTCAGCGTGCCGATGAAATTGCTCTGGTGGGTTGCTACCGGATCTTCTACCGAGGCCTGCACTGATGCGACTGCGGCCAGGTGTGCCACCGCACGGCAACCGGCAACCGCCTCGCTAACCTGGAGGGCATTGGCAACATCACCCTCGACCAGCTCGAGGGCGGGATTATCCAGAGCCAGATTCGTGCGCTTGCCGGTGGAGAAGTTATCCAGTACCCGCACACGAATGCCTTGCGCCAGCAACGCGTCAGCCAGATGCGAGCCAATAAAACCGGCACCGCCGGTGATCAGTACCGGGGCATCAGACATGCCGGTAATACCGTTCTATCAGGGCGTGCAGACCGCTGCGCCAGGCCCGCGGCTTGACACCAAAGGTATGCAGGATTTTTTTACAGGACAGTACCGCATATTGCGGCTCGTTCTCGGCTGAAGCGCGCTCGGCGTGCGGCTGCGCAAGCACTCTTTCGGCTTTCAGACTGCACAGGGTGCGGGCCTCGGTCAGAATGCTTTCTGCGAGCAGCACCTGGGTTGTCGCCTCATGGCCACCGTAGTGATAGGTGCCCCACAGGGGTGCCTGACAGTCCAGCTGCTTGAGTACCGCGAGCATGACTCTGGCTGCGTCATCCACCAGTGTCGGGTTGCCGCGTCGGTCATCCGCCAGGCGCATTTCACTCGTCTTGGCCGAATGCCGCAGAAAGCGATCAAGTGCGCCGCCGGGACTATCATCCAGCAGCCAGCCAAAGCGCAACAGCACGTGCCGGGAGCACATGGCGCGTACACCTTGCTCTATTCGCAGCAGTGCCTGCCCGCGACGCCCCCAGGGGGCCGGTTCATCCTTTTCGCTATACGCAGTTGCCCGTGCACCATCAAACACACGATAACTGGTCGGCTGCAGCAGAATGGCACCATGGTGATTACACAGCCCGGCCAAGCGCTCTACCGCGCGCTGCTGGAATGCAAAGCGCTCCTCGTCAACCGCGTCGCTCTGGAACCAGTCAAAGTAGTAGGCCAGGTTGACCACCACATCCGGACGGGTTTCATCCATCAGCTGCGTCAGGCTGGAGGCATCCCAGCCACTCTCCGGCGGTCTTGGTGCGAGAAAGCTGATGCCCTCTTCAGCGCCCTGACGGATCAGGGATTGCCCGAGAGCACTTCCCCCGCCCAGCAGCAGCAAACGCATATGCATGTGTGGTTTCCGTCGTTGCCGAACTGGTTAGAACGGAATGTCGTCGTCGAAGCTGTCGTAATCGGCAGGCGCAGGCTGGGCAGATGCCGGCTGAGCCGTTGCACGCGATTCATTCTGCTGGGGACGTTGCGCTGTAGCCGCAGGGCGTGAAGCGCGCGGCGCATCATCCGCGTTGCCGCCACGGCTGCCAAGCAATTGCATGCTGCCATTCATGTCCACCACGATCTCGGTGGTATAGCGCTTGACCCCGTCCTTCTCCCACTCACGGGTTTGCAGACGGCCTTCGATATAGCATTGCGAGCCTTTGCGCAGGTACTCGCCGGCGATTTCTGCAACCTTGCCGAAAAACACCACGCGGTGCCACTCGGTGCGCTCCTGCTGCTGGCCTGTCTGCTTGTCTTTCCAGCTGTCGGTAGTTGCCAGGGTGATATTGGTAATCGCGTTGCCATTTGGCATGTAACGGGTTTCCGGATCACCGCCAACATTACCGATCAGTATGACTTTATTTACCCCACGGGCCATTTTCGTTCTCCTAGGCTGATTGCGTAACCGGCGCCTCTTCGAGCTCCCGCTCAAGCCATGCACGGTCCAGTTGTTGGGTGTCTACCTTGATGTATAAAGCAGCTTCTTCGTTCACCACAATGGCGTCGGTAACGCCGGGAACTGCCAGAATCCGTGCGTTCAAACCCGGATCGGCTAACCCCGCAGCGCTCAACGGATGACGCAGGCTGGTCACATAAGGCGGCTCTCGCATAGTAGCAGCAAAGCCCAGCCAGAGAAGCGCGAGCAGCGCGCAACCGATGAATACCGCATCGAGACTGCCCTGCTGGTAAAGCCAGCCGCCGAGCATGCCACCCAGAGCGGCACCAAGAAACTGGCTGGTTGAATAAATCCCCATGGCCGTGCCCTTGCCTCCTGCCGGGGCTATTTTGCTCACCAGTGACGGCAGTGTGGCCTCCAGCAGGTTGAAGGCGGCGAAAAACAGCACATTACCCAGCACCAGCGCGTGCAGACTGGTGCCGAACTGCCAGAAGAACAGCTCACACAACAGCAGCATGCTGACTGCGCCGACCAGTACACGTTTCATCTGGCGCTTTTTCTCGCCATAAATGATGAACGGAACCATGCCGCAAAAACCGACCAGCAACGCCGTGAGATACACCCACCAATGCTGCTCCTTGGGTAGTCCGCCGAGATCGACCAGCGCCAGTGGCAATGCCACGAAACTGGCCATCAAAATGGCGTGCAGGACACCGATACCGATATTCAGCCGGAACAGTTCAGGATTTTTCAGGGTTATTCCCAGCGATTGCCGGGCAACACTCGATTCGCGATGAGCCAGCGTACGGGAGGCACGCGGCACTACCAGCAGGATAACCAGCAGGCCAAGCAAGGCCATGCCGGTAGTCAGCCAGAACAGGCCGGAAAGGCCGAAGGCACGGGTCACCAGCGGGCCGACGACCATTGCCACCGCAAACGACAAGCCAATGCTCATGCCGATCACCGCCATGGCCTTGGTGCGATGCTGCTCCCGGGTCAGGTCTGATAACAAAGCCATCACTGCAGCTGAAATGGCGCCTGCACCTTGCAGTACTCGACCGGCAATCACCCCCCAGATCGAGTCAGCCTCGGCAGCCAAGGCCGCTCCCGCGGCAAAAACCAGCAGCCCGACAATAATCACCGGCATCCGGCCAATACGATCCGACAAGGTGCCAAACGGAATCTGCAGAAGTGCCTGGGTCAGACCGTAAGCGCCGATCGCCACACCGATCAGGAACGGGGTGGCGCCTGCGAGGTCCTGTCCATAGGTAGCCAGCACCGGCAGCACCATGAACATGCCTAGCATACGAAACGCGTAAACCAGCGCAAGGCCAACAACGGCGCGGGTTTCTCGAACATTCATGTGTTCGCCGTGAAGATCAAGCATAGCTGCACCCAATTCAGGAAGCGGCGATTCTAGCAGCCTGCAAGACGCTGTCACAGGCGCACTTTGCCGCAAGTCCGGCCACGCCCGTATACTTGCCGGTTTACGCTCGCCGCTCGAGGCATGCTTTGGACAAGATACTGATCCGCGGGGCTCGCACCCACAATCTGAAAAACATCGACCTTACGCTCCCGCGTGACAAGCTGATCGTCATCACCGGCCTGTCCGGATCTGGCAAGTCCTCGCTGGCCTTTGACACGCTCTACGCTGAAGGGCAGCGACGCTATGTCGAATCACTGTCGGCCTACGCCCGGCAATTTCTTTCGATGATGGAAAAACCCGACGTCGATACCATAGAGGGGCTCTCCCCGGCCATCTCCATCGAGCAGAAATCCACCTCACACAATCCGCGCTCGACTGTCGGCACCATTACCGAAATTTACGACTACCTGCGCCTGCTCTACGCCCGCGCCGGGATACCGCGCTGCCCGGACCACGACTTGCCACTGGAGGCGCAAACAGTCAGCCAGATGGTCGATCAGGTACTGGCCCTGCCTGAAGGCAGCAAACTGATGTTGCTGGCACCGATCATTCGCGAGCGCAAAGGTGAACATCTGGCGGTATTTGAAGAAATGCGCGCACAGGGTTTTGTTCGCGCCCGGGTCAACGGCACAATTTGCGAACTGGATGAACTACCCACCCTCGACAAACAGAAAAAGCACTCCATTGACGTTGTCGTGGACCGCTTCAAGGTGCGCGCCGATCTGCAGCAGCGGCTGGCCGAGTCATTTGAAACCGCGCTGAAACTTACTGACGGCCTGGCGTTGATTGCGCCAATGGATGACGGTGCGGGCGAGGAAATCATCTTCTCTGCGCGCTTCGCCTGCCCGCAATGCGGCCATTCGATCAGCGAACTCGAGCCAAAACTGTTCTCTTTCAACAACCCGGCTGGCGCCTGTCCGGCCTGCGACGGCCTCGGGGTCAAGCAGTTTTTTGATACCCGCCGTCTGGTAAACAGTGATCTGACCCTTGCCGAAGGGGCTATTCGCGGCTGGGACCGGCGCAATCTGTACTACTTCCAGATGCTCACATCCCTCGCCGAGCATTATGCTTTCAGCCTCGACACACCTTTTGGCGAATTGAGCCCGGCGCACCAGAAAAGCGTGTTGCACGGCTCGGGCAAAGACAATATTGAATTCCGTTACCTGAATGACCGCGGCGATATCGTCAAGCGTTCACATCCCTTTGAAGGCATTGTGCCCAACCTGGAACGCCGCTATCGGGAAACCGAGTCGCCGACGGTTCGCGAGGAACTGAGCAAGTATCTCAGCACGCAACCATGCCCGGACTGCCACGGCGCACGCCTGCGCCGCGAGGCACGTCACGTCTGGGTGGGCGAACGCACCCTGCCAGAAGTCTCCGGCTTTCCTGTCGGCGATGCCTGCGATTACTTTGCCAGTCTCACTTTGCCCGGCCGCCGCGGCGAAATTGCCGACAAAATTCTCAAGGAAATCCGCCAAAGGCTGCAATTCCTGGTCAATGTCGGTCTGGATTATCTGACTCTGGATCGCAGTGCGGACACGCTCTCGGGCGGTGAAGCACAGCGGATCCGTCTGGCCAGTCAGATAGGTGCTGGACTGGTTGGCGTCATGTACATCCTCGATGAGCCCTCTATCGGCCTGCACCAGCGAGACAATGAACGACTGCTCGGCACCCTTACTCACCTGCGCGATATCGGCAATACGGTAATAGTGGTGGAACACGATGAAGATGCCATCCGCCTGGCAGACTACGTGGTCGACATAGGCCCCGGCGCTGGCGTCCACGGCGGCAGGATAGTCGCGGAAGGTACCCCAACCGAAGTGATGAATCACCCTGACTCGTTAACCGGAAAGTACCTTTCGGGACGTGAGCGGATTGAATTACCTGCATCGCGCACAAGCTGTAATCCCGACAAACTGCTCAGCCTGAAAGGCGCAAGCGGAAATAACCTGCGTAACGTCGATCTGGAAATTCCGGCCGGCTTGCTCACCTGCATCACCGGAGTCTCCGGCTCAGGCAAGTCAACACTGATCAACAACACCCTTTACCCGATTACCGCTACAGCCTTGAATGGCGCCACTACTCTTGAGGCAGCTCCCTACCTTTCCTTTGATGGCTTGCAGCATCTGGACAAGGTAGTGGATATAGATCAGAGCCCCATTGGCCGCACACCACGCTCCAATCCGGCGACCTACACGGGGCTTTTCACTCCGATTCGCGAACTATTTTCCAGCGTCCCTGAGGCGCGTTCCCGCGGTTATGGTCCCGGGCGCTTTTCTTTCAACGTCAAGGGCGGCCGCTGCGAGGCATGCCAGGGCGATGGCGTCATCAAAGTAGAAATGCACTTCCTGCCAGATATTTATGTGGCCTGCGATACCTGCAAAAGCAAACGCTATAACCGCGAAACGCTGGAAGTAAAGTACAAGGGCAAGAGCATTACCGAAGTTCTCGACATGACCATAGAGGAGGCGCGGAGCTTCTTTGATGCTGTTCCTGCACTAGCGCGAAAACTGCAAACCCTGATCGATGTTGGCCTGTCCTACATCAAGCTGGGACAGAGCGCGACCACCCTGTCCGGAGGGGAAGCGCAACGGGTGAAGCTTTCCCGTGAACTGTCCAAGCGCGATACCGGAAAGACGCTATATATACTCGACGAGCCGACCACCGGACTGCATTTTGCCGACATCAAACAGCTACTCGAAGTACTGCACCGCCTGCGTGATCACGGCAACACAGTAGTGGTTATTGAGCACAATCTGGATGTAATCAAAACGGCCGACTGGATCGTCGATCTCGGGCCAGAGGGCGGATCCAAAGGCGGGCAGATCATTGCCTGCGGAACACCGGAGCATGTCGCTTCGCTGCCACAATCACATACCGGCCACTATCTTCAAGACGTCCTGCAACGCGGACATTAACTGAGTGCCGGCCTGGCGACCTGCAGCATCCTGGCCAAGGTGCTGAAGGTCATTTTTCAGACAATAAAAAGCCGGGCATGCCCGGCTTTTTATTGAACGCGAAAACTTTACTCTGCAGCTTCAACCTGACCAGTGACGGGACGGTCAACCAGTTCAACATAAGCCATAGGAGCATTATCGCCTGCGCGGAAGCCACACTTCAGAATCCGCAGATAACCACCATTGCGGGTGGCATAGCGCTTACCCAGATCGTTGAACAGTTTACCAACTGCCTCTTTCGAGCGAGTCCGGTCAAACGCCAGACGGCGATTGGCAACGTTATCTTCCTTGGCCAAAGTGATCAGCGGCTCAGCAACGCGACGCAGCTCTTTGGCTTTTGGCAGAGTAGTTTTAATCAGTTCGTGCTCGAACAACGACACCGCCATGTTCTGGAACATAGCCTTGCGATGCGAGCTGGTCCGGCTGAGGTGACGGCCACTTTTACGATGACGCATGATTGAAATTCCTTACCAAACTTTAGGTTCGGTGATTACGGACGATCAGGCGATAGCCTTATCGTCCTTCTTCAGACTTGCCGGTGGCCAGTTATCCAGGCGCATACCGAGCGACAGACCACGGGAAGCGAGAACGTCTTTGATCTCAGTCAGAGACTTCTTGCCCAGGTTCGGAGTCTTCAACAACTCAACTTCGGTACGCTGAATCAAATCACCGATGTAGTAGATGTTTTCTGCCTTCAGACAGTTAGCCGAACGCACAGTCAGTTCCAGATCATCCACAGGGCGCAACAGGATCGGATCGATCTCGTCTTCCTGCGAAACAGCTACCGGCTGAATGTCTCCCTTGAGGTCAACAAAGGCGGCCAGCTGCTGCTGCAGGATGGTCGCTGCACGGCGAATAGCTTCTTCCGGATCCAGAGTGCCATTGGTTTCCAGATCAATAACCAGCTTGTCGAGGTTGGTACGCTGCTCAACACGAGCATTCTCGACAACATAGGCAATACGACGAACCGGGCTGAACGTTGCATCAAGCTGAAGACGACCAATGCTACGGGTTTCGTCTTCTTCGCTCTGACGCGCATCAGCCGGCTCGTAGCCACGGCCACGGCAAATCTTGAGCTGCATGCTCAGAGCACCGTTACTGGCAAGATTCGCAATGACGTGATCGGGATTAACGATCTCGACATCATGATCCAGCTGGATATCTGCGGCAGTGACTACACCAGAACCTTTTTTGACCAGGCTCAAAGTGACTTCGTCACGACCGTGCAAATTGATGGCAAGACCTTTGAGATTCAACAGAATCTCGATAACGTCCTCTTGTACGCCCTCAATTGCACTGTACTCGTGCAGGACACCATCAATCTCTACTTCGACTACTGCGCAGCCGGGCATTGATGACAGCAGGATGCGCCGTAGCGCGTTACCCAGCGTATGCCCAAAACCACGCTCGAGAGGCTCGAGAGTAATCTTGGCGCGGGTCGAACTGACAACCTGAACATCAATATGACGGGGTGTCAGGAACTCATTTACCGAAGTCTGCATGGATACACCTATGTTCTAGCCCTTACTTGGAGTAGAGCTCGACAATCAGGTTTTCGTTGATGTCGGCGGACAAATCGCTACGAGCCGGCACGTTCTTGAACAGACCAGATTTCTTTTCAGAATCTACTTCGACCCATTCAACACGTCCGCGCTGCACACACAAATCAAGTGCCTGGGCAATGCGTAGTTGGTTCTTCGACTTTTCACGAACGGCAACCACGTCACCAGGCTTAACCTGATACGAAGGCACGTTCACTGTACTGCCGTTAACGCTGATGGTTTTGTGGGATACCAACTGACGCGATTCTGCGCGAGTAGCACCAAAACCCATACGGTATACGACGTTGTCCAGACGGCATTCAAGAATCTGCAGCAGGTTCTCGCCAGTAGCACCTTTTTTACGGGCAGCTTCTTTGTAATAACCACTGAACTGACGCTCAAGAACTCCGTAGATACGACGCACTTTCTGCTTTTCACGCAACTGCAAACCGTAATCGGACAAGCGTCCACGGCGAGCACCATGGATGCCGGGAGCCGCTTCGATATTGCACTTGGACTCAATCGCACGAACACCGCTCTTCAGAAAGAGATCAGTGCCTTCGCGACGGGACAGTTTGCATTTGGGACCAATGTATCGAGCCATTTTTCACTGTCTCCTATTACACGCGACGCTTTTTCGAAGGACGGCATCCGTTATGCGGGATGGGTGTCACATCGGTGATGCTAGCGATCTTGTAGCCGCAAGCGTTCAAAGCACGCACAGCGGATTCACGCCCTGGACCAGGGCCTTTGACGTTCACGTCGAGATTCTTGAGTCCGTATTCCAGCGCAGCTTGACCGGCACGTTCGGCTGCAATCTGCGCAGCAAACGGGGTGCTTTTACGGGAACCACGGAATCCAGATCCGCCGGAGGTAGCCCATGAAAGCGCATTACCCTGACGGTCAGTGATGGTCACAATGGTGTTATTGAAAGATGCATGTACATGTGCAATTCCATCAACAACTGTTTTTTTAACTTTCTTACGGGGACGAGCAGCTGGCTTAGCCATGACTTAATTCCTGTCGATTCGCGGGCGCAATTACTTGCGGATCGGCTTACGCGGGCCTTTACGGGTACGCGCGTTAGTCTTCGTACGCTGACCACGAACGGGCAAGCCACGACGATGACGCAGACCGCGGTAGCAGCCCAAGTCCATCAAACGCTTGACGTTCATGTTGATTTCACGACGCAAATCACCTTCAACATTGAGCTTGGTGACTTCGCCGCGCAGCAGTTCGACCTGCTCGTCAGACAGATCTTTTATTTTTGCCGCCGGGTTTACCCCGGCTGCAGCACAGATGTTCTGCGCTGTTGTGCGACCGACACCATAGATGTAGGTCAGCGAGATAACAGTATGTTTGTTATCCGGAATGTTAACGCCTGCAATACGGGCCATTCAGTGGAACTCCAATTGACAGCATTCTCCGCCCAGGAAGCCAAGAAAAGGGCGCAGGATTTTAGCGCTGTAATAAACAAGAATCAACCCGACAGCACACTAGCTGTCGAGCTCAAACGCTTAACTCACACTCAGCCTTGGCGCTGCTTGTGACGCGGCTCCGTGCTGCAGATCACGCGTACAACGCCTTCGCGTCGAACGATCTTGCAGTTACGGCACATCTTCTTGACCGATGCACGAACTTTCATCAGTTACTCCTAGAACCTTACGAAACTATTTCAGCGAAGCATTCCGCTGCCGTAGCCCTTCAGGTTTGCTTTCTTCATCAGGGAATCATATTGATGCGAAACAAGGTGTGATTGTACTTGGGACATGAAGTCCATAACAACCACGACCACGATCAGCAACGAGGTCCCGCCGAGGTAGAACGGCACATTTGCAGCCACCACCAAAAACTGTGGAAGCAGACATACAGCCGTCATATACAGGGCACCGAACATGGTAAGACGAGTCAGAACGCCATCAATATAACGCGCTGACTGCTCACCCGGACGGATACCCGGAATGAATGCACCAGACTTTTTCAGGTTTTCCGCGACATCTTTCGGATTGAACATCAAAGCCGTATAGAAGAAGCAGAAAAAGATAATGCCGGCGCTGAACAACAGGATATTCAGTGGCTGCCCTGGAGCAATCGACTGAGAGATATCCTGCAGCCAACCCAACCCCTCGGCCTGACCAAACCAGGAACCAAGCGAGGCTGGAAACAACAGAATGCTACTGGCAAAAATGGCCGGAATAACGCCCGCCATGTTCACCTTCAATGGCAGATGGCTAGTCTGCGCAGCGAAGACCTTACGGCCTTGCTGACGCTTCGCGTAATGCACGGCAATACGTCGCTGGCCGCGCTCAATGAACACCACAAAGCCGATGATCGCTACTGCCAGCATGCCAATGGCAACCAGCGCGAAAATGTTGATATCGCCCTGACGTGCAGACTCGAAAGACTGCCCGATTGCACTAGGCAGACCCGCCACAATGCCCGCAAATATGAGCATTGAAATGCCGTTACCTACGCCACGTTCAGTGATCTGCTCGCCAAGCCACATCATGAACATTGCACCTGAAACAAACGTAGTTACTGCAACAAAGTGGAAAGCAAAGTCACTGGAAAAAGCCACGCCCTGACCAGCAAGCCCGATCGACATCCCGGTTGCCTGCAGAAGCGCCAGAGCAAGTGTGCCGTAGCGCGTGTACTGGCTGATCTTGTGCCGACCAGATGCCCCTTCCTTTTTCAATTGCTCCAGCTGCGGACTGACTGCAGTCATCAATTGCATGATGATCGATGCCGAAATGTACGGCATGATCCCCAGCGCAAAGATGGACATGCGCTCCAGCGCGCCGCCGGAAAACATATTGAACAGACTAAGGATGGTTCCCTCGTTTTGCTTGAACAGTGCCGCCAAACGGTCCGGGTTAATACCTGGAACTGGAATGTGCGCACCAATCCGATAGACAACTATCGCCAACAGAAGGAAGCGCAGCCGAGCCCAAAGCTCGGACAGCCCACCATTATTCAGCGAAGAGAGAGCACCTTGCTTGGCCATTTATTCCTCGAACTTACCGCCAGCTGCTTCGATAGCCGCCCGCGCACCCTTGGTGGCAGCGATACCATTAAGGGTAACAGCACGACCAACCTCACCAGACAGCATGACTTTTACACGCTGAATATGCTGGTTGATAATGTTGGCATCCTTCAGCGACTGAAGAGAAACCACGTCGCCTTCCACTTTTGCCAGCTCGGAAGTACGCACTTCTGCGCGGTCCATGGCCTTGAGGGAAACAAAACCAAATTTTGGCAGGCGACGGTGCAGAGGCTGTTGGCCACCCTCGAAACCAGGTGCGATGGTGCCACCGGAACGCGAAGTCTGGCCCTTGTGACCACGACCACCGGTCTTGCCTAATCCGCTACCTATACCACGGCCCGGCCGCAGCTTTTCGCGACGAGCACCCGGCGCGGAACGCAAATCGTTCAGTTGCATGGGTTAACCCTCCACACGGAGCAAGTAGTAAGCCTTGTTCATCATGCCGCGATTTTCAGGCGTATCCTGAACCTCAACGCTATGACCAATGCGACGCAGGCCAAGACCCTTGACGCAAGCTTTATGATTGGCCAAACGACCACTTACGCTTTTAATCAGCGTTACTTTTACGGTTGCGATAGCCATGATCAGAGGATCTCCTCTACGCTCTTGCCGCGCTTGGCTGCAATGCTTTCAGGCGACTGCATGTGCTTCAAACCCTTGAAAGTGGCATAAACCACGTTCACTGGATTGGTCGAACCGTAGCACTTGGCCAGAACGTTGTGGACACCGGCCACTTCCAGAACGGCGCGCATTGCACCACCGGCAATCACACCGGTACCGTCGGAAGCAGGCTGCATGTAAACCTTGGAAGCACCATGGTTGGACTTGATGGCGTACTGCAAAGTAGTGCCATTCAAATCTACCTGGATCATATTGCGACGCGCTGCTTCCATCGCTTTCTGGATAGCCGCAGGCACTTCACGCGATTTGCCACGACCGAATCCAACCCGACCCTTTCCATCACCCACAACAGTCAACGCTGTGAAAGTGAAGATACGGCCACCTTTAACGGTTTTGGCAACGCGGTTCACCTGAATCAGCTTCTCGATGTAACCTTCGTCGCGCTTTTGCTCGTTATTTGCCATAACTTAGAACTCCAGCCCGCCTTCACGAGCAGCTTCAGCCAGCGCCTTAACGCGGCCGTGGTACTTGAAGCCAGAACGATCAAACGCTACCTGAGTAACGCCTGCAGCTTTCGCACGCTCTGCCACCAATTGACCAACCTTCTTGGCCGCGTCCACGTTGCCTGTAGCAACATCACGCAGTTCTTTGTCCAAAGTCGAAGCACTTGCCAGGACTTTTCCGCCATCGGCCGTAATGACCTGCGCGTACATGTGCTGCGAAGAGCGATACACGCAAAGGCGTATGGCTTGCAGCTCGTGCATTTTCAGGCGTGCCTTGCGAGCACGACGCAGACGAGTTTCTTTCTTTACGCTCATTTGCTATGCCCTACTTCTTCTTAGCTTCTTTACGGCGGACGACTTCATCCGAATACCGAACACCTTTGCCCTTGTAAGGCTCTGGCGGACGGAAATCGCGGATCTCGGCAGCCACTTGACCAACCAGTTGCTTATCGACACCCTTGATCAGGATATCGGTCTGGCTTGGCGTCTCAGCGGTAACACCTTGCGGCAATTCATAATCAACCGGGTGCGAGAAACCGAGAGCAAGCGACAACACCTGACCCTTGGCCTGCGCCTTGTAACCGACACCTACCAGCTGGAGCTTACGCTCGAAGCCCTGGCTGACGCCGACTACCATGTTGTTTACGAGTGCGCGCGTGGTTCCGGCCATTGCACGGTTCTGCACATCGCCATTACGCGCAGCAAAACGCAGCTCATCAGATTCCTGAGTCACTTCAACGGACGGGTGAACATTCAGTTCGAGAGCGCCCTTTGCGCCCTTTACCGAAAGCTGCTGGCCTGCAATCTTTATTTCAACGCCGGCAGGCAGCTTGACGGGGTTTTTAGCAACACGAGACATGCTTATTCCCCTTAGAACACTGTGCAGAGCACTTCGCCACCAACGCCAGCGGCGCGGGCCGAACGATCAGTCATCACACCCTTGTTGGTGGAGACAATCGAAACGCCCAGACCACCACGTACTTTTGGCAGCTGATCGACGGATTTGTACTGGCGCAAGCCAGGACGACTGGCGCGCTTAATTTCTTCGATAACCGGACGGCCTTCGAAATACTTAAGCTCGATGGACAGCAGCGGTTTGGCTTCGCTGGTCACCTGGTACCCCGAAATATAGCCTTCGTTACTCAGAACGTTTGCTACAGCCACCTTCAGCTTGGAAGACGGCATGCTTACGACGGACTTTTCAGCCATCTGGGCATTACGGATACGAGTTAGCATGTCCGCTAACGGGTCCTGCATACTCATGGGCTAGTTGCTCCTAAAAAATATGATCTTTCGATCCTGATCACCGAAACCACGCACAGGAAATGTCCAGAGTTCGGCGAGCCGGCAATTCTAATGAAAAGCTCGAAATGAAACAAGCCCCAATAGGGGCTCGTTTCATTAACTGGCGATATCAGCAGCAAAGCCACTGATATATGCCGATTTTACCAGCTGGCTTTTACCAGGCCTGGGACATCACCACGCATAGCGGCTTCACGCAGCTTGTTACGGCCAAGGCCGAACTTGCGGTAAACCCCATGTGGGCGACCAGTGATGCGGCAACGGTTGCGCAGACGAGACTTGCTCGCATCGCGTGGTTGCTTTTGCAGTGCTACCTGAGCTTCCCAGCGCGCTTCCGGAGAGGTATTCGGATTGGCGATGGTAGCTTTCAGCTCGGCACGCTTTTTAGCGAACTTTGCTACCGTGAGCTGACGCTTCAGCTCGCGGTTTTTCATGCTCATTTTGGCCATGTTCCAACTCCAAATCAGTTACGGAACGGGAATTTAAAGGCACGCAGCAGAGCGCGACCTTCGTCATCGTTACGCGCAGTAGTGGTAAGAGTAATATCCAGACCACGTAGTGCATCAATCTTGTCGTAATCGATTTCCGGGAAAATGATCTGCTCTTTCACGCCCATGCTGTAGTTGCCACGGCCATCGAAGGACTTGGCATTCAGCCCGCGGAAGTCACGCACCCGCGGAAGGGAGATCGCCAACAGACGGTCCAGGAACTCATACATACGATCACGGCGCAAAGTTACTTTTACGCCAATCGGCCAACCTTCACGAACCTTGAAGCCTGCAATTGACTTGCGGGCATAGGTCACTACAGCTTTCTGGCCGGTGATCTTCTCGATATCAGCTACGGCATGCTCGATAATTTTCTTATCGCCGATTGCTTCGCCAATACCCATGTTGAGTGTAATTTTTGTAACGCGCGGAACTTCCATCACATTGCCAAGCTTCAGCTCTTCTTTCAGCTTGGGTGCGAGTTCTTTCCGGTAAATCTCTTTTAGTCGTGCCATGGTCTTCTACCTAGCAGTGTTCAAGCATCAACCGCTTTTTGGGTCGACTTGAAGACACGAATTTTCTTGCCTTCTTCTACTTTGAAACCAACACGATCTGCCTTGTTGGTTTCGCCGTTGAAAATGGCGACGTTAGAGACGTTCAATGGCGCCTCTTTCTCGACGATACCGCCTTGTACACCTGACATGGGGTTAGGCTTGGTATGACGCTTGACGATGTTGATCCCGCCAACGACCAGACGGTCATCAGCGAGCACCTTCAGCACCTTACCGCGCTTACCTTTATCCTTGCCGGCGATGACGATGATCTCGTCGTCACGACGAATCTTTTGCATGACGCCTTCTCCTTACAGCACTTCGGGGGCGAGCGATACGATCTTCATGAACTTCTCAGAGCGAAGTTCACGCGTCACCGGCCCGAAAATGCGGGTGCCGATCGGCTCTTGCTTGTTGTTCAGCAGAACAGCAGCGTTACCGTCGAAACGGATAATGGAGCCGTCCGGGCGACGCACACCGTGACGGGTACGTACCACAACTGCGGTCATTACCTGACCTTTTTTTACCTTGCCGCGCGGAATTGCTTCCTTCACGGTAACCTTGATGATGTCACCAATGCCGGCATAGCGGCGATGGGAACCACCCAGGACTTTGATACACATGACACGGCGTGCACCGCTGTTATCGGCCACATCGAGCATGGATTGAGTCTGAATCATGGTGTCTCACCTCAAACTTCAACAGCGCGCTCGACGACTGCAACCAAGGCCCAAGCCTTGGTCTTAGCCAGCGGACGGGTCTCGCGAATGGTGACAAGATCACCAATGCGGCACTGGTTACTTTCGTCGTGTGCGTGCAACTTGGTCGAACGCTTCACGTACTTACCGTAGATCGGGTGCTTAACGCGACGCTCGATCTTAACGGTGATGGTTTTGTCCATTTTGTCGCTGACGACACGGCCTGTCAGCGTACGGACATCAATCTGAGCTTCACCCATAATTACTTACCTGCCTGCTGGTTGAGCACAGTCTTCACGCGAGAAATGTCGCGCTTAACTTGCAAGAGCAGGTGAGACTGCCCCAACTGGCCAGTTGCTTTCTGCATACGCAGATTGAACTGGTCGCGCAGCAGACCGAGCAATTGCTCGTTCAACTGCTGTGCTGTTTTTCCACGAAGTTCACTCGCTTTCATCACATCACCGTCCGCTTAACAAAGGAGGTGGCGAGAGGCAGCTTTGCAGCAGCCAGAGCAAATGCTTCACGCGCCAGCTCCTCGGAAACACCCTCGATCTCGTAAAGGACTTTGCCTGGCTGAATCTGGCATACCCAGTATTCAACACTACCTTTACCTTTACCCATACGTACTTCGAGAGGCTTCTTGGTAACTGGCTTGTCCGGGAAAACACGAATCCAGATTTTACCGCCACGTTTTACGTGACGAGTCAGGGCACGACGTGCCGACTCAATCTGGCGTGCGGTCAGTCGACCACGGGCAACTGCTTTCAAAGCAAACTCGCCGAAGCTGACTTTGCTACCGCGCTGAGCCAGGCCACGGTTGTGACCAGTCATCTGCTTGCGGAATTTTGTACGCTTTGGTTGCAACATTTGGCGTACTCCTTACCTGGCGGCTTTCTTGCGAGGCGCAGGCGCCAAAGGTTTCAGTTCTTCACGCAGGCCACCGATGACCTCGCCCTTGAAGATCCATACCTTTACGCCAATCACACCGTAAGTGGTGTGCGCTTCGTAAGTTGCATAGTCAATGTCAGCACGCAGAGTGTGCAAAGGTACACGACCTTCGCGATACCACTCGGTACGAGCAATTTCGGCACCACCAAGACGACCGCTTACCTGGATCTTGACGCCTTTAGCGCCAATACGCATCGCGTTCTGTACTGCGCGCTTCATAGCGCGACGGAACATTACACGGCGTTCCAGCTGCTGAGCCACGCTCTGGGCTACCAGCAGACCGTCGAGTTCCGGCTTGCGGATCTCTTCGATGTTGATGTGCACGGGCACACCCATTTTCTTGGTCAGGTCCTGACGCAGTTTTTCAACATCCTCACCTTTCTTCCCGATTACGATGCCGGGACGAGCAGTGTGAATGGTGATCTTTGCGGTTTGAGCCGGACGAGCAATGTCGATACGGCTAACGGACGCGTTTTTTAATTTGTCTTGGAGATATTCACGCACCATCAGATCTGCAAACAAATAGTCCGCATAAGTCCGACCGCTGGCGTACCAGACGGAGGTGTGATCCTTGACGATTCCCAGGCGTATGCCAGTGGGATGTACTTTCTGACCCATCTGTTCGACTCCGTTACTTGTCGGCAACCTTGACAGTAATATGGCAAGACCGCTTGACGATGCGATCAGCGCGGCCTTTGGCACGCGGCATGATGCGCTTCAGCGAACGCCCCTCGTTTACGAAGACTGTGGAAACCTTGAGGTCATCCACATCCGCGCCTTCGTTGTGCTCAGCGTTGGCCACAGCCGACTCCAGCACTTTCTTCATTATCTCCGCGGCTTTCTTACTGCTGAAAGCCAGAAGATTGAGCGCTTCACCCACCTTTTTCCCGCGAATCTGGTCTGCGACCAAGCGGGCTTTCTGGGCAGATATGCGAGCGCCCGACAACTTAGCGGCTACTTCCATTTCCTAACCCCTTAACGCTTGGCTTTCTTGTCAGCCACATGCCCACGATAAGTGCGGGTAGCAGCGAACTCGCCGAGTTTGTGGCCGACCATGTCTTCGTTCACCAGAACCGGGACATGTTGACGACCGTTATGCACGGCGATGGTCAGACCGACCATCTGCGGCAGAATCATCGAGCGACGCGACCAGGTTTTCACTGGCTTGCGATCATTCTTTTCAACCGCAACTTCGACCTTCTTCATTAGGTGAAGATCGATAAAAGGACCTTTTTTCAGAGAACGTGGCACTGTCGTATCCCTTTATTTATTGCGACGACGGACGATCATGTTGTCAGTACGCTTGTTACCACGAGTCTTCGCGCCCTTAGTCGGGAAGCCCCATGGAGACACCGGATGACGACCACCCGACGTACGACCTTCACCACCACCATGCGGGTGATCAACAGGGTTCATTGCCACACCGCGAACGGTAGGACGAACTCCGCGCCAACGCTTGGCACCTGCCTTACCCAACGAACGCAGGCTGTGCTCGGAATTCGAGACTTCACCCAGGGTCGCCCGGCATTCGGACAGAATTTTGCGCATTTCACCGGAACGCAAACGCAAGGTGACATAGACACCTTCACGCGCAACCAGCTGAGCCGAAGCACCTGCTGAGCGCGCAATTTGCGCACCTTTACCTGGCTTCATCTCTATTCCGTGAACAGTCGAACCGACCGGAATATTACGCAGAGCCATGCAGTTACCGGCTTTGATCGGCGCAGCAGAACCAGCAATCAACTGGTCGCCAGCACTTACGCCTTTTGGCGCGATGATGTAGCGACGCTCGCCGTCTGCATACATCAACAAAGCGATGTGTGCGGTACGGTTCGGATCATATTCGATGCGCTCGACAGTGGCCGGAATACCGTCCTTGTCGTTGCGACGAAAATCTACCAGACGATAATGCTGCTTGTGACCACCACCAATGTGACGCGTAGTAATACGCCCATTGTTGTTACGGCCGCCTGTTTTCGATTTTTTCTCGAGCAGCGGAGCGTAAGGTGCGCCCTTGTGCAGATCTTTATTGACAACCTTGACCACGAAACGGCGGCCAGCGGAAGTCGGTTTGCATTTAACGATTGCCATGATGCACCCCTTTACTCAGCGCTGCTGGCGAAATCGAGATCTTGACCCGGCTGGAGAGCGATATACGCCTTCTTCCAGTCGTTGCGCTTGCCCAGGCCGCGAGCGGTACGCTTGGTCTTGCCCTTAACATTCAAGGTGCAAATACCAGCGACTTTCACGCTGAACAGGCTTTCTACGGCCCTCTTGATTTCCAGCTTGGTTGCATCAGTAGCAACCTTGAAAACAAATTGGCTTTTACCGTCAGCCAGCACAGTAGCCTTCTCGGAAACGTGCGGACCTAGCAGTACTTTGAATACGCGTTCCTGGTTCATGCCAGCAGCTCCTCAAATTTCTTCACGGCAGACACGGTTACCAGCACCTTGTCATAAGCGATCAGGCTTACTGGATCCGAACCCTGCACGTCACGAACATCTACATGCGGCAGATTACGCGCAGCCAGATACAGGTTCTGGTCGATGGCATCGGAAACAATCAGCACATCAGCCAGACCCATACCATCAAGCTTGCCCAGCAATGCTTTGGTCTTCGGCGATTCCACCGAAAAGTCCTGCACAACAACCAGGCGATCAGTACGTGCAAGCTCGGCAAGAATCGAACGCATTGCTGCGCGATACATCTTCTTGTTCAGCTTTTGCTCGTGATCTTGTGGACGCGCCGCAAAGGTAGCACCACCCCCACGCCAGATCGGGCTGCGAATCGTGCCCGCACGAGCACGCCCAGTACCCTTCTGACGCCATGGCTTCTTACCACCACCACGCACATCGGAACGGGTCTTCTGCTGCTTGCTGCCCTGACGGCCGCCGGCCATATAGGCGACTACAGCTTGATGGACCAAAGTTTCATTGAACTCGCCACCAAAAGTACGCTCGCAGACTTCGATAGCCGGAGCGCCATTCACATTAAGTTGCATCTCAGCTTCCTCTCTTAACCGCGAGCCTTGGCTGCCGGACGCACAACCACATCGCTACCGGTAGCACCAGGCACAGCGCCCTTGACCAGCAACAGATTGCGTTCTGCATCGACGCGCACAACTTCCAGGGACTGAACCGTCACACGCCTGTCGCCCATGTGCCCGGACATTTTCTTGCCCTTGAAAACCCGACCTGGGGTCTGACACTGTCCAATCGAACCCGGAACGCGGTGAGAAAGGGAGTTGCCGTGGGTATTATCTTGGCCACGGAAGTTCCAGCGCTTGATGGTACCGGCAAAGCCTTTACCCTTGGACTGACCGGTGACATCCACCATCTGTCCAGCCTGGAACAATTCGACCTTGACCTCGTCGCCAGCCTGGTAGTCGCCATCTTCAAGACGGAACTCCATGACGTTGCGACCGGCGGCTACTTTTGCCTTGGCAAAGTGACCCGCCTGCGCCTTGGTCACACGGGAAGCACGACGCTCACCAACGGTAACCTGAATAGCGCGATAGCCATCAGTATCTTCTGATTTGAACTGTGTAACTCTATTCGGCTCGACCTCAATGACCGTAACCGGAATGGAGACACCTTCTTCGGTAAAAATGCGGGTCATACCGCACTTACGACCGACTAAACCAATAGTCATGTTGTAAACCTCATTAGTGTACGGGGCTTTCACCCGCTATGGCCGCCCATTTCAGAGCGTTACACGACTAAAACCGCAAGGTTTTAGCCGAGGCTGATCTGCACTTCCACACCAGCTGCAAGATCAAGCTTCATTAGCGCATCGACAGTTTTGTCAGTGGGCTGAACGATATCCAGTACACGCTTGTGCGTGCGAATTTCGTACTGGTCGCGCGCGTCTTTGTTGACGTGCGGAGAAACCAGAACGGTGAAACGCTCCTTGCGAGTAGGCAATGGAATCGGCCCACGCACCTGAGCACCAGTACGTTTCGCGGTTTCCACGATTTCCTGGGTAGACTGATCGATCAGGCGATGGTCAAAAGCCTTCAATCGAATTCTGATTTGTTGGTTTTGCATTTGAGCTCTGACTCCAAGTTGCCATTCCCATCAAGCACAGTACGCCCGATAAAAGGAGGCGTAATTGTACGGATGCACCTGGCGGGTGTCAATCAATGATCTACAAATAGAAAGGCCCCCGCAGGGGCCTTTCCAGTCGACAAGATTCGATTACTCGATGATCTTGGCTACCACGCCAGCACCAACGGTACGGCCACCCTCGCGAATCGCGAAACGCAGGCCGTCTTCCATGGCAATTGGCTTGATCAAGGTAACAACCATCTGCACGTTGTCGCCTGGCATTACCATCTCAACGCCTTCCGGCAGTTCGCAGCTACCGGTAACGTCGGTAGTACGGAAGTAGAACTGCGGGCGATAGCCCTTGAAGAATGGTGTGTGACGCCCGCCTTCTTCCTTCGACAGCACATACACTTCCGACTCGAACTTGGTATGCGGCTTGATGGTGCCCGGCTTGGCCAGAACCTGACCACGCTCGACGTCATCACGCTTGGTACCGCGCAGCAATACACCGCAGTTCTCGCCAGCACGACCTTCGTCGAGCAGCTTGCGGAACATCTCTACACCAGTACAGGTTGTTTTGGTGGTAGGACGCAGACCAACGATCTCGATTTCTTCCTGGATCTTGACGATCCCGCGCTCTACACGACCGGTTACCACGGTACCGCGGCCGGAGATGGAGAATACGTCTTCGATCGGCATCAGGAATGGTTTGTCGATGGCACGGACCGGCTCAGGGATATAGCTATCCAGAGTCTCGACCAGCTTCTTGACGGCAGTGGTGCCCATCTCGTTGTCATCCTGACCATTCAACGCCATCAGCGCGGAGCCGATGATGATCGGAGTGTCGTCGCCCGGGAAATCGTAAGTGCTGAGCAGGTCACGCACTTCCATTTCCACCAGCTCCAGGAGCTCGGCATCATCAACCATGTCAGCCTTGTTCAGGAACACGACGATGTAAGGAACGCCAACCTGACGGGACAACAGAATGTGCTCACGGGTTTGTGGCATCGGACCATCTGCGGCCGAGCAAACCAGGATAGCGCCATCCATCTGCGCAGCACCGGTGATCATGTTCTTCACATAGTCAGCGTGGCCTGGGCAGTCAACGTGCGCGTAGTGACGAACAGACGAGTCGTACTCTACGTGCGCAGTGTTGATGGTGATACCACGAGCTTTCTCTTCCGGTGCGCTATCGATCTTGTCGAAGTCTACCTTTGCGCTGCCGAATACTTCGGAGCAAACGCGAGTCAGCGCTGCAGTCAGAGTGGTTTTACCATGGTCAACGTGACCAATGGTGCCAACGTTGACGTGCGGTTTGTTACGTTCAAATTTTTCTTTAGCCACGACAATACACCTCTAGCCTAAAGGACTGAATCAGCCTTGTCTTTTAACGATAGCTTCGACGATATTCGACGGAGCCTCGGAGTATTTAGAAAATTCCATGGAGTAGCTCGCGCGACCCTGAGACATGGAACGGACGTCAGTCGCATAACCGAACATTTCGCCCAATGGAACCTCGGCACGGATAACCTTGCCCGACACCGAATCTTCCATGCCCTGAATCATCCCACGACGACGATTCAGGTCACCCATGACGTCACCCATGTAATCTTCAGGCGTTACAACTTCGACCTTCATGATCGGCTCAAGCACTACAGCACCACCCTTCTGGGACAGCTGCTTGGTCGCCATCGAGGCAGCCACTTTAAACGCCATCTCGTTCGAGTCAACGTCGTGATACGAACCATCAAACACAGTCGCCTTCAGGCCGATGAGCGGATAACCGGCAACAACACCGTTTTTCATCTGCTCTTCAATGCCCTTCTGAATAGCCGGGATGTATTCCTTCGGAATCACACCACCAACCACTTCGTTGACAAACTGCAGACCTTCCTGGCCTTCATCGGCAGGCGCGAAACGCACCCAGCAATGGCCAAACTGACCACGACCACCGGACTGGCGAACGAACTTGCCTTCGATTTCGCAACTCTTCGTGATCTTTTCACGATAAGAAACCTGCGGCTTGCCAATGTTTGCATCAACATTGAACTCACGACGCATACGATCTACCAGAATGTCCAGGTGCAGCTCACCCATCCCGGAAATGATCGTCTGACCAGTCTCTTCATCAGTCTTGACGCGGAAAGAAGGATCCTCTTGAGCCAGCTTGCCCAAGGCAATACCCATCTTTTCCTGGTCTTCCTTGGTCTTCGGCTCAACTGCAACCGAAATAACCGGCTCAGGGAAGTCCATACGCACAAGAATGATCGGCTTTTCGATCGAACACAAAGTGTCACCAGTGGTCACATCTTTCATGCCAATCAGTGCAGCAATGTCACCCGCACGGCATTCCTTGATTTCTTCCCGGCTATTGGCGTGCATCTGCACCATACGGCCGACGCGCTCTTTCTTACCCTTGACCGAGTTAAGAACGCTGTCACCTGAACTCAAAACGCCAGAGTAGACACGCGCAAACGTCAGAGTACCAACAAAGGGGTCAGTCGCGATCTTGAAGGCCAGCGAAGAAAACGGTTCTTCGTCGCTTGCATGGCGCTCCATAGCAACTGTTTCATCATCAACATCCGAGCCTTTGATAGCCGGAATATCTACCGGCGCCGGCAGGTAGTCGATAACCGCATCAAGCACCAAAGGAACACCCTTGTTCTTGAAAGACGAACCGCACACCGCCAGAACAATTTCACCGGCTATCGTGCGCTGACGAAGAGCTGATTTGATCTCGTCATTGGTCAGCTCTTCGCCTTCCAGGTACTTGTTCATAAGCTCTTCATTGGCTTCGGCGGCAGCCTCGACCATATTGCTGCGCCACTCATCTGCCAAATCTTGAAGCTCTGCAGGAATAGGCTCGCGGCGAGCAAGCGTACCTTTATCGGCATCGTCCCAGTAGACAGCTTCCATAGTCATCAGATCAATCTGGCCCTGGAAGTTTTCTTCAGCACCGATCGCCAACTGAATAGGCACCGGAGTGTGGCCCAGACGCTGCTTGATCTGCCCGACCACGCGCAGGAAATTAGCGCCGGCACGGTCCATCTTATTAACGTAAACAAGACGCGGTACGCCGTATTTGTTGGCTTGACGCCATACGGTTTCCGACTGCGGCTCAACACCCGAAGTACCACAGAACACTACAACCGCACCGTCAAGTACGCGCAGCGAGCGCTCTACTTCAATGGTGAAGTCAACGTGCCCGGGGGTATCGATAATATTGAAGCGATGCTTGGGGAACTGCTTGACAGAACCTTCCCAGAAAGCGGTAGTCGCAGCGGAAGTAATAGTAATGCCCCGCTCCTGCTCCTGCGCCATCCAGTCCATGGTCGCGGCGCCATCATGCACCTCGCCCATCTTGTGGTTCACACCGGTATAAAACAAAACGCGCTCCGTTGTAGTGGTTTTGCCGGCATCTACGTGCGCGACGATACCAATGTTGCGGTAGCGGTTAATAGGGGTTGTACGAGCCATAAAGCCCTCGAAATCAAAGTGCGCCGAAAGTTAGAAGCGATAGTGCGAGAAAGCCTTGTTGGCTTCTGCCATACGATGGACGTCTTCACGCTTTTTCACTGCAGCGCCTTTGCCTTCAGCAGCGTCCAGCAACTCACCGGCCAAACGCAGCGCCATGGACTTCTCACCGCGCTTGCGCGCGTAATCAACCAGCCAGCGCATGGCCAGTGCATTTCGACGAGATGGGCGAACTTCAACCGGAACCTGGTAAGTCGCACCGCCAACACGGCGGGACTTCACTTCGACCAGCGGAGCGATGGCGTCGAGAGCTTTCTCGAAGATCTCCAGGGGGTCACTGTTCTTGCGCGCCTTGACCGTATCCAAAGCACCATAAACGATGCGCTCTGCCACGGCCTTTTTGCCACTTTCCATCACGTGGTTCATGAATTTGGCGAGAATCTGGCTTCCGTATTTCGGATCGTCCAGAATTTCACGCTTTGCTGCTACACGACGTCTTGGCATTGATAAGCCCTCTAACGGTCTTCAGGTTAGTCCGGGAAAATACCCGACCTTACTCTTATCGACTCTAAATGAAATGAATGACTCTATTACTTGGGACGCTTGGTACCGTACTTCGAGCGAGCCTGATTACGGCCTTTAACGCCGGTAGTATCAAGCGAGCCACGGACCGTGTGATAACGCACACCTGGCAGGTCTTTAACACGACCGCCACGGATCAAAACCACACTGTGCTCTTGCAGGTTATGACCTTCACCGCCGATATAGGAAGTGACTTCAAAACCATTGGTCAAACGTACACGACACACTTTACGCAGTGCCGAGTTCGGTTTTTTCGGCGTTGTTGTGTATACACGAGTGCATACACCGCGACGCTGCGGGCAGTTCTGCAGCGCCGGCACGTCGCTTTTCTCGACGATGCGCTTGCGCGGCTGACGTACCAGCTGGTTGATAGTTGCCATCTACTAGCTCCACTGTTGTCTTTCGACATAAATAAAATGACAGAACGGGCCTGCCAATTTTAAGGGTGCATGATTCTAAAGAGACTCATGCAGCCAGTCAAGAAAGACCCGACCGGTAATCGGCCGGGTTCACTCTCATTCGTTACCCAGATTCAGCGCCTCGGTCAAAGCTGCTTCAACTTCGCTGGCACTTACGCGCTGTGGTTTATCCGCTTCACGACGACGCTTGCGTTCGCTGTGGTAAGCCAGACCAGTACCTGCCGGGATCAAACGCCCTACTACGACGTTCTCCTTCAGCCCGCGCAAGAAGTCACGCTTGCCGGTTACCGCCGCCTCAGTCAGCACTCGAGTAGTTTCCTGGAAGGAAGCTGCCGAGATAAAGGACTCGGTCGACAGCGACGCCTTGGTAATCCCCAGCAGGACGCGATCGTACTTAGCAGTGAATTTCTCGGAAGCAGCCAGACGCTCGTTCTCACCCAGTACATGGGTCAGTTCCATCTGGTCGCCCTTGATGAAACTGGAATCGCCCGACTCGGTCACTTCAACCTTACGCAGCATCTGCCGCAGAATGGTTTCAATGTGCTTGTCGTTGATCTTCACGCCCTGGAGACGGTAAACGTCCTGGATCTCGTTGACGATGTACTTGGCCAAGGCGCTAACACCCAGCAAACGCAAAATGTCATGCGGATCACTAGGCCCATCGGAAATAACCTCACCCTTGTTGACCTGTTCACCCTCGAACACGTTCAGGTGACGCCATTTCGGAATCAGCTCCTCGTAGTGATCGCTGCCATCAGTAGGGGTGATAACCAAACGACGCTTGCCCTTGGTTTCTTTACCGAAACTGATAGTGCCGCTGATCTCAGCAAGAATCGAAGCCTCCTTCGGACGACGCGCCTCAAACAAGTCAGCAACACGCGGCAGACCACCGGTAATGTCGCGGGTCTTCGAGGTTTCCTGCGGAATACGCGCGATAACATCACCAACGCCAATCTGCGCACCATCCGCCACACCAATCAGAGCGTTTGCAGGCAGGAAGTACTGTGCAGGCACATCTGTGCCCGGCAACAGCAGCTCTTTACCGTCGGCATCGACCATTTTGATCGCCGGACGAATATCCTTGCCCGAGGCCGGACGATCTTTCGGATCGAGAACCTCGATGTTGGTCAGACCAGTCAGTTCGTCTGTCTGGCGCTTGATAGTGATGCCTTCTTCCATGCCTACGAAGGTCACAATACCCTTCATTTCGGTCACGATCGGGTGGGTGTGAGGATCCCACTTGGCGACGATAGCGCCAGCATCAACCTTGTCGCCTTCCTTGACAGAGATCACCGCACCGTAAGGCAGCTTGTAGCGCTCACGCTCGCGGCCAAACTCATCCGCAATAGCCAGCTCTCCGGAACGGGATACAGCAACCAGACTGCCATCCAGGCGTTCAACGTGTTTCAGGTTATGCAGACGGACTGCACCACCATTCTTGACCTGAACGCTGTCAGCGGCAGAAGTACGGCTTGCCGCACCACCGATGTGGAAGGTCCGCATGGTCAACTGTGTACCAGGCTCACCAATCGACTGAGCTGCGATGACACCGACGGCCTCGCCGATGTTGATCTGATGGCCACGTGCCAGATCGCGCCCATAACATTTGGCACAGATTCCGTAACGGGTTTCACAGGTGATTGGCGAGCGGGCAATTACCTCATCGATACTGTTCAGTTCGATGAACTCGACCCACTGCTCATCAACCAGGGTACCAGCAGGAACAATAACCTCCTCAGTACCGGGCTTGAGAACATCTTTGGCAATAACCCGACCGAGTACGCGCTCACCCAAAGGCTCGACAACATCGCCGCCTTCAATATGCGGCGTCATCAGCAGACCACGCTCAGTGCCGCAGTCAATTGCGGTAACCACCAGGTCTTGCGCCACATCAACCAGACGACGGGTCAGATAACCCGAGTTGGCCGTCTTCAAGGCAGTATCCGCCAGACCTTTACGCGCACCGTGAGTAGAGATGAAGTACTGCAGTACGTTCAAGCCTTCACGGAAGTTGGCGGTGATCGGCGTCTCGATGATCGATCCGTCTGGCTTGGCCATCAGGCCACGCATACCGGCCAGCTGGCGAATCTGCGCCGCACTACCACGAGCGCCCGAGTCAGCCATCATGTACATCGAGTTAAACGATTCCTGATCTACAGTATTGCCTTCGCGATCAACGACCTTCTCTTTCGAAAGGTTGTTCATCATCGCCTTGGAGACTTCATCGTTGGCCTTCGACCAGAGGTCGATCACCTTGTTGTACTTCTCGCCCTGGGTTACCAGGCCAGAAGCGTACTGCGACTCGATCTCTTTCACTTCAGAGGTAGCTTCATCGATGATGCGAGCTTTCTCATCGGGGATGACGAAGTCGTTTACGCCAATCGAAACACCGGAAATGGTGGAATAAGCGAACCCGGTGTACATCAACTGATCAGCAAAGATAACGGTATCTTTCAGGCCGACCGTGCGATAGCACTGGTTAATCAGCTTGGAGATCGCCTTTTTCTTCATTGACTGGTTGACGACGTCAAACGACAAGCCCGACGGTACGATCTGGAACAGCAACGCACGCCCGACAGTAGTATCAACGATACGTGTGTTCTTGGTGATGCTGCCATCGCGGTCCTTGATCACCTCGTTGATGCGCACTCTTACCTTAGCGTGCAACGAGGCATCGCCGGCTCGGAACACCCGATCTACTTCCTGCAGATCAGCAAAAACCCGGCCCTCGCCCTTGGCATTGATAGCTTCACGGGTCATGTAATACAGACCCAATACAACGTCCTGCGAAGGAACGATGATCGGCTCGCCGTTAGCGGGAGAAAGAATGTTGTTGGTCGACATCATCAGCGCACGCGCTTCAAGCTGGGCTTCCAGCGTCAGCGGTACGTGTACGGCCATCTGGTCACCATCGAAGTCAGCGTTGAACGCCGCACAGACCAATGGGTGCAGCTGAATCGCCTTACCTTCGATAAGTACCGGCTCAAACGCCTGGATACCCAGACGGTGCAGTGTCGGCGCGCGGTTCAACATAACCGGATGTTCGCGAATAACTTCGGCCAGAACGTCCCAAACCTCGGGCAGCTCGCGCTCAACCATTTTCTTGGCCGCTTTGATCGTCGTTGCCATGCCGCGCAATTCGAGCTTGCCAAAAATGAACGGCTTGAACAGCTCGAGAGCCATCTTCTTCGGCAGACCGCACTGATGCAGACGCAGGGTCGGGCCAACGGTAATTACCGAACGACCCGAGTAGTCCACGCGCTTGCCGAGCAGGTTCTGGCGGAAGCGGCCCTGCTTGCCCTTGATCATGTCAGCCAGAGACTTCAGCGGACGCTTGTTCGAGCCGGTAATGGCGCGACCACGACGGCCGTTATCAAGCAGGGCGTCTACCGCTTCCTGCAGCATGCGCTTTTCATTGCGCACGATGATGTCCGGAGCAGACAGGTCGAGCAGGCGCTTGAGGCGGTTGTTACGGTTGATCACCCGACGGTACAGATCGTTCAGGTCGGAAGTCGCGAAACGACCGCCATCCAGCGGAACAAGCGGCCGAAGGTCTGGCGGTAGTACCGGCAGAACAGTTAACACCATCCACTGAGGATTATTGCCGGAGCCCTGGAAGGCTTCCATCAACTTCAGCCGCTTGGAAAGCTTCTTGATCTTGGTTTCCGAATTGGTTTGCGGAATTTCTTCGCGCAGGCGGCCAATTTCGTGCTCGAGATCAATCGCCGTCAACAACTCGCGAACAGCCTCGGCGCCCATGCGGGCATCGAAGTCATCGCCGAACTCTTCGAGCGCTTCAAAGTACTGCTCATCGTTGAGCAGCTGGCCTTTTTCCAGCGTGGTCATACCCGGATCGATAACTACATAGCTCTCGAAATAGAGAACCCTTTCGATATCGCGCAGGGTCATGTCCAGCAGCAAGCCGATACGGCTCGGCAGCGACTTGAGGAACCAGATATGCGCAACTGGCGATGCCAGTTCGATGTGGCCCATGCGTTCACGACGCACCTTGGCCAGGGCAACTTCAACGCCACACTTCTCGCAGATAACTCCACGATGCTTGAGGCGCTTGTACTTGCCGCACAGGCACTCGTAATCCTTTACCGGGCCAAAGATCTTGGCGCAGAACAAGCCATCACGCTCGGGCTTGAAGGTACGATAATTGATGGTTTCCGGCTTTTTAACTTCACCAAAAGACCATGAACGAATCATTTCTGGCGATGCCAAGCCAATACGAATGGCATCGAACTCTTCGATTTGATTCTGGTTTTTCAACAGATTCAGCAAGTCTTTCAAGGCCTTTCCTCCTCACGGACCCGCTGCGGCCGGCATGTGCCGGACGCAACGCAGGCGACGCGTGTTATTCGGTTTCCAGTTCGATGTCGATGCCGAGCGAACGAATTTCTTTGATCAGCACGTTGAAGGACTCCGGCATGCCGGGCTCCATGCGGTGATCGCCATCCACGATGTTTTTGTACATCTTGGTACGGCCGTTCACATCGTCCGACTTCACGGTCAGCATTTCCTGCAGGGTGTATGCAGCGCCATAAGCCTCGAGAGCCCAGACCTCCATCTCCCCGAAACGCTGGCCACCGAACTGCGCCTTACCACCCAACGGCTGTTGGGTAACCAGACTGTAAGAGCCGGTGGAACGCGCGTGCATCTTGTCGTCGACCAAGTGGTTCAACTTGAGCATGTACATGTAACCAACAGTCGTTGGGCGCTCGAAGGTATTACCGGTACGACCATCGAACAGCTGCATCTGACCGCTCTCCGGCAGATCTGCCAGTTTGAGCATGGCCTTGATTTCGCTTTCCTTGGCACCATCGAACACCGGTGTTGCCATCGGCACGCCGCCACGCAGGTTTTTGGCCAGGTCCAGAATTTCCTGATCGCTCAGTTCATCCAGATTTTCCTGACGCCCGCCGATCTCGTTATAGATCTGCTGCATGAACTTGCGCAGCTCAGCGACCTTGCGTTGCTCTTCGAGCATCCGATTGATCTTCTCACCCAGACCTTTAGCCGCCAGGCCAAGGTGGGTTTCAAGGATCTGGCCAACGTTCATCCGCGAAGGAACACCCAGCGGGTTGAGGACGATGTCGACCGGCGTGCCATGCACGTCGTGCGGCATGTCTTCCACCGGCATGATCACCGAGACCACACCCTTGTTACCGTGACGTCCGGCCATCTTGTCGCCCGGCTGGATGCGGCGTTTGATGGCCAGGTATACCTTGACGATTTTCAGCACGCCCGGCGCCAGATCGTCGCCCTGCTGTAGCTTGCGCTTCTTGTCTTCAAACTTGTCGTCAAGCAGCTTGCGACGGTCGCTGATATAGGCCTGCGCCTTTTCCAGCTGCTCGTTGAGAGCATCTTCCGCCATACGCAGCTTGAACCACTGACCGCGCTCGAGACCATCAAGGTACTCGTCGCTGACCACTGCACCTTTCTTCAGGCCAGCACCGCCTTCAGCTTTGGCGCCAACCAGGGCGGCACGCAAACGCTCAAAGGTAGCGCCTTCGACGATACGGAACTCTTCGTTCAGATCCTTACGAATCTCGTCGAGCTGCATCTTTTCGATAGCCAGTGCGCGGGAATCGCGCTCCACGCCATCCCGGGTGAAAACCTGCACGTCAATCACCGTACCTTTGGTGCCGGTTGGCACGCGCAGGGAGGTGTCTTTAACGTCCGAGGCCTTCTCGCCGAAGATAGCGCGCAACAGCTTCTCTTCAGGGGTCAGCTGGGTTTCACCTTTCGGCGTGACCTTGCCAACCAGAATGTCGCCTGCCAGCACTTCTGCGCCAACGTAAACGATACCGGCCTCATCCAGTTTGTTAAGCGCAGCTTCACCGACGTTAGGGATGTCCGAGGTAATTTCCTCAGGCCCGAGTTTGGTGTCACGCGCCACACAGGTCAGTTCCTGAATGTGGATAGTAGTGAAGCGGTCCTCTTGAACAACGCGCTCGGACAAGCAGATGGAGTCTTCAAAGTTGAAGCCATTCCAGGGCATGAACGCAACACGCATGTTCTGCCCCAGCGCCAATTCACCCATATCGGTGGAAGGGCCGTCAGCCAAAATGTCGCTGCGTGAAACCACATCACCCTTGCTTACCAGTGGACGCTGGTTAATGCAGGTGTTCTGGTTCGAGCGGGTGTATTTGGTCAGGTTGTAAATGTCGACACCAGCTTCACCGGTCTCGACTTCATCGTCATGCACACGCACTACGATACGGCTGGCATCAACCGAGTCAATTACACCGCCACGGCGAGCCACCACGCAAACACCGGAGTCGCGAGCCACGTTACGCTCCATTCCGGTACCAACCAGCGGCTTGTCGGCACGCAGAGTCGGAACGGCCTGACGCTGCATGTTCGAACCCATCAGGGCGCGGTTGGCATCGTCATGCTCAAGGAACGGAATCAGCGAGGCCGCCACAGAAACCACCTGCTTCGGTGAAACGTCCATCAGGGTGACGTCTTCCGGAGCCTTTACGGTAAATTCATTCTGGTGACGCACAGCTACCAGCTCATCGATCAGCTGGCCTTTCTTGTTCATAGTCGCCGAGGCCTGCGCGATCACATGATCGGCCTCCTCAATGGCCGACAGGAACACAATCTCATCCGTCACGTTACCCGCATTTACCACGCGGTACGGGCTCTCAAGAAAACCGTACTGGTTGGTTCGCGCATAGGCTGCCAGAGAGTTGATCAGACCGATGTTCGGACCTTCCGGGGTCTCAATCGGGCACACGCGACCGTAATGGGTCGGATGCACGTCACGTACTTCGAAGCCGGCACGTTCACGGGTCAGACCACCCGGGCCAAGCGCCGAAACACGACGCTTGTGAGTGATCTCGGAAAGCGGGTTGTTCTGGTCCATGAACTGGGAGAGCTGGCTAGAACCGAAGAACTCTTTGACTGCAGCCGCAACCGGCTTGGCGTTGATCAGATCCTGAGGCATCAGACCTTCGCTTTCAGCCATCGACAGGCGCTCTTTAACAGCACGCTCGACGCGAACCAGACCTACACGGAACTGATTCTCGGCCATCTCGCCGACACAACGAACACGACGGTTACCCAGGTGATCAATGTCATCGACAATGCCTTTGCCATTACGAATATCAACCAGCGTCATCAAGACAGCAACGATGTCTTCTTTGCTCAGCACGCCGGAGCCTTCGATCTCGGCACGACCGATACGACGGTTGAACTTCATGCGACCAACAGCTGAAAGGTCGTAGCGCTCAGAGCTGAAAAACAGGTTGTTGAACAGGGTCTCGGCAGCATCCTTGGTAGGTGGCTCGCCAGGACGCATCATCCGGTATATTTCGACCAGAGCTTCCAGCTGATTACTAGTAGAGTCGATTTTCAGTGTGTCAGAAACAAACGGACCACAATCGATATCGTTGGTGTACAGCGTCTCTATACGGACAACCTGAGCCTTGGCAATCTTGGCCAACAGGTCTTCAGTCAGTTCGGTATTGCACTCGGCAATAATCTCACCAGTAGCCGGATGCACGATTGCCTTGGCCGTAGTGCGACCGAGCACGTAGTCCGTCGGTACTTCCAGCTCTTTTACGCCAGACTTTTCGATCTGGTTGATGTGACGCGCGGTAATCCGGCGGCCCTGCTCGACAATAACCTTGCCTTTCTCGTCCTTGATATCGAACGCAGCAATTTCACCACGCAAGCGATGAGCAACCAACTCAAGACTGAGCATGTTCTCGGCTTTAACGTGGAATACGTTATTGGTGTAGAAAGACTCCAGAATCTGCTCTGTAGTGAATCCTAGCGCCCGCAGCAATACCGATGCCGGCAGCTTGCGGCGGCGATCAATTCGAACGAACACACAATCTTTCGGATCGAATTCAAAATCGAGCCATGAACCACGGTAAGGAATAATCCGGGCCGAATAAAGCAGCTTGCCCGAACTGTGCGTCTTGCCACGATCATGGTCAAAAAACACGCCAGGAGAGCGGTGTAGTTGAGAAACAATTACACGCTCGGTACCGTTGATGATAAAGGTACCGTTTTCAGTCATCAGAGGGATTTCCCCCATATAGACTTCTTGTTCCTTGATGTCCTTGATTGCCTTATTCGACGACTCTTTGTCGAAAATAATCAACCGGACTTTAACCCTTAGCGGAACCGCATAAGTAACACCACGAAGGGTGCACTCTTTAACATCAAAAGCCGGTTCACCGAGGCGATAACCTACATACTCCAGCGCGGCATTGCCGGAGTAGCTGATAATCGGGAATACGGATTTGAAGGCCGCGTGCAGACCGATGTCACGAATCTGATCTTTACTGATCCCGGCCTGCAGGAATTCGCGATACGAATCCAGCTGGATAGCCAGGAGGTAAGGTACATCCATGACGTCCGGCAACTTGCTAAAGTCTTTGCGGATACGTTTTTTCTCAGTATATGAGTAAGCCATCAGCGTTCCCCAGCTTGGTCACCTGCTTGTTTGGCCACTTCCGACGGAAGCGGCCAGAAAATCGTGCAAACTGTTCAGTTTGCGCCAACCTGTAATTTGGTTGGATCTTCCCGCCCAGAATACCCATCTAGAACGGAAAAAGGCCGGTGGCAAAAGCCACCAGCCATCAGCCTTAAACGAGACGCTCAGGCTGTTGACGCAAAGTCTTCGCTTACTTGAGCTCGACTTTGGCGCCAGCTTCTTCCAGAGCCTTCTTAGCGGCCTCGGCTTCGTCTTTCGACACGCCTTCTTTGACCATGCCTGGAGCGCTATCAACAACAGCCTTGGCTTCTTTCAGGCCGAGACCTGTCAGTTCGCGAACAGCCTTGATCACGTTTACTTTCTTCTCACCAGCCTCGAGCAACATCACGTTGAACTCGGTTTGCTCTTCAGCAACTGCAGCTGCAACAGCAGGACCACCAGCAGCGGCAGCGGCGGCAGTAACACCGAACTTCTCTTCCATTGCCTTGATCAGTTCAACAACTTCCAGAACGGTTTTCTGGCCGATTGCTTCGATAATGTCTTCGTTAGACAGAGCCATGACTCTAATTCCTGTATTAAGGGACGGCCTTCGCGGCCATCAAAATAAACAAACTTGAAAAAGACTGCGCTGGCTTAGGCCGCCGCTGCTTCTTTCTGGTCGCGAACAGCCGCCAACGTACGAGCCAACTTGCTGGTGGCGCCTTGAATCACGCTCATCAGCTGGGAAATTGCTTCGTTGTAGGTCGGCAGGGTTGCCAGTACGTCGATCTGATTTGCTGCGAGGAACTTGCCCTCAAACGCAGCTGCCTTGATCTCGAACTTGTCCTGACCCTTGGCAAACTCCTTGAACAAACGAGCAGCAGCACCCGGATGTTCATTCGAGAAAGCAATAAGGGTCGGCCCTTTGAACACGTCGTTAAGCACCTCGTAGGAGGTACCTTCAACGGCTCGACGGAGCAAGGTGTTACGTACAACGCGTACGTAAACGCCAGCTTCGCGGGCTTCTTTACGGAGTCCGGTCATTGCGCTAACAGTCACGCCACGGGCATCGGCCACGACAGCAGAAAGAGCGCTTTGGGCAGCCTCGTTGACTTCAGCGACGATGGCTTTTTTGTCTTCGAGTTTAATTGCCACGGGTTTTACTCCTGGTTTTACCGTTCGCTCCACCGGGGCGGAACGAGATTTTGGTGTCTAATTCGATTAACGAATCGGGAGCACCTCTGCGTAGGCTTTAAGTTTTAAGACTTGCGTCGCCTACGGTCTTGGATAGCCCCCGCCAGGCAGGGACCCCAATCTTTTAACGAAGGCTACAAGCCTTCGTTTTTAGCTCTTAGGCTTCCAGTGAAGCCTGGTCTATTTGCAAGCCTGGACCCATGGTTGTGCTGAGGGTCACACGCTGAACATAGACACCCTTGGATGTCGATGGCTTCAAGCGCTTAAGATCGACCAGCAAGGCCTCAACGTTCTGACGCAGCTTGACGGGCTCAAAATCAACCTTGCCAACAGACGCATGAATAATGCCGTTCTTGTCGGTACGGAAACGAACCTGACCAGCCTTGGCGTTCTTCACCGCAGTAGCTACGTCGGGCGTCACGGTACCAACCTTAGGGTTAGGCATCAGACCGCGCGGACCCAGAATCTGGCCCAACTGGCCAACAACGCGCATAGCGTCGGGGGATGCAATGACCACGTCGTAACTGAGATCGCCGCCTTTCATTTCTGCAGCCAGATCATCCATACCCACACGATCCGCACCGGCAGCTAGTGCAGCCTCAGCGCCCGGACCTTGGGTAAATACTGCAACACGAACGCTTTTACCGGTGCCGTTCGGCAACACAGTGGCACCACGTACAACCTGATCTGACTTGCGCGGATCCACACCCAGATTAATGGCAATATCGACCGACTCTTTGAACTTGATAGTCGACATTTCAGCCAGCAACTTGGCTGCATCGTCAAAGCCATACTGCTTGCCAGCTTCGATTTTTTCAGCGATAGCCTTTTGACGCTTGGTCAGCTTAGCCATTACACACCCTCCACATTGAGGCCCATGCTACGGGCGGAGCCGGCGATAGTGCGAACAGCCGCATCCATGTCAGCAGCAGTGAGATCAGCCTGTTTGGTCTTAACAATCTCTTCAAGCTGTGCGCGGGTTACTGTACCCACCTTGACGGTGTTCGGGCGTGCCGAACCACTAGACAGGCCAGCAGCCTTCTTGAGCAGCACGGAAGCTGGCGTACTCTTGGTCTCAAAGGTGAAACTGCGATCACTGTAAACCGTGATAATTACAGGAGTAGGCAGACCCGGCTCCATGCCTTGAGTCTTGGCATTGAACGCCTTACAGAATTCCATGATATTTACGCCATGCTGACCCAGAGCAGGACCAACAGGTGGCGAAGGGTTAGCTTGACAAGCTTTCACTTGCAGCTTGATGTAAGCAGTAATTTTTTTAGCCATTTGAAACTCCAGTTTTGGGTACTAGCGCCGTGAGGCTCCCCGTTACTTCGCTGTTTTCCCTGTGACAACAAAACCCCGCAACCATTCAGCTGCGAGGTTTAGGGATGCTTAGATCAGTTATGCCTTCTCGACCTGACTGAACTCCAACTCCACAGGCGTGGAGCGTCCGAAAATGAGCACTGCAACCTGTATCCGGCTCTTCTCGTAGTTAACTTCTTCCACAACGCCATTGAAGTCCGCAAAGGGTCCGTCAACAACGCGTACTGTTTCGCCTGGCTCAAACAACGTCTTCGGTTTGGGCTTTTCAGTGCCATCCACAACCCGACGCAATATCGCTTCAGCTTCTTTCTCGGTTATCGGCGCCGGCTTATCCGCAGTACCGCCAATAAAACCCATGACCCTAGGCGTCGCCTTGACCAAATGCCAAGTGCCTTCGGTCATATTCATCTGTACCAGAACATAGCCAGGGAAGAACTTTCTCTCGCTCTTCCTTTTCTGGCCATTGCGCATTTCCACTACTTCTTCGGTAGGCACCAGAATTTCGCCGAACTCATCTTCCATGCCGGCCAGCTTGACGCGCTCAATCAGCGAGCGCATTACATGCTTCTCGTACCCCGAGAAAGCATGAACTACATACCAACGCTTAGCCACAGCACACCTATCAGCCAACAATCAACGAAACCAGCCAACCGAGCAGGGAATCAAGCCCCCACAACAGCAGCGCCATTACTAGAACCACCGCGACAACAATCAAAGTTGTCTGCGTTGTTTCTTGCCGAGTAGGCCAGACAACCTTACGTATTTCTGTCCGGGCCTCTTTCAGCAAAACAAAAAAGGCACGCCCCTTCTGTGTTTGAAAGGCCACAAAGCCAGCCAAAACAGCCAGAAACAGCAGCACGAGAACGCGATACAAGACGGGCTCAGCAGCAAAATATTGATTGCCGACAACACCAAGCGCAACCAGCAGCACCACAACTAGCCACTTCAGCGCGTCAAAACGCCCCTCTTTGGCTTCAGCCTTTGCACTCATTCACTTTTTTCTCAATCAAATGCCAGATCTGATATTTAATCTGGCAGGCCAGGAGGGAATCGAACCCCCAACCTACGGTTTTGGAGACCGTCGCTCTGCCAATTGAGCTACTGGCCTATAACAAAACAGGTCGACCATTATGCCGACCTGAAGAAGCAAGTTCAACCGATTACTCGATGATCTTGGCTACCACGCCAGCACCAACGGTACGGCCACCCTCGCGAATCGCGAAACGCAGGCCGTCTTCCATGGCAATCGGCTTGATCAAGGTAACAACCATCTGCACGTTGTCACCTGGCATTACCATCTCAACGCCTTCCGGCAGTTCGCAGCTACCGGTAACGTCGGTAGTACGGAAGTAGAACTGCGGGCGATAGCCCTTGAAGAATGGCGTGTGACGACCGCCTTCTTCCTTCGACAGCACATACACTTCCGACTCGAACTTGGTATGCGGCTTGATGGTGCCCGGCTTGGCCAGTACCTGGCCACGCTCGACGTCATCACGCTTGGTACCGCGCAGCAATACACCGCAGTTCTCGCCAGCACGACCTTCGTCGAGCAGCTTGCGGAACATCTCTACACCAGTACAGGTTGTTTTGGTGGTAGGACGCAGACCAACGATCTCGATTTCTTCCTGGATCTTGACGATACCGCGCTCTACACGACCGGTTACCACGGTACCGCGGCCGGAGATGGAGAATACGTCTTCGATCGGCATCAGGAATGGCTTGTCGATGGCACGGACCGGCTCAGGGATATAGCTATCCAGAGTCTCGACCAGCTTCTTGACGGCAGTGGTGCCCATCTCGTTGTCATCCTGACCGTTCAACGCCATCAGCGCGGAGCCGATGATGATCGGCGTGTCGTCGCCCGGGAAATCGTAAGTGCTGAGCAGGTCACGCACTTCCATTTCCACCAGCTCCAGAAGCTCGGCATCATCAACCATGTCAGCCTTGTTCAGGAACACGACGATGTAAGGAACGCCAACCTGACGGGACAACAGAATGTGCTCACGGGTTTGCGGCATCGGACCATCTGCGGCCGAGCAAACCAGGATAGCGCCATCCATCTGCGCAGCACCGGTGATCATGTTCTTCACATAGTCAGCGTGGCCTGGGCAGTCAACGTGCGCGTAGTGACGAACAGACGAGTCGTACTCTACGTGCGCAGTATTGATGGTGATACCACGAGCCTTCTCTTCCGGAGCGCTATCGATCTTGTCGAAGTCGACCTTTGCGCTGCCGAATACTTCGGAGCAAACGCGAGTCAGCGCCGCAGTCAGAGTGGTTTTACCATGGTCAACGTGACCAATGGTGCCAACGTTGACGTGCGGTTTGTTACGTTCAAATTTTTCTTTAGCCATCGCCAACGTCTCCTACTGAGTAATCGAAGCAGATAAAAATATCAAAACAAAGGCAGATACATGCATATCTGCCTTTGTTGAACTGGAGCTCATGAGCGGAATCGAACCGCTGACCTCACCCTTACCAAGGGTGTGCTCTACCAGCTGAGCTACATGAGCAAAACACTAAAACATCGAGAGCACCTGGAGCGGGTAGCGGGAATCGAACCCGCATCATCAGCTTGGAAGGCTGAGGTTCTACCACTAAACTATACCCGCGGAGCCTGTACTCACGATTGAAACTGGTGGAGGGAGAAGGATTCGAACCTTCGAAGTCGATGACGTCAGATTTACAGTCTGATCCCTTTGGCCGCTCGGGAATCCCTCCAAAAAGGAGGCGGCATTCTCAATGTATGTCGCCCACCTGTCAAGCTTTACCTTATAAAAATCCTGAGCTTAGCCCCGAAAATTGTCGCAACTCACAAGGGCCGGCAAGTCTATTCAAACTGCGGCTCCATATCAACAGCCTGACAGGGTTTCATCTCATGGCGTAACTCGCTAAAGCTAGCAGCAAGGCTTGCCAGCAACCCATCATCAATTATCCGCTCATGTCCCGGCTCAACCCGCACCCAAAAACTTCTTTGATTCCGCGAGAGCTTTCGCAGCGAAGGCTCATAGCCTGCCGCCGAAAGCCGATCCATGACACTCTCTGCAGACTCGTAACGCGGAAATATGCCTAACGAGATACCGTTTTCAAGATCCCCCTCGGCTATTACAAAACTATCGATCTGCCGTGCCTGTAACTCCTTGAGCTGTCGTAACGAGGCGCTTCTAGACGCCAAGGGAGGCAAATATACCCAGAAGTCCACCCCGGACACCGCATCAACCTCCTGGATTTCTGAATCAACATCAAGACCTGCCAGTCGTTGGCGCAATGTTTCCGCCGTGTCTCGCACCTCAAAATTCCCTAAAAACAGGCAAACTGATTGCTCGGCCTCAGCAGTCGCTTCTACAGCTTTGCGCTTCGCCTTGTCAGGCGCCTCACTTAAAAGTCGAATATCTTGCTCTCGAGCCTGATACTGCGCGAGCGGGTCTGCTTTTTGCGCCTCCATCGGGACCTGCTGCTGATGCCATACGTAATAGAAGGCGTTTAGAACCAGAAGCAACAGAAACAACCAGCGCACATTCAAATCCTCAATCCGGGAACGCCAATGCCAAGCCACGGAAAACCAAGTCGGAGACGATATCTGCCTCGCCAAAATGCGTACCCACCATATCAGCACCTCCACCTGTAAGGAGCATGCTGAACTCATGCCCCCAAAGCTCTTTTGCCATTTCTTGCTGCAAGCCAACAAAACCAAGCAGCATTAATTCCGTTCCTCGACCAACCGCCTCTGCAGTACTTTGTCCAGGAGTGTGCGTAGCGCTGCTGTTTATCGGCAGGTAGGCAGCGCGAGCAGTTCCGACACCCAGCTGATCCCTTAACATTTTGATTCCAGGGCTAATAAAGCCCCCCAAATGCACGCCCGCACCATCCACGAAGTCAGCCGTAACCGCCGTGCCTATATCCAACACCAAGCATGCTGATTTTTTAAGCGAAAATGCGCCCACGATGGCCAGCCAACGATCCGTGCCAAGCAACCGGTAATCGTTATAACCATTTGTCACACCAGCAAGAGTCTTGCTCGATTCCGCAAGCTCAACTGGCATTGAATATCTCAGCTCTAAAGCAGTAATCAAGCTATGCGTTTCAAGATCACTTCGAACACTGACAATCCGGCATTTAGCCAGCGACCCAATATCTGTAGCATCGAGTTGCGCAAGTAACTCTGCCTCGTCACGAGCCGAACCCTCACACCTTACGAGCTGATCCGCTCCGTCCAGTACACGCCACTTAATCAACGTATTACCGCAATCAACCTCAAGAATCATGCTGCAATCTCAGACTTAACTCGCCGCCACTGAATACCCGAAAATTTCCATCAATCAAAAGCATCAATGCGCCAGTCTGATCCACGCCGCTTTCCACTCCGGATATCTTTCGCCCCCCCGCAGACAACTCAACCACCTTTCCGCGCCACAGGTCATTTTTATTCCATTCATCCACAAAAGCTGGAAATCCGCTCTCTCCGTGGATTGCCAAATGTTCATCAAGCTGTATTTGCAATTCCGACAGCAAGACATTCCTGTCGATCAAGGTGCCTGTCTCGATACTTGCCGACGTCCACTCCTGATCTATCTTTTCCGTTGAGCAAAGCATATTGGTATTGATACCTACACCAATAACAACATGACATACATCCGCCAGGTCACCTGACAATTCGAGTAGTACGCCTGCAATTTTACGCCCCGAGGCCAGCACATCATTAGGCCACTTCAAACCAAGGCTTTGTACGCCAACCTTTCGTAACGCAGAAACGACAGCAAGACCTATTACCAAGCTAAGACCTTCCAGGCCTTTCACGCCCCGGTCATTCTTTATAAGCAAACTGAAGTAGAGGTTCTCACCAAACGGACTGACCCATACTCTTCCACGTCGCCCGCGCCCGGCTGTTTGTTGCTCGGAGACAATTGCAAACGGAGCAATGGCCCCTAACTCAAGCTGCCTCAAAGCTTCCGCATTAGTCGAGTCAAGCGAATCGTACATTCCGATACGCCATGTCGAATGCCTTCCAATGAATTGCGCTTGGGGGGCAAGAGAAATCATTTCTTGAGCCAATCTGTAGCCTTGACCTGAAACGCTATGCACTAACAGCCCAAACTGTGAATTTATCTTTTTGATCTTCTTCCACACAGCGCTACGGCTGATACCCAGCGCGCGCCCAAGATCCTCTCCGGAATGAAAGCGTCCATCCTGTAATATTTTCAGCAATTGCAGGCTAGCTAACAGGGGCGCATCAGGCCCTTTTGCATTGTCCGACATGCGACTCCCTGGGCTGTATTGTCTGTATTCGTTAGGTGGCGCAACGGGCCCGATTATAAACCCAACAAGCAAAAATAAACCCCCGACCAGTTACCTGATCGGGGGTTTGGTATAGGTGCTTGACGATGACCTACTCTCACATGGGGAGACCCCACACTACCATCGGCGATGCGTCGTTTCACTTCTGAGTTCGGGATGGGATCAGGTGGTTCCAACGCTCTATGGTCGTCAAGCAATTTTGCTGGGGAGTCGATGTTTAGGTCGCTTCCCCGAATCGGGTATGTGATAGAAGCCGGTATTGCGTGTTACTTGCAAATTTTCGGCTTTGTGTCGACTTCAACCGTCTGACACGCAAACAGCAAATTGTTTGGGTGTTATATGGTCAAGCCTCACGGGCAATTAGTATTGGTTAGCTCAACGCCTCACAGCGCTTACACACCCAACCTATCAACGTCGTAGTCTTCGACGGCCCTTTAGGGAACTCAAGGTTCCAGTGAGATCTCATCTTGAGGCAAGTTTCCCGCTTAGATGCTTTCAGCGGTTATCTTTCCCGAACATAGCTACCCGGCAATGCCACTGGCGTGACAACCGGAACACCAGAGGTTCGTCCACTCCGGTCCTCTCGTACTAGGAGCAGCCCCTCTCAAATCTCAAACGTCCACGGCAGATAGGGACCGAACTGTCTCACGACGTTCTAAACCCAGCTCGCGTACCACTTTAAATGGCGAACAGCCATACCCTTGGGACCGGCTTCAGCCCCAGGATGTGATGAGCCGACATCGAGGTGCCAAACACCGCCGTCGATATGAACTCTTGGGCGGTATCAGCCTGTTATCCCCGGAGTACCTTTTATCCGTTGAGCGATGGCCCTTCCATACAGAACCACCGGATCACTAAGACCTACTTTCGTACCTGCTCGACGTGTCTGTCTCGCAGTCAAGCGCGCTTTTGCCTTTATACTCTACGACCGATTTCCGACCGGTCTGAGCGCACCTTCGTACTCCTCCGTTACTCTTTAGGAGGAGACCGCCCCAGTCAAACTGCCCACCATACACTGTCCTCGATCCGGATAACGGACCAGAGTTAGAACCTCAAAGTTGCCAGGGTGGTATTTCAAGGTTGGCTCCACGCGAACTGGCGTCCACGCTTCAAAGCCTCCCACCTATCCTACACAAACAAATTCAAAGTCCAGTGCAAAGCTACAGTAAAGGTTCACGGGGTCTTTCCGTCTAGCCGCGGATACACTGCATCTTCACAGCGATTTCAATTTCACTGAGTCTCGGGTGGAGACAGCGCCGCCATCGTTACGCCATTCGTGCAGGTCGGAACTTACCCGACAAGGAATTTCGCTACCTTAGGACCGTTATAGTTACGGCCGCCGTTTACCGGGGCTTCGATCAAGAGCTTCGCTTGCGCTAACCCCATCAATTAACCTTCCGGCACCGGGCAGGCGTCACACCCTATACGTCCACTTTCGTGTTTGCAGAGTGCTGTGTTTTTAATAAACAGTCGCAGCGGCCTGGTATCTTCGACCAGCGGGGGCTTACGTAGTAAATACTTCACCCTCACCGGCGCACCTTCTCCCGAAGTTACGGTGCCATTTTGCCTAGTTCCTTCACCCGAGTTCTCTCAAGCGCCTTGGTATTCTCTACCCAACCACCTGTGTCGGTTTGGGGTACGGTTCCTAGTTACCTGAAGCTTAGAAGCTTTTCTTGGAAGCATGGCATCAACCACTTCATCATCTAAAAGACGACTCGTCATCAGTTCTCGGCCTTGAAATCCCGGATTTACCTAAGATCCCAGCCTACTACCTTAAACACGGACAACCAACGCCGTGCTGGCCTAGCCTTCTCCGTCCCTCCATCGCAGTAACTAGAAGTACAGGAATATTAACCTGTTTCCCATCGATTACGCTTTTCAGCCTCACCTTAGGGACCGACTAACCCTGCGTCGATTAACGTTGCGCAGGAAACCTTGGTCTTTCGGCGTGGGTGTTTTTCACACCCATTGTCGTTACTCATGTCAGCATTCGCACTTCTGATACCTCCAGCCAGCTTCTCAACTGACCTTCACAGGCTTACAGAACGCTCCTCTACCGCATCACTTACGTGATACCCGTAGCTTCGGTGTATGGTTTGAGCCCCGTTACATCTTCCGCGCAGGCCGACTCGACTAGTGAGCTATTACGCTTTCTTTAAAGGGTGGCTGCTTCTAAGCCAACCTCCTAGCTGTCTAAGCCTTCCCACATCGTTTCCCACTTAACCATAACTTTGGGACCTTAGCTGACGGTCTGGGTTGTTTCCCTTTTCACGACGGACGTTAGCACCCGCCGTGTGTCTCCCATGCTCGGCACTTGCTGGTATTCGGAGTTTGCATCGGTTTGGTAAGTCGGGATGACCCCCTAGCCGAAACAGTGCTCTACCCCCAGCAGTGATACATGAGGCGCTACCTAAATAGCTTTCGAGGAGAACCAGCTATCTCCGGGCTTGATTAGCCTTTCACTCCGATCCACAGGTCATCCGCTAACTTTTCAACGGTAGTCGGTTCGGTCCTCCAGTTAGTGTTACCCAACCTTCAACCTGCCCATGGATAGATCGCCCGGTTTCGGGTCTATACCCAGCGACTAAAGCGCCCTATTAAGACTCGCTTTCGCTACGCCTCCCCTATTCGGTTAAGCTCGCCACTGAATATAAGTCGCTGACCCATTATACAAAAGGTACGCAGTCACAGAACAAAGTCTGCTCCCACTGCTTGTACGCATACGGTTTCAGGATCTATTTCACTCCCCTCTCCGGGGTTCTTTTCGCCTTTCCCTCACGGTACTAGTTCACTATCGGTCAGTCAGTAGTATTTAGCCTTGGAGGATGGTCCCCCCATATTCAGACAAAGTTTCTCGTGCTCCGTCCTACTCGATTTCACTTCTAAGACTTTTTCGCGTACAGGGCTATCACCCACTATGGCCGCACTTTCCAGAGCGTTCCGCTAAAATCAAAGAAGCTTAAGGGCTAGTCCCCGTTCGCTCGCCACTACTAAGGGAATCTCGGTTGATTTCTTTTCCTCAGGGTACTTAGATGTTTCAGTTCCCCTGGTTCGCCTCTTGTACCTATGTATTCAGTACAAGATAACCATCTTGTGATGGCTGGGTTCCCCCATTCAGACACCTCCGGATCAAAGTCTGTTTGCCGACTCCCCGAAGCTTTTCGCAGGCTACCACGTCTTTCATCGCCTCTGACTGCCAAGGCATCCACCGTATGCGCTTCTTCACTTGACCATATAACCCCAAGCAATCTGGTTACTGTCTCAAACGTGAAGACGACATTCGCCGAAAATTTGCAATATTAGAGAACACGCAAATTTTACCTTGACGCAAACAATCACCAGTGAAAGAGATTGCTTGGTCTTTTTACTTCTATCACATACCCAAATTTTTAAAGAACAGTCTGGCGCAAAGACCAGAACTCAACACCCCAACCCTTCCAGGTAGATGCTCAGTTCTGAGCTTTCAGCGATTGCAGAGTAAATGGTGGAGCCAAGCGGGATCGAACCGCTGACCTCCTGCGTGCAAGGCAGGCGCTCTCCCAGCTGAGCTATGGCCCCATCTAATGACCGGCCACATCCCATGACAATTGGTGGGTCTGGGCAGATTCGAACTGCCGACCTCACCCTTATCAGGGGTGCGCTCTAACCAACTGAGCTACAGACCCAATCGTCTTACTCTCGGGCTGTATTACCCAATCGCTTTTCGCAAGTGAATCAAGCAATTCGTGTGGGTACTTATGAAGAAGCCGATGTCTTCGATTAAGGAGGTGATCCAGCCGCAGGTTCCCCTACGGCTACCTTGTTACGACTTCACCCCAGTCATGAATCACTCCGTGGTAACCGTCCCCCTTGCGGTTAGACTAGCTACTTCTGGAGCAACCCACTCCCATGGTGTGACGGGCGGTGTGTACAAGGCCCGGGAACGTATTCACCGTGACATTCTGATTCACGATTACTAGCGATTCCGACTTCACGGAGTCGAGTTGCAGACTCCGATCCGGACTACGATCGGTTTTGTGGGATTAGCTCCACCTCGCGGCTTGGCAACCCTCTGTACCGACCATTGTAGCACGTGTGTAGCCCAGGCCGTAAGGGCCATGATGACTTGACGTCATCCCCACCTTCCTCCGGTTTGTCACCGGCAGTCCCCTTAGAGTGCCCACCATTACGTGCTGGTAACTAAGGGCAAGGGTTGCGCTCGTTACGGGACTTAACCCAACATCTCACGACACGAGCTGACGACAGCCATGCAGCACCTGTGTCAGAGTTCCCGAAGGCACCAATCCATCTCTGGAAAGTTCTCTGCATGTCAAGGCCTGGTAAGGTTCTTCGCGTTGCTTCGAATTAAACCACATGCTCCACCGCTTGTGCGGGCCCCCGTCAATTCATTTGAGTTTTAACCTTGCGGCCGTACTCCCCAGGCGGTCAACTTAATGCGTTAGCTGCGCCACTAAGTTCTCAAGGAACCCAACGGCTAGTTGACATCGTTTACGGCGTGGACTACCAGGGTATCTAATCCTGTTTGCTCCCCACGCTTTCGCACCTCAGTGTCAGTATCAGTCCAGGTGGTCGCCTTCGCCACTGGTGTTCCTTCCTATATCTACGCATTTCACCGCTACACAGGAAATTCCACCACCCTCTACCGTACTCTAGCCATGCAGTTTTGGATGCAGTTCCCAGGTTGAGCCCGGGGATTTCACATTCAACTTACATAACCACCTACGCGCGCTTTACGCCCAGTAATTCCGATTAACGCTTGCACCCTCTGTATTACCGCGGCTGCTGGCACAGAGTTAGCCGGTGCTTATTCTGTCGGTAACGTCAAAGTAGCAACGTATTAAGCTACTACCCTTCCTCCCAACTTAAAGTGCTTTACAATCCGAAGACCTTCTTCACACACGCGGCATGGCTGGATCAGGCTTGCGCCCATTGTCCAATATTCCCCACTGCTGCCTCCCGTAGGAGTCTGGACCGTGTCTCAGTTCCAGTGTGACTGATCATCCTCTCAGACCAGTTACGGATCGTCGCCTTGGTGAGCCATTACCTCACCAACTAGCTAATCCGACCTAGGCTCATCTGATAGCGTGAGGTCCGAAGATCCCCCACTTTCTCCCGTAGGACGTATGCGGTATTAGCGTCCGTTTCCGAACGTTATCCCCCACTACCAGGCAGATTCCTAGGCATTACTCACCCGTCCGCCGCTCTCAAAGGAAGCAAGCTCCCTTCTACCGCTCGACTTGCATGTGTTAGGCCTGCCGCCAGCGTTCAATCTGAGCCATGATCAAACTCTTCAGTTCAATACTGATCGGGTTTTGAGAAAACCCTAAACTTGGCTCAGCAATCGCAAATAAAACTATGATTTCTCGCAGTGATACTTGTGTTGCTGACAATCATTCGACGATCAGTCTTACCCCACAAGCACCCACACGAATTGCTTGATTCAAATTGTTAAAGAGCGTTTGGAGGAGACCTTCGCCTCAACCAAGGCCGCGCATTCTACAGCAGCCTCTACATCCGTCAAGCACATTTCGAAGAAATTTTCGTTTCATCTCAACCGCTTGCAACTCCCGACTACTTGCCAAGGGCCGGTAGCGGGAGGCGAATTCTACAGGAGTGTAAGAGACTGTCAACACGTCAAAACAGGAATTTTTATCCAGAGCGATGCCGCAGCAAAATGCTGCCCATCACTCCTTAATAAGAGTTACTCGTGCAAATGCCTTTTTGCCTGACTGGCAAACGTGCGTCTTACCCAGCTCGAACATGAAACCACGATCAACCACTGCGCCATCCACCCTTACGCCGCCCGCACCTAGGAGATCTCGAGCCATTGCTGCGTTCTTCACCAACCCCGCTCTATTAAGCAGAGCCGAAATAGGCAGAGCCTCACCGGCGGCGAGAGTTATCTCCGGAATATTCTCGGGCAACTCGCCATCCTTCATGCGATTGCCTGCTGCACGATGTGCATTTAGCGCAGCCTCTTCGCCGTGAAAGCGCGCGACAATTTCTTCGGCAAGCTTGATCTTGATGTCTCGCGGGTTTGAGCCGCGCTGAACGTCCGCCTTGAACTGCTCGATCTCCGACATTGGGCGATAGCTAAGCAACTCGAAGTAACGCCACATCAAGGCGTCAGGCATCGAAACCAGCTTGCCATACATGGCTCCAGGCGCTTCCTGAATACCCACATAGTTGTCCAGAGATTTGGACATTTTCTTAACGCCATCCAACCCCTCAAGCAGCGGCATTGTCAAAATGACCTGAGGCTCCTGCCCATAAGCCCGTTGCAGCTCCCGCCCCATAAGCAAGTTGAATTTCTGATCCGTACCGCCCAGCTCAACATCCGCCCTCAGCGCAACCGAGTCATAGCCCTGCACCAGCGGATAAAGAAATTCGTGAATCGCAATCGGCTGATTCCCGGCATAACGCTTGCTGAAATCATCGCGCTCCAGCATCCGTGCAACGGTGTATTGAGAAGACAGACGAATGAACTCTGCCGGACTCAGCAAATCCATCCAGGTTGAGTTGAACGCCACCTCAGTCCTGTCAGGATCGAGAATCTTGAATACCTGAGCCTTGTAGGTCTCGGCATTTTCCAGCACCTGATCACGCGTCAGCGGCGGACGCGTAGCGCTCTTGCCGCTGGGATCGCCAATCATGCCGGTGAAATCGCCAATCAGAAAAATGACCTGATGCCCCAACTCCTGAAACTGGCGAAGCTTGTTAATCAGAACAGTATGCCCAAGGTGCAAATCGGGCGCCGTTGGATCAAAGCCCGCCTTGATCCTGAGCGGCTTGCCACGCTTCAGCTTTTCAACAAGCTCAGCCTCGACCAGCACCTCATCCGCACCGCGCTTGATCAAAGCAAGCTGCTCATTTACCGACATCATCACAGTTTTCAACCAAGCGAAATAAAAAGGGAACCAACCATACAATATCGAGTACTAATTTCAAGGCTGACCAAGGCAAATGCAGCCTCGTGCGACCTTGTGCGCACTTTTGAGGTTGATCGGAATTTGATTTGGTTATATTTTAAGCAGTTGGTTCACCCTTCTTTTTATTGGCAGTTCATGACGAAATCCATAACAAAAACACCGCTATATCCCAAGGCCCATTTGCTGGCCGCTAGCGGGATTGCCGCATTCCTGAGCCTTTTGCTCCTGATTTTTCCTGCCAGTGAAGTTGAAGCCAAAAAGACATTTATCAGTCTGGATTCAACTCCGGACGGCGTGCGCGTGAATCAAAGCCAAAGCGCACTCTCTCTTGGCGATAGCGAGTTCAGCTCTGCTGCCCCTTTTAACTACGCCCCTGACGCCTCAGGAAGCAACGCTGAAATCGCCCTTCCTGAAAGCGACAAGCGTGTTGACAGCCCCCTTGGGAAAATCGGCTCTCCGTTACCAAATCCATCCAGCGTTTCCGTGAAAGTCGTTTCCGGCGACAGTCTTTCGACTGTGTTCAGCCGCGCAGGCTTATCCTCGGCAAAGCTTGCAGAAGTCCTTGCTAGCGACAAAGCGATTCGCAGCCTCAAGATCCGTCCTGAGCAGATTTTCAACTTTGAGCTTTCCACCGATGGAGAACTCGAAGAGGTTCGTACCAAACAGCACAACCATGAAAGCATCAGCATCAAGCGCACTGAAAATGGTTTCCAGATAGAGTCGACTCAGCCAGCTATCCGTACAGCCTACGCACACGGCGTGATTCGCAGCACATTAAGCAATGCAGCAAACGAGGCAGGACTGCCGTCCAGGGCCGCATTGAACATGGCCGATATATTTGCCTACGACATAGATTTTTCCAAAATCGCCGAAAATGACCAGTTTGAAGTGATTTACGAGCAAAAAGTAGTAAACGGCAAGGTAGTCGGTTCTGGAAAAATTCTTGCCGCGCGATTCACCAATCTTCGCAAGACTTATACGGCTATTCGTTATAAAGACAGCTACTACAACGAGAAAGGCGTCAGCCTGCGCAAGGCCTTCCTGCGTACTCCGGTTGATTTCGCTCGGATCAGTTCCAGGTTCTCCAGTGGTCGCAAGCATCCGATTCTGAACAAGATCCGCGCGCACCAGGGCGTCGATTATGCGGCCCCTCGAGGAACGCCAATCAAGGCAGCTGGTGATGGGAAAGTCATTCTTGCCGGCCGCAAGGGCGGATATGGCAATACCGTAATCCTCCAGCACGGCAATAGCTACAAGACTCTTTACGCGCACATGAAAGGCTTTGCGAAGGGTATTCGCTCCGGCTCATCGGTCAAGCAGGGACAGATCATCGGCTACATCGGCACAACCGGACTATCTACCGGCCCTCACCTGCACTACGAGTTCCAGGTGAATGGCCGCCACGTCGACCCTCTTGCACAAAAAAGCCTAATGGCCGAGCCCATCGCACTCAACGAGAAAAGCAAGTTTCTCAAGCTGAGCCAGCCGCTGATAGCACGCCTGAATCAGGAAAGTGCCAAATCCCCGAATCTGGCCATGAGCAAGCTGTAGTCAATGCCTCTTTATCTCGGCGTCATGTCAGGTACCAGCCTCGACGGAATTGACATAGCGCTGATTGAGCAAGACGAGCAATGCGCGCTCAAAGCTTCGCTGTATCTGCCGATGCCGGAAACATTGCGCGCAGAAATACTTGAGCTGTGCAGCCCCGGGCAAGACGAACTGGCGCGCAGTGCAATGACCGAAAATAAATGGGTGCAGTTGGTCGCTAGCGGCATAAACCAGTTACTCGCCCGAGAAAATCTGGAACCGGCTCGGATTCGCGCTATTGGCAGCCATGGACAGACTGTCCGCCATGAACCTGATCGCGGCTTCAGCATTCAGATTGGCAATCCCGCACTTCTGGCAGAGCTGACGGGCATCTGTGTTGTAAGTGATTTCAGACGGCGCGACATCGCCGCAGGCGGGCAAGGAGCACCTCTCGTACCCGCATTTCATGCCTCGCTGTTCAACCGCGACCAGCAGCGCCCAGCAGTCCTCAATATCGGCGGATTCAGTAACATCAGCCTGTTCGAAAAGGACAAATCCGTTCGCGGGTTCGACTGTGGACCCGGCAATGTGCTGATGGATGCCTGGATCCAGCACTGTCAGGCCAAGCCCTATGATCGTAATGGCGACTGGGCGGCCAGCGGTAGTGTAAATAAGCGCTTGCTGGATGCCATGCTGGCAGATCCATACTTTCAAGCTAGCGGTCCCAAAAGCACCGGGCGCGAGCTATTCAACATGGGCTGGCTTGATAGACATCTGGCGAATAATCCGCCCACCGCAGAAGCAGATGTTCAGGCCACGCTCCTTGAGATGACCTCCCGAAGCATCAGCAGCGCGTTACTCAACGTGCAGCCGAAATCCGCTGAACTGCTGGTATGTGGTGGCGGCGCCCACAATGCTGCGCTGATGAAGCGCCTCGGCCAATTATTACCAGAGTGTCGTGTTGCCAGCACAGCAACTCGAGGGGTTCCGCCCGACTGGGTTGAAGCGATGGCATTCGCCTGGCTGGCTCACTCCTGCCTCGAAGGTATTCCAGGCAATCGCCCCGACGTTACCGGTGCCCGTGGGCTCAGAGTGCTCGGAGCGATCTATCCCGCATAAGCAAGCTGATCAATAGCAATCTGCACGGCTAGATAGAAAATGACGACCCACAACCGCACGTGCTGGATGCATTTGGGTTGTTAATGACAAAGCGCGAGCCTTCAAGGCCTTCCTGATAGTCAACTTCCGCACCAGCCAGGTATTGAAAACTCATCGAATCAACCACCAGGTTGACTCCCTCGCGCTCAACCACCGTGTCATCGTCAGCAAGTTCATCATCAAAAGTGAAGCCATACTGAAAGCCCGAGCAGCCCCCACCGGTGACAAACACGCGCAAACGCAGGCGCGGATTACCCTCTTCCTCAACCAGCGTCTTCACCTTTTGCGCCGCCGCAGCAGAAAACACCAACGGCGTAGGGATGAAGGTTTCAACGGTCATGCTCAATTTCTCCAAGGGTAACGCTGGGGCTTTACAGGCGCTTATTATCCGCTTTTCCGATCAAAACAGTCAACTATTAGCCTGACAGCTAAGGCAGCATCGCAGCGTGAGCAAGCCCCATGTTTTCGTTCAGACCCAGCATGATGTTCATGTTCTGCAGTGCCTGACCCGAAGCGCCCTTGACCAGATTGTCGATCACCGAAAGCACCACCACCAGATCACCGCCCTGTGGCCGATGTACGGCAATACGGCAGACATTTGCGCCACGCACGCTACGGGTTTCCGGGTGACTTCCCGCCGGCATCACATCGACAAAAGGCTCGCCCGCATAACGCCGCTCAAACAAGGCCTGCAGATCAACAGAACGGTCACTGACCTGCGCATACAAGGTGGCATGGATACCGCGAATCATCGGCGCCAAATGCGGAACAAATGTCAGCCCAACCGGCTCGCCGGCCGCCCGCCGGAGGCCCTGGCTGATTTCCGGCAAGTGGCGATGGCCCTTCACTGCATACGCCATCATGCTTTCGCTCGACTCACACAACAGCGAGCCAACCTTGGCACCACGCCCGGCACCACTGACGCCGGACGCGCAATTGGCTATCAGTTGCCGGGTATCTGCCAGGCCAGCTTCCAGCAAAGGAATCAGCCCAAGCTGGGTGGCTGTTGGATAGCAGCCGGGAACCGCAATCAGCCGCGCACCCCGAATGGCCTCGCGATTGACTTCGGGCAGTCCATAGACGGCCTCGCCGAGCAGGTCAGGGGCACCGTGGGGCTGGCCATACCACTGCGCCCACTCAACTGCGTCAACCAGACGGAAGTCCGCAGAAAGATCTATAACCCTGGTTCCGGCGTCCAATAGCTCGCCGGCCAGTGCGTGCGCCACACCATGCGGTGTAGCAAAAAAAACCACATCACAGGCTCCGAGAGAAGCGACATCCGGAATGCTGAAAGCCAGCTGGTCGTAATGCCCACGCAGGTTTGGGTACATATCGGCAACCCGGATGCCTGCCTCTGAGCGCGAGGTGATCACCGCCACCTCGGCCTCAGGATGCTGTGCAAGCAGCCTGAGCAGCTCTACACCCGTGTAACCCGTACCACCAACAATACCGACCTTGATCATGAGCCAAACCTCAAGCAACTGCTGAAAAGCTATAGATCATAAGGCCGGCACGCGGCTGTGGCCAATCGCGCAAGCGCATCCACACCTGAAAAAGGGATAGTACTGACTAGCAGCGGGGACTATCAGAAGGCTCTGCAGTCCCGATGAAACGGCACTATGCCGTGTCAGCCGCAAAGACGGGCAAGGGCGCCTGGAGTTTTATCCAGCAGGTGCTGCAGGCGCGTCAAACTCACTGCGATACTGCTCTACCAGATACATGTTGTCCTGCTGCCAGGGATGAAAGCCATCGCGGTAAAAATCCTTGTACACGCCAATCAAGGAGCGGAAAACACCCTGCTTTCCCCAGAGCCAACTGATGCCGTCTCGCCAGATGCGCCAGTTCCACAACAGGCCATCGCGCTTGAGCATATGGATCAGCCCCCTGGCGGTATCAAGGGTAAAAAAGAAGGTACTGCGGCGCATCGCCTTGCGCAGCAACTTGCGGTCACCACACACCCGCATGTATACGTCGAACGCCACCGACTTGTGCTCCGTCTCCTCCAGGGCATGCCAGCGCCACAACCTTGCCATCTGCGGGTCTGCCCCCGCCAACATTAGTGGATTGGTCAACAGCACATCGCCGAGTATCGCCGTAAAATGTTCTACCGCGCAGGTTCCCGCCAGCATGCCTTCAGGTGGGAAGCGCTTTTTGACAAAGGCGATGCGGCGCTTTACCCCGCGCTCAAGGTAATCAATGTCATAACCCAGTTCACGCAGGCGCTGGTTATAGTTTTCATGCTCGCGACTGTGATGCCCCTCCTGGCCAATGAAGCCGCGTATCTGTTCAAGCAGAAGAGGATCCTTGATCTGCTCCCGGAACAATCTGACCGAATGAATGAAAAAGCGCTCACCCTCGGGAAACAGTACCGACATGGCATTAAAGAAATGGCTCTTGAACGGGTCGCCGCCGTGCCAATGACGTGGCATGGGGTCAGGAAGAGCCGCTTCCAGATGGCGGGGGTGGATTTCAAGACCTTCCGGGGTAGTACTGATCATTGCAAACTCACTTAAACCGATGGCACAAGGCATGGTTGCTCTGCGTATCTGTCGAATATGCTCCGTGCACCCGCACGGGGCAAGGTTGTCATCTGACAGATAAAACGTCATTTGCTGCCAACAGCCTGCTCCCGCAGTTAAGATAATGCCCCAAAAGCGCCGCTGACGACCCTCCATACATCACTGCAGAGAGTCTCTGAGAACCGAAATGACCTATCTATTGATCAAAGCTCTACACATCATCGCCATGGTTTGCTGGTTCGCCGGGTTGTTCTATTTGCCGCGCCTGTTTGTCTATCACGCCATGAGCGAGGACGAGACGAGCAAAGCGCGCTTCTGCATCATGGAGCGCAAGCTTTACCGCGGCATAATGCTGCCCTCCATGCTGGCTACGGTCATTTTCGGGCTGTGGCTGCTGCATCTCAATCCAGCCTGGCTAAATATGGGCTGGATGCACGCCAAACTGGCACTGGTGCTGGTGTTGATCGGTTATCACCACCTGTGCGGCGCGCAACTCAAGCGCTTTGCCCGAGGTGAAAATGCGCGCAGCCATGTATTTTATCGCTGGTTCAACGAAGTCCCGGTGCTGTTCCTGATTGCCATTATCTTGCTGGTGGTGATCAAGCCGTTCTGACTTTCGACCAGCCGAACACGGGAAGACACGCTTGTGACGCTGTACTGTTGCATTCGACTCCGCGCCGCCATTAGTCTGCCGAATGCCCTGAACTGAACATTTTCCGACAAGGATATCCAGATGACCGAACCTCTTTTCAAAGTCGTATTTTCCGGCGAACTGCTTCCCGGCTTTGCGCTGGACACAGTCAGGGAAAATCTGGCGAAGCTGTTCAAGAGCGATCTCGGCAAAATTGACCACTTGTTCACCGGAAAAGCGGTTGTACTCAAGCGCGATCTGAAAGCAGCAGACGCCGACAAATATCTGGCCGCCCTGCACAATGCCGGTGCGCTGGTACGCAAGGAAGCCGATCTGGCCGCGAGCCTGAGCCTGGTTGCTACGGAAGAGCATGACAACCAGCCTGAAGCCGTACACGCTCAGCCCACCAGTAGTATCATGACCTGTCCGAAGTGCGGCCATGAGCAGACCAAAGCCGTCGAATGCTCCGCCTGCGGAATCATTATCGAGAAGTTCATTGCCCGGCAGGCTCTGCTCCCCAAGGCCGAAGTCACTGTCGCGCCCGAGGCCGAAGCCCGCAAACCCGAAACCACAGCCACACCAGCAAGTTCACCGTATACACCGCCGCAAGCGTCAGTTGCAGAAAACCTGCCGGAATATGCCACGCTGAAAGTATTCAGCACCAACGGGCGAATTGGTCGGTTGCGCTACATGGCATGGTCCCTCAGCCTGATCCTGCTGCTGACCGCCGGCACCATAGTGGTGGGAGTTGGCTATGCCATAACGCCAGCAATAGGTTATCTGCTCGGCACAGTTGCCGTGATTGCAGCGATAGTTGTTGGCGTGCAGATTGGCGTGCAGCGACTGCATGATATCGGCTGGTCGGGCTGGTTGTACTTGCTGGCACTGGTACCGTATCTGGGCAGCGTCTTCAGCCTGGTCATAATGATCCTGCCGGGCAATACAGGGGCGAATCGCTATGGCGCCCCTCCTCCGGAAAACAGCCGTGCGGTGAAGATTCTTGCCTGCCTGTGGATACTTGTACCCGTAATCGGCATTCTCGCCGCCATCGCCTTGCCGTCATATCAAGAATATCTACAGCAAGCATCCAGCTAGCTTATGCGCAACGTCGGGACAGGCTTTCTGTCCCGCCACCCATTCGAGCTTTACACCTGCAAAGAGCTAGTCAGCCATTACCGCACGGCCCTTGGCCCAGGCACGCAAGGCAGCCAGTTCTTCGGCCATTACCACCGACAAGGGTGCCGTGGCTTGCAGCTCGTGCAGCAGTAACGCCTGATCCACCACTTGCTGCCTCGCCTGCGCTGCATACAGAGCACTAACCACTACCTGCTCGATCTCGGCGCCGCTGAATCCTTCGCTGACGCTAGCCAGACCCGGCAGATCGAACTGCACAGGATCAAGATCCCGCCGCGCAAGATGGATGCGGAATATCTCGCCTCGCACCTCCATACTCGGCAAGTCGACAAAGAACATCTCGTCGAAGCGCCCTTTGCGCACCAGCTCCGGTGGCAATTGACTGATCTGGTTGGCGGTCGCCACCAGGAATACCGGCACCTTGCGTTCAGACATCCATGTCAGCAGGGTGCCCAGTACACGCCGACTGACACCGCCATCGTTATCGCCTGTCGCCAGGCCCTTCTCCATTTCATCCAGCCACAGCACACAGGGCGCCATCTGTTCCGCCAGCTGCAGCGCTTCACGCAAGTTGCGCTCGGTTTCACCGAAGAACTTGTTATACAGACCGGCGAAATCCAGCCGCATCAAGGGCAAGCCCCACAAGCCGGCTACCGCTCGCGCGGCCAGGCTCTTGCCGCCGCCCTGTACACCAACCAGCAAGATTCCCTTGGGCACATCAACGCCTTTCTCATCCAGGAATGCCGCCTGCCTTTCGGCTAACCAGCGCTTGAGCTGGCCAAGCCCGCCAACATCGGAAAAACGCGCGCAATCCTGCTCGAAACTCAGCACGGCCTCCATATCGAGCAGCTGGAACTTGGCCTTGTTCAGCGCCGGCAGATCTTCCTGGGTAATGGCGCCATCATCGCAAATCAGATGCCGCGCCAGCACCCGCGCCTCGCCATGGCTCATCCCGCGCAGGTTTTTCACTACCTGTTGCAAAGTGAGGTTATCCGTACGTACACGCAGATTGCCATTGCGCTCGCTCCAGCGCGCTGCCTCCTCGCGCACGACGCCCAGCAACTCTTCCTCGCCCGGCAAAGCCAGGCTGAAACGCGCTGCATGGCGCTGCACTTCAGCAGGCAAGCGGCAGGCATGTGATACCAGCACCAGAGTTGGACGATGGGCTCCCCCGGCAATGGCGATGTCCTTCAGCTGCCTGACCAGCCGGGGGTTGTCCTCCAGATAGGGATGCAGATCGCAAAACACATACAAGGTCGGCTGCGGGTCCGCCTTGACCAGGCGCAGCGCAACCTCCGGCTCGCGACTGTCGACAGATTCGTCGGCAATTCGCAGTTCACCTTGGCCGTGCAAACCTTCTGTCACCGTCCAGTTGAGCAACCTGAGCCCACGTTTGATCGCCAGCATGGTCAGGGTTTCCAGCACCCGGGGCTCGTCCCAGGACTCAATCAGCACCAGTTTCACCCTTGAATCCAGCACCAGCCCCAGATCGTGCACATCGTTTTTCACAGGCTCTCCTTGTGTTGTCGAAACGCGCGGAAGGTTAAACTCGAAATACTTCCCTACCAGAGGAGTTCCTCCAGTGGACTGTCTGTTCTGCCGAATCGTCGCCGGTACGATACCCGCCCGCAAGCTTTATGAAGATGACCAGGTAATCGCCTTTCACGATATTGCCCCACAGGCGCCGGTACATTTCCTGGTCATCCCGAAAAAACACATCGCCACGCTCAACGACCTCGGCGAGGAGGACAAGGCACTTGCCGGGCATATTCTCTACACCGCACAGCGTCTGGCCAACGAACAGGGTTGCGCAGAGGGATTCCGGATCACCATGAACTGCAACCCGCTGGGTGGCCAGACCGTTTATCACATTCACATGCATGTGCTGGGTCAGCGCCAGATGCACTGGCCTCCGGGATGACCCTGATCAATCTGCTCTTCGACCGATAAGATAAACTGCGCCGAGTTTGCTTCTGGAGTGACCGCATGACCACCCAACGCCACTTTTCACCGGCTGACCGCTTGCTGATGCAGGCAGATTCGGCGTTGCGCACACTGCTGCCTCTCAGCGCCCATCCGAACCGGCCATCACCGGCACAAAGCCGGGAAGATGCCGAACTAAGCCGTGACGAGACTACGCACATCGCCGGCCTGATGCGCATCAACCATACCGGTGAAGTCTGCGCCCAGGCCTTGTATCAGGGGCAGGCGCTCACCGCGAGCCTGCCCAAGGTGCGCGAAGCCATGGAACATGCCGCTGTCGAAGAAATTGATCATCTGCTCTGGTGCGAAAAACGCATCCGGGAGCTGGGCAGCCGCCCGAGCATTCTCAACCCGCTGTTTTATGGCCTGTCCTTTGGCGTGGGCGCAGTAGCCGGGCTGATCAGCGACAAGGTCAGTCTCGGCTTTGTTGCCGAAACCGAGAACCAGGTGTGCAAGCACCTCGACGAGCACTTGCAGCAACTACCCGCTGCCGACCAGAAGTCCCGCGCCATCCTCGAGCAGATGCGCGAAGACGAGCAGCGGCATGCCACCAGCGCCATGGAGGCCGGCGGCATGCGTTTTCCCACGCCGGTAAAGCTCGGCATGACCTTGCTGTCCAAAGTCATGACCAAAAGCACTTATCGCATCTGACGAACCCGCAGCAAGTCGAACTCACTTGCGCTTCAGATAGCTCTTGATGAAGTCGTATTCCAGATTGGCCGTCCGCTCGGCATCTCTGGCGACGAAGTCGGCAATCTTGCTGCCGATCAGGGGAATACCGCATTTAGTATCGATTTCCACCAGATTGACGCAGCCCTTGCCCCTGGCCAGCAACTGCATGGTGAGATGCAATTTGACCGGCGTTCCCTTTATCTCGACCTGCATGTCATTGATATAAGGCCCGCCCGGTTCACCGTGCCAATGCTCGGTTTGCAGCACCTGGGTGGTCGGCTGCATGAACTTACCGAGAAATGCCGGCACATCGACCTCTACCACTCGCTCCACGCGAATCACCACGCCATCGTCATCGCTCAGCTCCAGCAATGAGGCACTTGGCGATCCCGTTTCCAGGTAGCGCTCAATAATAAACTCCGGGTCCTGGAACAGCGCAAACAGGCTATCCACATCGACGTTGTACTTGTGTTCGAGATTAACTTTCATACCAACTCCCCGGATTTCCCTGCCTTCAGGCTAGTTCGACGATTTCATAATCATGGCTGATGGCAACGCCAGCACGCCCCAGCATGATCGAAGCTGAACAATACTTCTCCGCCGACAACTCAACCGCACGCTTGACCTGCGCTTCCTTCAGTCCGCGACCTTTGACTACAAAGTGCAGGTGAATGCGGGTGAACACCTTGGGATCTTCTTCTGCTCTCTCGGCTTCCAGAAACGCCTCGCAACTCTCCACCGGCTGACGGGACTTCTTCAGGATGCTGACCACATCGTAATTGGAGCAGCCGCCGAGCCCGAGCAACAGCATCTCCATCGGGCGCACGCCAAGATTACGGCCGCCACTCTCGGGGGGGCCATCCATCACCACCACGTGGCCACTACCGGACTCACCAAGAAACAGGGCTTCTCCCGCCCACTGAATACGCGCTTTCATCACCGCAACTCCATGCCAGAATCAAAAGATCGCAGCTTATCACGGCCGTTGTCGCGCCCTGCCAGGCAGCAGACGCTGATTAAACAGTGCCGCTGCCAAGCACCATGCCGTATAACTGTTCGCAGGCAGAGCAGTACCTGATAAGCTGACGCCTGATTATTGGCAGTTCATGCTATAACCCAATATCAAAGGGCCCATTTTTCAAGGTCCTTACTTCTAATGAGGGCATCGGGAATGGTTGCGATAACCCTTACACCCAAAATCAAGAATCTCGACAAGATTCTGGCGCACTGCCAGCGCCGTCGCTATACGGCCAAAAGCACCATCATTTATGCCGGCGATCGCTGCGAGAGTCTGTTCTTTATTGTCAAAGGCTCGGTCACCATCCTGATCGAGGATGATGATGGCCGCGAGATGATCATCGGCTATCTGAACCCCGGAGACTTTTTCGGCGAGATGGGCCTGTTCGGCCAGGAAGGGCAGGAGCAGGAACGCAGCGCCTGGGTTCGCGCCAAGACCGAGTGCGAAGTAGCCGAAATTGGCTATGCCAAGTTCCGTGAACTCAGCCAGCAGGATCCCGACCTGGTCTTTACCCTCGGCACGCAGATGGCTGAGCGCTTGCGCCAGACCACCCGCAAAGTCGGCGATCTGGCCTTTCTCGATGTAACCGGACGGGTAGCCCGCACCCTGCTGGATTTGTGCAAGCAACCGGACGCCATGACACATCCGGATGGCATGCAGATCAAGATCACCCGTCAGGAGATCGGTCGCATTGTCGGTTGCTCGCGGGAAATGGTCGGCCGCGTACTCAAGGCTCTGGAAGACCAGGGGCTGGTTTACGTCAAGGGCAAAACCATGGTGGTATTCGGCACCCGCTGAAAGCATCGGGCACATAACGAACAAGGCCGGCATTGCCGGCCTTGTTCGTTATGTCAGTCAGGATCCGCACCCAGTACCCTGCGGGTTTTATCCGGAAAGAACAGGCGCTGCAGCTCAAGGCCCGGATCGTCCGCACGCATGAAGGCCTCGCCAACCAGAAAAGCATGCACATCACTGATGCTCATCAACTCGACATCGGCGCGGTGAAAGATGCCACTTTCGGTAACCACCAGACGACCATGCGGAATTTGCGGCAACAGATTCAACGTGGTATCCAGCGAAACCTCGAAGGTATGCAGATTGCGGTTATTGATACCGATCAGCGGTGTATCCAGTACCGTCAAGGCGCGCTCCAGCTCTGGCTCGTCATGCACTTCGACCAGCACATCGAGACCGAACTCCGCCGCCACCGCCGCCAGTTCGGCCAAACGCACGTCATCCAGCGCAGCCACAATCAGCAGCACACAATCCGCTGCCAGCGCGCGCGCTTCGACAATCTGGTAGGGGTCGATCATGAAGTCCTTGCGGATCACCGGCAGCTTGCAGGCCGCGCGCGCCTGTTGCAGAAACTCGTCAGCGCCCTGAAAGAAATCCACATCGGTCAACACCGAGAGACAGGCAGCGCCACCCTGCTCATAGCTCCTGGCCAGTTCTGCCGGGACGAAATTTTCGCGCAGCACACCCTTGCTCGGAGAAGCTTTCTTGATTTCGGCAATCACCGCAGGCTCACTGCGCGCGACACGCTCCTGCAGCGCGCGGGCAAAGCCGCGCGGGGCATCCGCAGAGCGCGCCGCGCGTTCCAGCTCAGCCAGACTGACCCGGGCACTGCGCTCGGCAACTTCGGCGTACTTGCGAGTGATGATCTTTTCCAGAATGGTCGGCAGACTCACGCTTGATTCTCCTGACGAAATACTTCAGTAAATGAAGCCAGCTCTTCCATTTTTTCCCGCGCCAGGCCGGTGTGCAGGGCATCATGGGCCAGCTGCACGCCTTCGCGCAGGCTGGTGGCCAGGTCGGCCGCATACAGTGCCGCACCGGCATTCAGCGCAATCATGTCGCCGGCCTTGCGGCCACTCTCGGTTTTACGCCGACCCAATGCATCACGAATCAGCTCCAGCGAGGCTTGCGGACCGTCGACTTCCAGCCCCTTCAGGGTCTGGCTTTGCAGGTCGAAATCTTCCGGGCAGACTTCGTATTCGCTGATTACGCCACCCTTGAGCTCTGCCACGTGGGTCGCGGCCGCCAGACTGAACTCATCCAGCCCGTCTCGGGAATGCACCACCAGCACATGCTTGCTGCCCAACCGCAAAAGCACTTCCGCCAGCGGCCGGCACAACGCCTGATTGAAGACCCCGACCACCTGGTGCCGTACACCGGCAGGATTGGTCAATGGACCAAGCATGTTGAAGATGGTGCGCAGACCCATTTCCCGCCGTGGCAAAGCCGCATGCTTCATGGCCTTGTGATGCACCTGGGCAAACATGAAACCGACACCGACACTGTCGATGCAGCGGGCTACCTGCTCGGGCGTCAGCTCCAGATATACCCCGGCCGCCTCCAGCAAGTCGGCACTGCCGCTCTTGCCGGAAACCGCGCGGTTTCCGTGTTTGGCGACCTTGCCCCCGGCTGCAGCCACCACAAAAGCCGCTGCGGTGGATACGTTGAAGATATTTGCGCCATCACCACCGGTGCCGACCACATCCACCACGTGCTCCAGGCTCGGCAACTCGACCTTGCTCGCCAGTTCGCGCATCACCGACACCGCGCCGACGATCTCGTCGATGCTTTCACTCTTCATGCGCAAGCCCATGAGGAAGGCGCCGATCTGCGCATCCGTGCACTGGCCGGTCATGATTTCGCGCATGACGTCCTGCATTTCCTCGGTACTCAGGTCCAGCTGCGCCACCACCCGATTGAGGGCTTCCTTGATGTTCATCCGCGCACGCCTCCACTTTGCTTGAGGAAATTGGCCAGCAGTTCATGGCCCTGTTCGGTCAGGATCGATTCCGGATGGAACTGCACACCTTCGATATTCAGGGTCTTGTGTCGCAGGCCCATGATCTCGTCGACCGCACCGTTCTCCAGCTGGGTCCAGGCGGTGATTTCCAGACAATCCGGCAGTGTCTCGCGCTTGACCACCAGTGAATGATAGCGGGTAACCGTCAGCGGATTGTTCAGCCCGGCAAACACGCCCAGGTCGTGGTGGTAAACCGGACTGATCTTGCCGTGCATTACCTGTCGGGCCCGCACCACATCACCGCCAAAAGCCTGGCCAATGCTCTGGTGGCCCAGACACACACCGAGAATCGGCAGCTTGCCGGCAAAATGCGCAATCACTTGCAGCGACACGCCCGCCTCGGTGGGGGTACAAGGCCCCGGCGAGACCACAATGCGCTCGGGTTGTAGCGCCTCGATTTCTGCCACAGACAGTTCGTCATTGCGAATGACATTGACCTCGGCGCCCAGTTCGGCCAGGTACTGCACCACGTTGTAGGTAAAGGAGTCGTAGTTGTCGATCATCAGCAGCATGGCAATCTCCTCAACCCTGGGTCTTGACGGTGTGTTCGGCCAACGCCACCGCGCGGAACATGGCGCGGCGCTTGTTCAGCGTCTCTTCCCATTCCAGCGCAGGCACCGAGTCGGCGACGATGCCACCACCGGCCTGCACATGCAGTTCGCCGTTCTTGATCACCGCGGTGCGGATGGCGATCGCCGTATCCATGTTGCCGTTCCACGCCAGATAGCCCACGGCACCGCCGTAAACACCGCGCTTGACCGGCTCCAGTTCGTCGATAATTTCCATCGCCCGGATCTTCGGCGCGCCGGACAGGGTGCCGGCCGGCAGGATGGCGCGCAGCGCATCCATCGCACTGAGGCCCTTCTTCAGCTGGCCATTGACGTTGGAGACGATGTGCATGACGTTGGAATAGCGTTCGATGACCATCTGTTCGGTAACTTTCACCGTACCGGTTTCCGACACCCGTCCTGCGTCGTTACGGCCCAGATCAATCAGCATCAGGTGCTCGGCAATTTCCTTGGCGTCCGACAGCAGGTCCTGCTCCAGCGCCAGATCGACTTCCTCGGTGGCGCCACGCGGACGGGTACCGGCAATCGGCCGCACCGTGACCAGCCCGTCTTCAACGCGCACCAGCACTTCCGGTGAACTGCCAACCACATGGAAGTCGCCGAAGTTGAAGAAGTACATGTAGGGCGTCGGGTTGAAGCAGCGCAGTGCGCGGTACAGATCGATCGGCGCCGCCTTGAAGTCGATGCTCATGCGCTGCGACGGCACGACCTGCATGCAGTCACCGGCCAGGATGTATTCCTTGATGGTATCGACAGCGCGCTCGTAGTCCTCACGACTGAAGCTGGAGCGGAAGCTGGGCTCGGCGATTTCATCGAGACCGCTGAAGTCCAGTCCGCGTCTCGGCGTGATCGGCTGGCGCAGCTGCTCCATGAGTTCCTGCAGACGCGCTTGGCCACGCTCATATGCATCCGCCTCGCCAGGATCGGCCAGCACGATGGCGTGCAGCTTGCCAGCCAGATTGTCGAACACCACCACGGCATCGGACACCATCAGCAGAATGTCCGGATTGCCCAGCGGGTCGGGGTTGGGACATTTGGCCAGCTTGCGCTCGACATAGCGCATGCAGTCGTAAGCAAAGTAGCCGACCAGCCCGCCGTTGAAACGCGGCAGACCGGCAATCGGCGCGACCTGGTAGCGCTCCTTGAAGGCCTCGACAAAGGCCAGCGGGTCCTCACAGTCGTGCTGCTCGGTCTGCTGGCCGTCGATGCTCACCGTCACCTGATGCTCAAAGGCACGCAATACGGTGCGACACGGCAGGCCGATGATCGAATAGCGGCCCCATTTCTCGCCACCCTGCACCGACTCCAGTAGATAGGAGTAAGGCCCATCGGCAAGTTTCAGGTACAGCGAGAGTGGCGTATCGAAATCGGCCAGGGTTTCAAAGGCAAGGGGAATGCGGTTATAGCCTTCAGCGGCCAAACGCAGGAATTCTTCGCGGGTCATGATCAGCCTCGTGGCTTGAGGGTGTAACGGTCAGGTGCAAACATGCCGACTGCGCCGGCCAGACAAGATCAAGCGCGCCAGCGCCAACGGGCCAGGGCCTTGATCACGTTCATCCATTGCTTGCGGATAACCACCACGATCAGATCTCTTGGGGCGGGGTTGAAGTTGCTTGACGCAACACTACCCGAGCCCCCGCAACGAATCAACCAGCTGGCGCAGGTCGTCCAGGACCAGCAGCGGGTTTTCCGCGGCGACCGGCCGGCCGTGGTTGTAGCCATAGCTGACGGCTACACAGGGCACCCCGGCAGCGCGCGCGGCCAGCACATCGCTGCGCGAATCACCGACAAACAGCGCCTGCTGGGCAGTGACACCGGCCCGGACAAGCATCCATTGCAGCGGCGCCGGATCAGGTTTCTGCTGCGGCAGGCTGTCACCGCCCAGCAGCCACTGGAAGTAATCGGCCAAACCATGTTCTGCGAGCAAGGGCGCGATGAAACGACATGGCTTGTTGGTCACCAGCCCCAGCGCGATTCCCTTGCCACGCAACCAGTCCAGGCATTCAACCACGCCGGGATACACCCGGCTGAGGGCATGGCAGTCGGCATAGATTTCCAGGAATTTCTGATGCGTCGCAGCTGCTTCAACCACATCAACTTCAGCATGCTCGATGCTGTTGGCCAGTGCCCGACGCACCAGCACCAGCGAACCGTTGCCGACCCAGTCACGCACCCGCGCAACACCTGCGGGTTCCCGGCCCATCTGCATCAGCATGGCATCGGTTGCAGCGGCCAGATCCGGCACCGAATCAAGCAGGGTGCCATCCAGATCGAACATCACCAGCCGGGGCAGCTGGCCATGAAACTGCCGGACGAGTGAATTCAACCGCGCACCCGGGCCAACTCTTCGCGCATTCGGGCAATTACCTGGGCGTAATCCGGCGCATTGAAGATCGCCGAACCGGCAACAAAGGTATCGGCGCCCGCAGCGGCGATCTCACCAATATTCTGCAGGTTGACGCCGCCGTCCACTTCCAGCCGGATATCGCGGCCGCTGGCATCGATCAGCGCACGCGCCTCGCGCAGCTTGTCCAGCGTAGCGGGGATGAATTTCTGCCCGCCAAAGCCGGGGTTCACACTCATCAGCAGAATCATGTCGACCTTGTCCATCACGTACTTCAGGCTTTCCAGCGAAGTCGCCGGATTGAACACTAGGCCGGCCTTGCAGCCGCCATCGCGAATCAGCTGCAGGGAACGGTCGATATGGCCACTGGCTTCGGGGTGGAAGGTGATGTAGCTGGCGCCGGCCTCGATGAAGTCGCCGATGATGCGATCCACCGGCGACACCATCAGGTGCACGTCGATTGGCGCGATGATGCCGTACTTGCGCAAGGCGCTGCAAACCATCGGGCCGATGGTCAGGTTAGGCACATAATGGTTGTCCATGACGTCGAAATGGACGATGTCGGCGCCGGCGGCCAGCACGTTATCCACTTCCTCACCCAGGCGGGCGAAGTCGGCGGAAAGGATCGACGGAGCAAGGGCAAAGGGTTGCATGGCGCACCTCGGAGCAGATTCACGATGGCGCGCATTGTAGCCGGCCTGCCCCCTTAACGGCACTTGCAGAATCCTTTCACGGGATAATGTGTGCAGAACAGCCTGATTACCTGAAGCCTTTTCGCTCACGAATCAACGCATAGGCACTGCGCAGGTTGCGGGTCTTTTCGGTGGCCAGGCGTAGCTGTTCGGCAGAGGCGCCAGCCCCGGCCAGCTTGTCCGGATGCTGCCGGCTGAGCAGGCGCCGATAGGCATGCTTGATGGCCGCAGGATCGGCATCCGGGGATACGCCCAGCAGTTTCAGGGCCGCCCGGTAAGCCGCATCCGTACTGCTACGCCCCGCCCCCAGACCGATAGTGAGCGCTTCCAGCTCGTCAAACGACCAGCCCATCCACTGCCCCCACAACGTGATCAGCTGCCGCTCCTGCACCGTTGCTCCGCCGCTGGCTTCAACCATGCGCCAGCAGCTGAGCAGCAGGCTTTGCGCTTCGGCCCGCTGTGCGCGCAACCGGCTCAGCGGTAATTGCAGATCATTGCCTGCCTGCTTGCCGCACCTGAAGGCCTGCTCGGCCAATTGCCGTAACGGGCCATCCAGCCCCAGACGCTGCATTTCATCGCGAGCCTGATCAATGTGCACCTGCCGCACCTGGCCGTTGCACTTGGCCAGCCGCCCGAGCAGCGTGAAACGCAACTCATCGAGACCCAATCGCGATGATCGCCCAAGCCGTGCCCGCAGCTGCCTCCAGCTACCCAAGCGCAAATTTCGATCCACTACATAACCCAGCACAACTCCCAGCAGTGCGCCCGGAATACTGGCCAGACCGAATCCCGCAGCGGCAGCCAGCCAGGTCGCCGGCCAGATCAACTAGCAGGCTCCTGCTGCCAGCAGGTGCTCGACTTCGGCCAGGCGCTCATGCGTGCCGACATCCACCCAGTGCCCGGGAAAATGCTCGCCACTCACCAGGCCTTGCTGCATGGCTTGCCGCAGCAGTGGTGCCAGCTTGAATGCGCCGGCATTGCAGCCGGCGAACAAGTGCGGATGCAAAACAGCAATGCCGCTGTAGGTGAGTTTTGCCGAACCTGCAGCACCCTCTCCGACCATATCGCCAGTCAATGCAAAATCACCTTGCGGATTGTGCGGCGGGTTGTCCACCAGCACCAGATGGGCCAGCCCGGCAATAGCTCGCGGCACACGGGCAAACGGGTAGTCGGTCCAGATATCACCGTTGACCACCAGAAACGGCTGACTCCCCAGCAGCGGTAGCGCACGGAAAATGCCGCCGCCCGTCTCCAGCGGCTCGCCTTCAGGGGAGTAGGCGATGCTCAGGCCAAACGCCGCACCGTCACCCAGATAGTCTTCGATCTGCTGGCCAAGCCAGGCATGGTTGATCACTACCTCGCGAAATCCGGCTTTGGCCAGGGCCCGCAAGTGATACACGATCAGCGGTACGCCGCCGGCGCAGACCAGCGGTTTGGGCGTGGTCAGTGTCAGCGGGCGCATGCGTTCGCCCTTGCCGGCGGCCAGAATCATCGCCTTCATGCGGTTACCGACGCCTTTTCCGGCAAGCTGGCAAGGAAGTCTCCCAGCTCTGCCAGCTCCGGACGACGGGCAAGCACCGCCTGGATGTAGGCAAAAAAGCGCGGCACATCACCCAGATATTTCGGCTTGCCGTCGCGGTAGCAGATACGCGCAAAGATACCGATCACCTTGAGATGCCTTTGCACGCCCATCAGATCCGAGGCACACAAGAATTCCTCGAACGACGCCTGGACCGGCACCGCAAGTGCCTGTGCCCGCTCCCAGTAGTCGAGCAACCAGCGATCTACCTGTGCTTGCGGCCAACTGAGGAAGGCATCCTTGAACAGGCAGGTGATGTCATAGGTCACCGGGCCGTAGACAGCGTCCTGAAAATCCAGCACGCCGGGGTTCGGCTGGCTGAGCATCAGATTGCGCGGCATGAAATCACGGTGCACCAGCACCTGGGGCTGGGCCAGTGCACTGTCAACCAGCTGATCGCAAATACGCCTCCACTGAATCTGCTGTGTTTCACTCAAGGTGCAGCCCAGATGCTCGCGCACGTACCAGTCGGGAAACAATTGCAGCTCGCGGCGCAACAGGGCGTCATCGTAGGACGGCAGGTCGTCCTCCAGTGGCAGTTGCTGAAACGCCAGTAATGCCGCAATGGCGTCAGCAAACAATGCATCGGCATTCGCGCCGCTGATCACGTCAAGATAGGTCTGCCGGCCAAGGTCATCCAGCAACAGAAAACCGCGCGCCAGGTCCTCTGCAAGCACCAGCGGCACATGGACTCCCGCGCGGCCCAGCACACCCGCCATTTTCACAAAGGGCCTGCAGTCTTCCTGCGGTGGTGGAGCGTCCATCAGAATCAGGCTGCGCGAACCGGCCTGCCAACGAAAATAGCGCCTGAAGCTGGCATCGCTACTGGCGGGAAACAGCTCGCCCACAGGCACTTCACCCCACCTTCTGGCGGCGAACAAAGCAGGCAAACATTGCCCCATCCAGTCAGTCAATTGTTGTAAACGTTCATCTTGAATAGGCATTCCACTCTCCAACGAGTCTATCCCTTGAGCAGGTCATGCTTTATTATCCAGCATCTTTTTCAGCCCATCGAGAGCTTTGCGACCGTCGCTTTGCTTGATGGTGCGCAAAATGGCCGGAATAACAAGATGGCGACAAAACTACCCGATTTCCGCAGAAACCTGCCATTACTGGTCACCAGCAGCCTTCTGCTGCTGCCGGTTGCGGTCGGGCAGGCCATTGCGGCCGACCAATTCGACTGCAAGGCATCCGCCACTGGTGGCTGGGCCTGTACCCCGACCAGCGCAAACGCCAATCTACCGCCACGACCGCCGGCACAACAAAGCATGCCTGCGGCTGCAGACGGTAGCGCTGCATCCGGCGAGAGTTCGGGCGTTGTTGCCGGCACTGCAATTGCTGGCCAGTCGCTCAAGGCCGGCAAAGGCAGTGTTGACTTCAGCCGTCTAGACTGGGTGCCGCGCAGCCAGCTCACAACGGCCCAACTCAAGGAAGTTGGCCCTTATTGCAGCGGTGACTACATTGAGCCGAAACGCCCGGGGATGAACGACAAGACCCCGATGAGTCAGGCACCGATGTTCGTCTCGGCCAAAGCCTCACGCTATGCCCAGCAGGAGCAGGTAGCCACACTCGCAGGCGATGTTGTACTGCGTCAGTCAAATATTCAGATCGAAGCTGACGAAGCCAATCTATATCAGGCCGAGAATCGTGGTGAACTCAAAGGTGATGTCAAACTGCGCAGCCCGGGCATGCTGGTTGTTGGCGATGAAGCCGAAATCCAGCTGGACACGGGCGCGGCCCAGATTGATCAGGCTGAGTATGTCCTGCACGAAGCCAATGCCCGTGGCGGCGCCAAATACGTCAAACGTGGCGAAGACGCCATCATTCGGCTCAAGGACGGCACCTATACCACCTGTGCGCCCGGCAATAATGCCTGGCAGGTGAAGGGCAACAATATCAAGCTGGATCCGGCCACGGGAATGGGCACGGCGACCAACGCCACGCTGCGGATCAAGGATATTCCGGTGTTCTATACCCCGTATATCCAGTTCCCGATCGACGATCGCCGGCAGTCCGGCTTCCTCGCGCCCACCGCCGGTTACTCGAACTCCGACGGTGTCACGCTGATAACGCCTTATTACTTCAACCTCGCACCCAACTATGACGCCACACTTTACCCGCGCATCATGAGCGAACGCGGCCTGATGATGTCCGGCGAGGGGCGTTACCTGACCCAGAGCAGCGAAGGCAAGATATCCGGCTCCTATCTGGATGATCAGGACGACGAAAACAAGGGCCAGCCCAAGTACGAGCAAACCCGTTATCTGGCCTCCTGGCAACATACCCAGGGACTGGATGAGCGCCTGCTCGGCGAGGTGGACTACACCGATATCAGCGATCCTTACTACTTTCAGGATCTGGGCACTGACCTTGATGTCTCCAGCCAGACCTATGTCAACCAACAGGGTGTACTGACCTGGCGCGGTGACAGCTTCACTGCAGGACTCAATGTACAGTCTTATGAGCTGGCCTCGGTAACCGACATTACTCCGTATGACCGCCTGCCGCAGGTCACTCTGGATGGCATCCTGCCCTACCAGCCGGGCGGCCTGCAGCTTTCTTACGGCACTGAGTACGTCAGTTTCCAGCGGGATCTAGATAGCTACTACTTTAACGGCATTGCAAGCCCAGATCAGAAATTGACAGGATTAAATCGCGCCAGCGGCGATCGCAGCCATGCGCAGCCAGGCATCAGCTTACCGATGGAAAATAGCTGGGGCTATCTGACCCCATCGGCAAAATACCTGTACACCAATTACTCGCTGGATCTGGACAGCCGCGGCCAAAGCACCTTGGCTAGTGGTGTGCAATATGACGACAACCAAAACCGCAATATAGAACTTTATTCGCTAGACAGCGGCCTGTACTTCGACCGGGATACTACGCTTTTTGGCAAGAGCCTGCGTCAGACGCTTGAACCAAGACTCTATTACCTCTATGTGCCTTACAAAGATCAGGATGACTTACCAATTTTTGACACTTCGGAGCCTTCCTTTAACTATCAATCGCTATTTCGCGAAAACCGCTTTGTCGGCAAAGATCGTATTGGCGACAGCAATCAACTTTCTGCAGGCACCACTAGCAGTTTTGTCGAAGATAATGGTTTTCAGCGCGCTCAAATAGGCATAGGCCAAGCTTTCTATTTCGAAGACCGGCAAGTGCAAATGCCCGGAATTACAACACAAGATGCTTCCGTTTCACCTACAGCACTATTCGGCCAATATAGAATGGATCGCGATTGGCGGGTGAGCTCGGACTACGCCTACAACTCAGACATTAGTAAGACCAGCTCTGGTAATCTGATGTTCCATTATCAGCCAGAAGCAACTCCGAACAAGATATTCAATGCCGGTTACCGCTATCGCAACGACGCTATTGTGTTCAATGAAGACACCAATGAGTACGAGGCCGGCAATGACGATGAGTACAAGATCGAACAGTCTGACGTTTCGATGATCTGGCCAGTGCTCCCCCAATGGAGTGCCATCGCCCGCTGGCAATTCGACTTCAACCAGAGTCGCACCCTCGAGGCCTTTGGTGGCTTCGAGTATGACTCCTGCTGCTGGAAGCTGCGACTGGTCAGCCGCTATTGGGTTCAGCCGGACGACTACAACCTCGAAACCAATCAACAAGGCGACCATGGGGTGTTCCTGCAAATTGTGCTGAAAGGCTTGGGCGGCATTGCCGGCAACCAGGTTGACAGCTTCCTCGACCAAGGCATTCAAGGCTATCGTGAACGTGAAGATAAAGCTTTCTAACACCCTCCGCACGCTACTGCTCGGCGCCCTGCTGTTTGGCTCGCTGGCCCATGCCGAAGTACAACCGCTGGATCGTGTGGTGGCTATCGTCGATAACGATGTAATCATGCAAAGCCAGCTCGACCAGCGCGTGACCGAGGTGCAGAAGAGCATCGTCAAGCAAGGCGCCAATCAACCGCCGCTGGACGTCCTGCAGCAACAAGTACTGGAACGCCTGATCCTGGAAAATCTCCAGCTGCAGATTGGTGACCGTGCCGGTGTGCGTATCACTGACGAAGAGCTGAATCAGGCGCTCGAGACCATTGCCCAGCGCAACAACATGAATCTTGAGCAGTTACAGATGGCCCTGAAACAGGACGGCCTGTCGTTTTCTGCTGCCCGTGAGCAGATTCGTCGTGAAATGATCATCAGCCGGGTGCGCCAGCGCCGGGTGGCCGACCGTATCGACGTGACCAATCAGGAAGTCAAACGCTTCATGGCCTCGGAACATGGTCAGCTTCAGCTTTCCGAGGACTTTCATCTGGCCAATATCCTCTTGCCAGTTCCCGAAGGCTCAACTGCCGCGGTAATCGAGAAAGCCGCCATTCAGGCGCAGCAGATCTATCAGCAGCTACAACAGGGCGCCAGCTTCGCCGATCTGGCACTGAGCCGCTCCTCCAGCGAAAACGCCCTGGAAGGTGGTGACATGGGCTGGCGGAAAACCGCGCAATTGCCACCCCCGTTTGACAAATTGATTCCTGCGCTGGCACCAGGGCAGGTAACCCAGCCGGTGCGCACCCCGGGCGGCTTCCTCATCATCAAGTTGCTGGAAAAGCGCGGCGGCAGCAATCAGTTGCGTGACGAAGTGCATGTTCGGCACATCCTGATCAAGCCCAGCGAAATCCGTACCGATGCTGAAGCACAAAAAATGGCAGAGCGTCTGTACGAGCGCATTGTTGCTGGCGAAGACTTCAGCACCCTGGCCAAGAACTTCTCTGAAGACCCTGGCTCTGCGCGCAACGGTGGCGACCTTGACTGGGTGGACCCGGGCATCCTGGTACCCGAATTTCAGGAGGTCATGAAACGCACACCCAGTGGCCAGCTGTCCAAGCCATTCAAGACCGGTTATGGCTGGCACGTACTGGAAGTGCTCGGGCGCCGGGCGACCGACAGCAGCGAGCAAATGCGTGAGCAGCAGGCAATGAACATCCTGCGTAACCGCAAGTACGATGAGGAGCTACAGGGCTGGCTGCGGGAAATTCGCGACGAGGCCTACGTGGAAACCAAACTGTGAAGCCACGCCGCTTTGCAGTAACCGCCGGCGAACCTGCCGGCATCGGCCCTGACCTGTGCCTGATGCTGGCCGGGGAAAGCCAGCCAGAAATCCTGATTGTCATCGCCAGCCGCGACCTGCTGATCCAGCGGGCCGCGCAACTGGGTCTGGATATTGACGTTCGCTGCGTCAGTCCCGACGCCTGGCCAACCGAAGCTTGCAGCGCCGGCACCCTCTATGTCTGGGATACCCCGCTGCACCAGCCGGTGACGGCCGGACAGCTGGACTGCAACAATGCCCCTTACGTGCTGGAAACCCTGACCCGCGCCGCCCGGGGCTGCCTTGACGGCCATTTCACCGGCATGATCACCGCACCGGTACACAAGGGCGTGATCAACCAGGCCGGCATCCCCTTTTCCGGCCACACCGAATTTCTGGCCGAGCTGACTGACACGCCACAGGTAGTGATGATGCTGGCCACCCGCGGGTTACGGGTTGCGCTGGTAACCACCCACCTGCCGCTTAAAGACGTAGCCACAGCCATTACCGGCGATCGCCTGCAACGGGTAACACGCATTTTGCACACTGATCTGGTGGCAAAATTCGGCATTGCGCAACCACGCATTCTGGTTTGCGGGCTCAATCCGCATGCCGGCGAAGGTGGCCATCTGGGTCGCGAAGAGATCGATATCATCGAGCCAGCCCTTGCCCAATTGCGCAGTGAAGGGATCAATCTGACTGGCCCGCTTCCGGCCGACACCCTGTTTACCCCAAAACACCTGCAGCACTGTGATGCCGTACTGGCGATGTATCACGACCAGGGCCTGCCCGTGCTCAAGTACAAGGGCTTTGGCGCGGCGGTAAACGTCACTCTCGGCCTGCCGATAATCCGCACTTCGGTTGACCACGGCACGGCCCTTGACCTGGCGGGTAGCGGACGAATCGATACCGGCAGCCTCGCTGTGGCCCTGGAAACCGCTTACGAAATGGCCCACGCATGAGCGAAAATTATCAACATCGGGCGCGCAAGCGCTTTGGCCAGAATTTTCTGCATGATGCTGGCGTCATTCACCGGATACTGCGCGCGATCCACGCTTTGCCGGGCGAACATCTGCTGGAAATCGGCCCTGGCCAGGGTGCGCTCACTGAAGGGCTGCTCAATAGCGGCGCACGACTGGATGTCATCGAGCTGGACAAGGATCTGATCCCGTTACTGAACATGAAGTACGCCAGCAACCCGCAGTTCACCCTGAATCAGGGCGACGCGCTCAAGTTCGATTTCAACCGCCTGGGTGCTGCAGCGAACAGTCTGCGGGTGGTCGGCAACCTGCCCTACAACATCTCCACTCCGCTGATTTTCCATCTGCTGGACAATGCCGGCCTGATTCGTGACATGCACTTCATGTTGCAAAAAGAAGTGGTACAGCGTCTGGCTGCCGAACCCGGCGGCGGAGACTGGGGCCGCCTGTCGATCATGGTGCAGTATCACTGCCGCGTAGAGCACCTGTTCAACGTCGGACCCGGCTCGTTCAATCCGCCACCCAAGGTCGACTCTGCCATTGTCCGGCTGGTGCCACACCCCGTTTTACCGCACCCGGCAAAGGATCATCGCCTGCTCGAGAAGCTGGTTCGCGAGGCTTTCAATCAACGCCGCAAGACCTTGCGTAACTCCCTGAAAGCACTGCTGACCGCCGAGCAGATAGAGGCCGCCCAGGTGGATGGCAGCAAGCGTCCAGAACAGCTGGATCTGGCTACATTCGTACGCCTGGCCGATCAGCTCGCCAGCTGAGCGGGAAGCGCAAGCTTACAGCCGGCGGGGCAAATCAAGCCTAGACTCATGGCTAAATCAGCAGAGAGGTTCGCGTGTCCGATCCCCGATACCAGATAGAAGTAAGCGTCACCACCCAGTTTCTTCCCGAGCAATCCCAGCCCGAGCAGAATCGCTTTGCCTTCAGCTACAGCATCGCGATCCATAATGCAGGCAGTCTGCCGGCCAAGCTGTTATCGCGTCACTGGCTGATTACCAATGGCGATGGTCAGGTACAGGAAGTGCGTGGTGCTGGCGTGGTCGGGCAACAGCCGGTGATCGCGCCCGGAGAAACCCACAGCTACACCAGTGGCACCGTCATGAGTACCCGCGTGGGCACCATGCAGGGCAGCTATCAGATGCTCGCAGGGGACGGTAACAAGTTCGACGCCATCATCCGCCCCTTCCGCCTGGCCGTACCCGGCTCACTGCACTGAGGGAACGCTCACATGACCACCTATGCCGTTGGCGACATTCAGGGCTGCCTGGAACCACTCAAATGCCTGCTCGACAAGGTTGGCTTCAAGCCTGCAAAGGATCATCTGTGGCTGGTTGGCGATCTGGTCAACCGTGGCCCGCAATCCCTGGAGACCCTGCGCTTCCTGTTTGCCATGCGCGACAGCCTGACCTGCGTTCTGGGCAATCACGACCTGCACCTTCTCGCAGTCGCCCACAATATCGAACGCATGAAAAAGCATGACACCTTCCAGGACATTCTTGCTGCCCCGGATCGTCGCGACCTGCTCGACTGGTTACGCCAGCAGAAATTGCTGCACTATGACGAGCAGCGAGACATCGCACTGGTTCACGCAGGCATCCCGCCGCAATGGACCTTGCGCAAGGCGCTGCGCCTGGCCGCCGAAGTTGAGGAGGTCCTGCAGGATGATGCCCGCTTGCTGCCGTTTCTCGACGGCATGTATGGCAACGAGCCGGCCTGCTGGAGCAAGGACCTGCATGGCATAGAGCGCCTGCGCGTCATCACCAACTACCTGACACGCATGCGTTTTTGCAAAGCCGATGGCACCCTTGACCTCAAGAGCAAGGAAGGCGTGGAAACCGCCCCGCCAGGCTATGCCCCGTGGTTCAGTTATCCGCAGCGCAAAACCCATGGACAGAAAATCATTTTTGGCCACTGGGCAGCGCTGGAAGGCAATTGCCAAGGCGCCGGTCTGACGGCACTGGATACCGGCTGCGTCTGGGGTGGCAGCATGACTCTGCTGAATATCGACACCGGTGCACGCCACATCTGCCAATGTCAGGAGCCTTCTGCATGAGCAGCTTCAAACGCATCCCGCCCCGGCAAGCCCAGGTACTGCGTGAGCAGGGCGCTATTGTGGTCGACATTCGCGATCCGCAAAGCTATGCCATGGGTCATATCAGCGGCTCACAACATCTGGATAACTTCTCCTTGGCCGCGTTCATTGCCAGTGCCGATTACGAAACGCCGGTAATCGTCAGCTGCTATCACGGCAACTCCAGCCAGAGCGCTGCTGCCTATTTGAGCAGTCAGGGGTTTGTCGAGGTTTACAGTCTGGATGGTGGTTTCGAGCTCTGGAGCACTACCTACCCCGAAGCCATAACCCGTCTGGATCCGTAAACAGCACGGCTCGGGATTCAGTGTCAGAATCACTCAGCAGTCATGTTGCGCTAGAAAAATCAGGGAGGGCGGGCATGCAGATTTTCAAGGTAGGTGGCGCCGTGCGTGACCGCCTGCTGAACAGACCGGTGCATGAAAACGACTGGGTAGTAGTCGGTGCCAGCGCTGAAGAGATGCTTGCCCAAGGCTTCCGGCCGGTTGGCGCCGACTTTCCGGTTTTTCTCCATCCACAAACCGGGGAGGAATACGCTTTGGCGCGCACAGAGCGCAAAAGCGGCCGTGGCTATGGCGGCTTTACCTTCTATGCAACGCCCGATGTCACCCTGGAAGAAGACTTGCTGCGCCGCGATCTGACCATCAATGCGATGGCAGAAGATGCTCATGGACAGCTGACAGACCCCTACGGTGGTCAGGCAGACCTGGCAGCAAGGCTGTTGCGCCACGTCGCCCCGGCTTTTGCCGAAGACCCGCTGCGCGTATTGCGCGTCGCCCGCTTTGCCGCACGCTATGCCCCTCTGGGCTTTCGCGTGGCTGACGAAACCATGCAGCTGATGCAGCAGCTTGCCAGTTCCGGCGAACTGCTGGCACTCACGCCCGAACGCAGCTGGAAGGAAATATCCCGTGCACTGATGGAGCCATGTCCGGACATTTTCATTCAGGTTCTTTATGACTGCGGCGCGCTACAGGTGATACTTCCTGAAGTGGCTGCCCTGTTTGGTGTCCCGCAACCCGCCGCGCACCACCCGGAAGTCGATACCGGCCTGCACTTGCTGCTGGTGCTGCAACAGTGCGCGCAACACGAGCAGCCCCTGAGCGTGCGCTGGGCCTGCTTGTTGCATGATGTAGGCAAGGGCCTGACCAAACCTGCCGACTGGCCCCGGCATATCGCCCACGAGCAAAAAGGCGTGCCGCTGGTGCGGGCCATCAACCAGCGCTGCAAGGCGCCGAAGGATTGTCAGGAACTGGCGCTGCTGGTTTGCCAGTACCATACCCACTGCCATAGGGCGCTGGAGTTGAAAGCCTCGACCCTGCTCGAACTGCTGGCGAAAATGGATGCATTTCGCCGGCCGCAACGCTTCAGCGACTTCGTGGCTGCCTGCACCATGGATGCCCTTGGCCGCACCGGGCTGGAGCATCAGCCCTACCCGCAGGCGGGCTATCTGGAGGCTGCAGCATCGACCGCACGTACAGTCAGCGTTCAACCGCTGCTGGAGCAGGGTTTGCAGGGAGAGAATCTTGGCCAGGGCTTGCATGCTTTGCGCTTGAAGGCATTAAGCCTTTTCCTGCACGATCAGCGGCGTAAAGCTGATGGCGAATCAGCACTTCAAGCGCGGAAGGATGCATGAGCACTGCACGCAGCAAAAATTCCAGCAGCACCGAACCCGGTGTGCTTGATTCGGTACCGCCGGGACTGGTGCTTAAACTGACCCCTCCGCGCCTGCGCAAAAGCCTGCTGCCTCGCGAACGGCTGCGCCAGCTGCGGGAAAAGTCCGCAGACGTGGAAGTCATTCTTGTCGAAGCCCCGGCCGGCTATGGCAAGACCTCGCTGCTGGCGCAATGGCGGCTTGACTGGTTGCACAGCGGCACTCTGGTTACCTGGTTCGATCTGGACAGCGATGACAGCGTTACCAGTCTGGGCAGCGGCATCATAGAAGGGTTGCGGCGCGCCTCGGCACGCCCCGAATTTGGCCACGATGCACTGGAAGCCATACGCCGAGGCAGCGGATTTACTCAGGCGGCCACCTCGCTGCTTGCAGAGATTGCTGAATACGCCCACCCCACGGTAATCATCCTCGACAATGGCGAACGGCCAAGCAGCCCGGAACTGGTGGACCTGTGCAACTACCTGCTGCACAACCTGCCACCCAATCTGCAGATTGTGGTCGGCTCGAGAACCCGCTTGCCACTGGCTACCGGCGATCTGCTTGCCCATGGCAACCTGTTGCAGGTAAACATCAAGAATCTGCAGTTTGACCTTGAGGAAACCCATGCCCTGCTGACCCAGAAGCTGGGTGACAAGGCATCTGTAGAATTGGCCGCACGCCTGCACGACATCACAGAAGGCTGGCCACTTGGCTTGCAACTGGCAGTCACCGCACTGGAACAGTCCGCCGATCCCGAGCAGGCTTTGCAGCAATTCTCCCACTCCGGCGACCAGGCCACACAGCAACTGGTAACCGGGTTTCTCGCCCACCTGCCGACCGAACTGGCCGATTTCGCCTTGCGCTGTTCGCTGCTCGACGCTATCCATCCGGCTCTTTGCGCCGCGATTACCGGCCAATCCAATACCGCGGAACTGTTCGAGCAACTGCGCAGCGAAACACCGTTACTGACCTCCATCGAAAACAGCGACTGGCTACATCTGCATCCACTGATCCGCGAGTACCTGCGTAGCAAGGCCAGCAACAGTCTCTCTTCCAGCGAACAGAAAGAAATTCACCGGCGCGCCTGGCAATGGCTGGCCGAACAGGGTGATGCCGAGCAGGCTGCGCGCCATGCACTGGCGGCCGGTTACGCACAGGAGGCCTTCGCACTGATAGCCGTCAACCTGTATGACCTGTGCATGAAAGAAGGCCATTACGGAACTGTTGCAGACTGGCTTAAGCGCATGCCCGAGTCGGAAATCTTTCACAACACGGCCTTGCGCCTGACAGCAGGCTGGCAGGCTGCTTTAACGGGAAACTGGAGGAAAGCCGAATATTATGTCGGCACGCTAGTCGAGCCTCCATGCGCAGACAGCACTCTGTATGGCGAGGCGCTGGCCATTCTGGCCGTTGCCAACTCAAGAGCAGAGCGCCTGGATGTGGCAGAGCAGTATTGTCGCGCCTATCCGGAAAACGCCCCGGATTCGCTGGCTTCGCGCAGCCTGACGCACATCCGTGCTTTTTCTGCGCTGTTTCGCGGAGCCAGCGAAGAAGCGCGCCACCTGCTCAGTAATATTCCCAGTGATAACCGTTACTTTGCCCAGGAAGTCTTTCATGCCCGCAGCCTTGGCCATATCTACCTGTGGGAAGGGCGTCCGACGCTGGCCGACGATGCTGTGCGCAGGCGCCACGCACTCTGCGAAGTGGTTGCCGGTCGCCGCAATGAACTGACCATGGCGTTAGCCAGCATTCTCGCTGCCGCATGCTGGGAACGTGACGCTCGCGATGAAGCGCGGGCGCTTCTCGCATTCCGTTTTAATCTGGGTGACCGCGCCGGCAGCCTCATGTGGAGCGAGCGCAGTTATATGGTACAGGCCAGCATCGCAGCCTATGACGGCGATGAACCGCGGGCTTTTGCCTTGCTGGAAGCACTGACCAGCATAGGCACCACCCAGAGCATCCTGAGCATCCGCTTGATGAGCATGGTCGAGCGGATCCGCCTGCATGCCGCAAGACACCGGTCTGGGCAATGCTCAACGCTTCTGCAGGATATGGACGCACTCTTCGCCAGAGAATCCCACCAGACGCCCGTTGGCCTCCACCCCTTGCTGCATCTTTACCGCAATCTTGCACACAGCTTTACCGCCTTTGCCAGTGGCCAGCCCGCCAACGCCGAACAATGGCTGGATAAAGCCTGGCCACTGGCCCAGCAACTCAACCGCGGCCGTGAAATGGTCCAGATACAGGCCATGCAAGCAGTTGTACGCGACGCTGCAGGCGAATCTCCGGACGAATTACTCAATGCAGCTCTCGGCAGGGCAGAATCCTGTGGTCAGGTCAGGGTTTTTGCCGACACCCTGCCCGAGGTTCCCGACCTCATAAGCCGCTGGGCGATTACCCCGAGCGCTCGCGAACAGGTCAGTCCGGACTTTATTCTGCAAGTGCTGGAGGCAGCCGGCGTCGGAATTGATGAGGCAAAAGAGCCCTCCGCCACCCCGAGCCCGGCCATTACTGCAGCTGCATCGGCCTTTCTCACCCCCAAGGAAAGTGAAGTTCTTAACCTGCTGGCCAGCGGATTACCTAACAAGCGAATAGCTTCGACCATGAATCTGAGCAGCGAAACCATCAAGTGGCATATGAAAAAGCTGTTTATCAAGCTCAATGCCGGCAATCGCCAACATGCAGTAGACCGCGCCCGCCTGCTGGGGCTGATCCCCTGAGATTTTTTTTTGGGGGGGGGCACCCCACCCATACCCCACCCATTCCCACCCTGCGCGGGTGATCGTTAGATCCCTTTGCCGGTCATATGCTTACTCCACAGCCCCACCAAACCATTTCAGGGGCAAGGAGAGACATCATGCGTGCACCAACCAACCTGCATATTCTGGCCACTTCTGCCGGTCTGACTGACGAAGCAGTTGTTGAGCTCTGGAACGAAGCCCGCGCTGCCGCTATCAGTGAACTAGGCGATGACAGTCATCCCGAGTACAAGCGCAAAGCCGAAGGCTTCATGGTTCGTCTGATCGAAGATAAGGCGACCGCCAACGTACCGGCAAACCTGGTTCCCTGGGTGCTGTTCGACATTCACATGGGCATGGCCATTGTGGAAGTACGCAACAGCATCAAGAATGCTGGCGGCCACGTCCGCGAATACTTCTCCAACCTGCGTGGCAACCACGCAGCCTGAAGTACTGTCGCGACAACAAAAACGCCTGACTAGTCAGGCGTTTTTGCATTTACCGGTGCCGGGTATTTCTGCCGCAACTCCAGAGGCGTAAGTTCATTGCCGTTCCAGGCAAAAGAAACCGGCCACAATCGCTGATCAATCCGCGATACACGCCATAATTCGGCAAAACTCTGCTTTTCTCCGGGGTGCTTCAGTTCCGGCTCAAGCAGTGACAGCGGCCAGAGCACAAAGGCATTGCGCAAGATTTCCTCGCGCGGCAACAGCAAACCCTCAAAAACGCCGACGCTCTCGCCATAAACAAGAATATCGATATCCAGCGGCAAACCCTGACGCTGCGGTGCGTAGCGCCCGTTGTCCGCCTCAATGTCCTTGAGCCGCCGATCCAGCTGGGCAATGGACAAATCGGTTTGCGCAGCCACCACCAGGTTATAAAAGGCGCCGCTTTTGATGCCCACCGATTCACTCTCAAACACCGGTGAACAGCGGATTCCCGGCAATAGCCGATCAAGGGCATCAAGCCCAGCGAGCAGATTGGTGACGCGCTCAAAGTTGCTGCCAAGCCCGAGCAAGACGTGCGTTATCGACATCCGCGCTCAATCTCCACGCCCACTGCCGCGGCAGCTGGAACTGCACCCGGCTTGGATACCTTAAGGTAAATCCAGGGTATGCCGAACTCGCTCATCAACAGCTGCGCAAGTCTTTCGGCAAAGGTTTCCACCAGGATAAAGCTGGCCTCGGCAGCAAACGCCTGAATCCGCTGGCAAACCACCGCATAGTCCAGCGCCAGGGCGAGCTCGTCAGCATGTGCTGGCTGGCGAATATCCCAGGCCATTTGCAGATCAAGACGCAAACATTGGCGGACACCCCGCTCCCAGTCATAGGCACCGATGACCGTATCTACTTCCAGCCCCTCAATAAAAACCGTATCCAAAATCAGCCTCTGATCAAAAGCAGGATGGGCAGTTTCAGGAAGATTATGTTCCTGCAACACCACTCTCTACTAAAACCGCACCGGATGCGTGCAGCAAGAGAGCAAACCTGCGCAATAGATAAACTTTCATTCACTAAAAAATAACGCCCTGACACCTTCGGCAGCTAGAATCGGGGCTCATTTGCGCGGAACTACCAACCATGTTCTGGCCTTTGCTGATTTTCGCCTATCTTCTCGGCTCGCTGTCCTTCGCTATTGTGCTGAGTCAGCTGTTTGCAACAGCTGACCCCCGCGCACTCGGCTCGGGCAATCCCGGGGCGAGCAACATGCTGCGTGTTGCCGGAAAAAAACTTGCGCTACTAACCCTGCTCGGTGACCTGCTCAAAGGTTTGCTGCCTGTATTGCTCGCGCAATACTCAGGACTTGATACCCAACAGCAGGCCTGGATTGGTCTCGCGGCCGTGGTTGGACATCTGTATCCGCTGTACTTCCACTTTCAGGGCGGAAAAGGTGTAGCCACGGCAGCCGGAATGTTGCTGGGGTTGTATCCCCCCGCAGCACTTCTGGCAACCTCAAGCTGGGCGCTGACTTTTATCCTGACCCGTACCAGCTCGCTGGCTTCCCTCATATCTACACCCTTGATCCTGCCGCTACTGGCCTGGCAACAGCCCGAAGCCCTGCTGCCCATGAGTGCACTCACTGCGCTTATCGTTTGGCGCCATAGGCGCAATTTACGCGACCTGCTCGATGGCCGTGAGCGGCATTTCTGAGCGGGTTCCAGCAACCTTTGAATACAACCTAAAGCGCCGGCAGGCTGTCCATCGGCCAGCGCGCATGCACCACGATGGCTGGCCCTTCATGCTGGCCGGCCTGCAGGCGCTGACAGCCCGCGTAAGCAATCATCGCGCCATTATCAGTACAAAACCGCGGTCGCGCATAAAACACCTGACCCGAAACTGTAGCAACCATGCTTTCCAGCTCCTGACGCAACGCCTTATTGGCACTGACACCACCTGCAATCACCAGACGTTTCAACCCGGTCTGCTTCAACGCGCGCTTGCATTTGATCGCCAGCGTGGCCACCACTGCCTGCTGAAACGCCAGAGCAATATCACAGCGCGTCTGCTCCCCTGCATCTCCTGCTGCCTTGCACGCTTGCCAGGTATTCAGCGCATAAGTTTTCAACCCGCTAAAACTGAAGTCCAGCCCCGGCCGGTCAGTCATCGGGCGGGGGAAAACAAAGCGTCCGGGAATACCCGTTTCGGCCAGACGTGCGATTTCCGGGCCACCCGGATAGGCAAGCCCGATCAGCTTGGCTGTCTTGTCGAAAGCCTCGCCGGCCGCATCGTCCAGAGACTCACCAAGCAATTCGTAGCGACCGATGCCATCCACCCGCACCAGCTGGGTATGGCCGCCGGAAACCAGTAAAGCGACAAACGGGAACTCCGGTGGTGACTCTTCCAGCATAGGAGCCAGCAAATGACCTTCCATGTGATGCACGCCAAGTGCCGGCACGCCCCAGGCAAAGGCCAGAGCCTGGGCGCATGAGGCGCCAACCAGCAAGGCACCGACCAGCCCCGGACCTGCCGTATAGGCAATAGCGTCAATATCTTCGGCAGTACTACCGGCCTCATCCAGTACCTGGCGGATCAAAGGCAGCATGCGCTTCACATGATCACGCGAGGCCAGTTCAGGCACCACCCCACCATAAATACGATGCAGGTCAATCTGACTAAACAGTGCATCGGCGAGCAGTCCTTGCTCGCTGTCATACAGCGCCACACCGGTTTCGTCGCACGATGTTTCCAGCCCCAGCACACGCATGGACTTGTATTACCCGACAAAAATCTAAAGAAGGCCCGCATAATAGGCGCCCTTCAAGGGCTTTTCTATCAGAACCTTTGCATTCGGCTGCGCAAGGGGTTAATATCCGCAGCCCTTGAAATCCGACGCCTCGTGCCCTAAGGCCGAATGCGTTGGCCATTCAGATATCAGCGATAGGTACGACTTGGATGCCCGCCGTCAAACTTAAAGAGAACGAACCATTCGACGTAGCCCTGCGTCGCTTCAAGCGCTCCTGCGAAAAAGCCGGTGTTCTGGCCGAAGTACGCAGCCGCGAGTTTTATGAAAAGCCCACCACTGAGCGCAAGCGCAAGGCAGCAGCAGCTGTTAAGCGTCACGCCAAGAAAGTGCAGCGCGAACAGCGCCGTCGTGAGCGCCTGTACTGAGTTTTCAGCTCAGTAACTGACGCGCCCTCGCAGCCCGGCTTATGCCGGGCTTTGCATTTGCATTGGTTCGACTCCGCTTCGCCGCCCGGCGAGCTTGCGGAGTTTTCCTGTTTTTGATTCCCGGCTGTCCTGCACAGCGCTTCAGCACTATCCTGAATCCCCTATGGCCGGACTCATACCGCAATCCTTTATCGATGACCTGCTTAACCGCACCGACATTGTCGAAGTGGTGGCTTCACGCATCCAGCTAAAAAAGGCCGGCAAGAATTTCAGCGCGCGCTGCCCGTTTCACAATGAGAAAACACCCTCTTTCAGCGTCAGCCCGGACAAACAGTTTTATTACTGCTTTGGCTGCGGCGCCGGCGGGAATGCGCTTGGCTTCATCATGGACCATGACCACCTGGACTTCCCCCAGGCGGTAGAGGAACTGGCCAAGCGTGCAGGCATGGATGTGCCACACGAGGAAGGCGGGCGCGAAAGCCGCCCCCGCCCGCCCACTGACTCACCGCTATACGCCCTGCTGGAAGAAGCCAGCAAGTTTTATCAGCAAACGCTCAAGAGCCACCCGTCGCGCAAGGCAGCTGTCGACTACCTGAAAGGCCGCGGGCTATCCGGCGAAATCGCCAGAGACTTCCGCCTCGGCTTCGCACCACCGGGCTGGGACAACCTGCTGAAACATCTTGGTGGTGACAGCCTGCAGCTCAAGGCCATGCTCGACTCTGGACTCCTGATAGAAAACACAGATAATCCTGAAAAAACAAAACGTTATGATCGGTTTCGCGACCGCATCATGTTCCCCATCCGGGATACCCGCGGCCGTGTTATTGCTTTTGGCGGACGCGTGCTGGGGGACGACAAACCCAAGTACCTGAACTCTCCCGAGACACCCATTTTTCACAAGGGGCAGGAGCTTTACGGCCTTTTCGAAGCACGTAAAAACAATCGAAACCTTGATGAACTCATGGTTGTCGAAGGCTACATGGACGTCATCGCACTGGCCCAGCAGGGCCTGCTCAATGCGGTTGCAACGCTGGGCACCGCAACCAGTGACGAACACGTCAAACGCATGTTCCGCCTGGTACCAAGCATCCTGTTCTGCTTCGATGGCGATCCTGCAGGACGCAAGGCTGCATGGCGCGCTCTGGAGGCAACCCTTCCCAGCCTGGAGGATGGCCGCCGCGCACGCTTCATGTTTCTTCCCGAAGGAGAAGATCCCGACAGCCTGGTACGCGCTGAAGGCACCGACGCCTTTCAGGCTCGCCTGCACCAGCAAGCACTGCCACTGGCCGAATATTTTTTCCAGCAACTCAGTGAAGAGGCCGACCCAAGCTCACTGGAGGGCAAGGCTCATCTGGCAACCCTCGCCGTCCCGCTGATCGACAAAATTCCCGGGCAGAACCTCAAGACCCTGATGCATCAGCGACTGCGGGAAATCACCGGACTGCAAACGGACCCCGGCCACTCCAATGCCAATGCCAACCCCGCAAAGAGCGAAACAGTCGATACTGACGCGTATTATTACGACTCCAGCCCTGCTTTTCCGGATACCACGGAGCGCAACACCACCAGTCAAAGCTTTACCGGCTACCGGGCCCGGGAATCCGCCAGGCGCAGTTCGGCGCCCCGACAATCCAGCCGCACCAGCGGCGTGGAGTCTCCCACGCTGTCAGCCCTGCGCACTCTCCTGCAAAGCCCCAGACTGGCGGGTCAGGTTGAAACGGCCAGTCACTTTGCCGCGGACGGTGACATCTACACGCAACTGCTCGTCGCACTACTGGAAGCATTGCAAAAGAATCCCAACCAGTCAGCCCTGCAACTAATCTCCCGCTGGCATGGTACGGAGCAAGGACGATTGTTGCGTGCGCTGGCTGAAAAAGAATGGCTTATCGACGCCAGCAACCTTGAACAGCAGTTTTTCGACACCATAAACAACCTGTCGGCGCGACAACGTGAACGTGCACTGGAACAATTGCTGCTGAAAGCACGTCAAACAGAACTGAGCAGCGATGAAAAATCACAGCTACGGGAGCTTCTCAATCGGGAATCTTCACCAGCAAAGCCGACCTCGTCTGGCGCATAGAGCCGTATCTCGACTATAATGCTCAGCTGTCTTCAGCCCGCCAAACCATCCAATGGATAGGGTTATATGTCCGGAATAATGCAACAACAGTCTCGCCTCAAAGAATTGATCAGCCGCGGCAGGGAGCAGGGTTACCTGACTTACGCCGAAGTCAACGACCACCTGCCAGAGGATATTTCTGATCCGGAGCAGGTGGAAGACATCATCCGCATGATCAATGACATGGGGATCAATGTTTTCGAAACCGCGCCCGATGCGGACGCCCTGTTGCTGGCCGAAGCCGACACGGACGAAGCTGCCGCGGAAGAAGCTGCCGCCGCACTCGCCGCCGTTGAGTCCGATATCGGCCGCACTACGGACCCCGTGCGCATGTATATGCGCGAGATGGGAACGGTAGAGCTTCTGACCCGCGAAGGCGAAATCGAGATCGCCAAGCGCATCGAAGAAGGCATTCGCGAAGTGATGAGTGCCATTGCTCACTTCCCGGGAACCGTCGACAGCATTCTGGCCGAGTATCAGCGCGTCACCACCGAGGGCGGCCGTCTGGCCGAGATTCTCAGCGGCTATATCGACCCTGACGATGCCAGCGCTCAGGAAGAAGAAGTTGAGCCGACACCCGAGCCAACGTCAGACAGCTCCGATGACAAGGATGACGACGATGATGACGATGACAGCGATGACGACGAGGAAGAAGGTGACGGCGGCCCTGATCCGGAAGAGGCGCTGCGGCGCTTTACCGAAGTATCGGAGCAACTGGTAAAAGCCAACAAGGCACTGAAGAAGTATGGCCGCGACAGCAAACAGGGCATTAACGCCCTGGCAGAACTGGCTGACCTCTTCATGCGCATCAAACTGATACCCAAGCAATTTGAAGCGCTGGTCACTCACGTACGCACATCGCAGACCAATATTCGCAGCCATGAGCGGGCAATCATGCAGCTCTGCGTGCGTGACGCCCGCCTGCCACGCGCCGACTTTCTACGCCTTTTCCCCGGCAATGAAACCAACGAGGAATGGGTGGTCAAGCTTGCCAAGGGCAAGACCAAGCACGCGGCAGCGATACGCGAGGTCAAGGATGACATCCTCAACCGTCAGCAGCAGTTAATCAGCCTTGAGCAAGAGGTTGGCCTGACCATTGCCCAGGTGAAGGATATCAACCGGCGCATGTCGATCGGCGAAGCCAAAGCCCGTCGCGCAAAGAAAGAAATGGTCGAAGCAAACCTGCGCCTGGTGATTTCGATTGCCAAGAAGTACACCAACCGCGGCCTGCAGTTCCTTGACCTGATTCAGGAAGGCAACATCGGCTTGATGAAGGCAGTAGACAAGTTCGAATACCGCCGCGGTTACAAGTTCTCCACTTACGCTACCTGGTGGATCCGCCAGGCAATTACCCGCTCGATTGCCGATCAGGCGCGGACTATCCGCATCCCGGTACACATGATCGAAACAATCAACAAGCTGAACCGGATTTCCCGGCAAATGCTGCAGGAAATGGGCCGCGAACCCACTCCGGAAGAGCTTGGCGAGCGCATGGAGATGCCCGAGGACAAGATCCGCAAGGTACTGAAGATCGCCAAAGAGCCGATCTCCATGGAAACGCCAATTGGTGACGATGAAGACTCCCATCTGGGCGACTTCATTGAAGATTCGACCATGCAATCACCGATAGACGTTGCAACGGTTGAAAGCCTCAAGGAAGCCACACGCGAAGTACTGGCCGGCCTCACTGCCCGCGAAGCCAAGGTCCTGCGCATGCGTTTCGGCATCGACATGAACACCGACCATACCCTTGAGGAAGTCGGCAAGCAGTTCGATGTGACCCGCGAGCGGATCCGCCAGATCGAGGCAAAGGCACTGCGCAAGCTGCGTCACCCGTCACGTAGTGAGCATCTACGCTCCTTCCTCGACGAGTAAGACCGAAGCCCCCAGCCTAAGTTGAGGGGCTTGTTTCAAGCCGTATCACTCAATCAGATAGTTCTCCACAAGCGCCGCGTCAGTTGGCGCATCCGGGAACAGCTCGTTATAATTCGCCCGCTTTCTGAGGGCCTGTAGCTCAGTTGGTTAGAGCAGAGGACTCATAATCCTTTGGTCCACGGTTCGAGTCCGTGCAGGCCCACCATATTCAAAGCCGTGCAATGCGCGGCTTTTTCTTGGGCGTAATTTAAACCCCACAAAAAAATGCCCACCAAACTAGTTTGATGGGCATTTTCTTTGGCTTACACGGTCACCTAGAACTGCGAAGCATCCAGAAGATACAGCGATTCGCTACCCGCCTTGACCGCTGCAGCCAGAGAATGAATCCGCGGCAGGATACGGGCAAAGTAGAAGCGTGCGGTACCCAGTTTGCTCTGGTAGAAATCACCGTCGCCTTGTTTGGCCAGCGCAGTACGCGCCATCAATGCCCACATGTAGGCATACGCGGTATAGCCGAATACCTGCAGGTATTCGACCGAAGCGGCACCGGCTTCATTGGGATTGAGCTTGGCACGCTCGATCAGATCCGCGGTCATTTGCTCGAGCGTGGCGACAGCCACTTTCAGCGGTTCGACAAATTCCGCCAGAGAAGCATCCGCGCTATCGGTAAAGCCTTTAATCTCTTCGGCAAAGTGCTTGTAGAAAACACCGCCACTACCAATCACTTTGCGTGCGACCAGGTCCAGCGCCTGAATGCCATTGGTGCCTTCATATATCTGGGTGATCCGGCAGTCACGAATCAACTGCTCCTGACCCCATTCCCGGACAAAGCCGTGGCCGCCAAAGATCTGCTGACCATGGACAGTGGTTTCCAGAGCCATATCCGTGAGGAAGGCCTTGGCTACAGGCGTCAGCAACGCCACCAGCTCTTCTGCACGCTTGCGGGTAGCAGAATCCTCGCTGTATTTGGCGGTATCCAGCTGCATGGCCACATAGCTGGAAAATGCCCGGCCGCCCTCATTCAGCGCTTTCATGGTCAGCAGCATGCGACGCACATCCGGATGCACGATGATCGGATCCGCCGCCTTGGATTTGTCGACCGGCCCGGTCGGTGCACGACCCTGTATGCGGTCGCGGGCGTATTCGATTGCGTTCTGGTAAGAGCGCTCACCCAGGGAAAGGCCCTGAATACCAACGCCAAGCCGCTCATAGTTCATCATGGTGAACATCGCAGCCAGGCCCTTGTTCGGCGCATCAACGATCCATCCGGTTGAGCCGTCGAAATTCATCACGCAGGTAGCCGAGGCCTTGATACCCATCTTGTGCTCGATGGAGCCGCAGGTCACAGCGTTGGTATCACCCAGCGAGCCATCAGCATTGACCAGTTTCTTTGGCACCAGAAACAGCGAAATGCCTTTTGGGCCAGCCGGCGCATCTGGCAATTTGGCCAGTACCAAATGGATTATGTTTTCGGTCAGATCATGATCACCACCGGTGATGAAAATCTTGGTACCGGAAATCTTGTAGCTGCCATCCGCCTGCGGTTCAGCTTTGGTGCGGATAATACCCAGGTCCGAGCCGGAGTGAGGCTCGGTCAGACACATGGAGCCAGCCCACTCTCCGGAATACATATTCGGCAGGTATTTTTCCTTGAGTTCCTCACTGGCGTGCGCATTGATCGACAGGCAGGCGCCAGCAGTCAGCATGGGATAGAGACCGAAAGAGAGGTTGGCCGAATTGACCATCTCCTCGACTTGCGCCGAGATCACTTTCGGCATGCCCATGCCGCCAAACACAGGATCGCCCCCTACACTGACCCAGCCACCATCAGCATAAGCACGGTAGGCTTCAGGAAAACCGGCCGGGGTTTTCACCTCACCGGCGGTCCAGGAGCAGCCCTCCTCGTCACCTGTGCGGTTCAGCGGAGCAAGAACGCCCGCCGTGACCTTGCCAGCCTCTTCAAGAACAGCTGCTGCGGTTTCTTCGTCTACCACCTCGGCCAGTCCGGGCAACTCGGCCCACAGTTTGGATACCTCAAAAACCTCATTAAGAATGAAGCGCATATCACGCAAGGGAGCTTTGTAATCTGCCATGTAAACCTCTCAAAGGATTCCGAGCCCAAGGGCCATTTCAGGGCACAAATAATACGGCAAAAATCAATGGATATAAATCGTCATTATGTGACTAAAGACGACCGGACAGTCACGTTTGTTGCGGCGAGTCAGTCTGTATTGCCGCGCACACGCACAGCACCACTTCGACTATAGCCGTCAATACGAACGCAATTACGTCCGGCACTCTTTGCACTATAGAGCGCTTTATCGGCTGCCTTGAGTACTTCTTCGCTTGTACGTTGCGCTAACTGCCGCTCTGCAACACCAATACTGATTGTCACCGACACATTTTTAGCTACCTGCTTTTTACGACTCTGGCGGCCGACCTGATCGTCTTTCGGTCGCTTTTCCTGATCGCGCAGTTTAAGCACATAGTCTTCTATCCCTGCTCGCAGTGCCTCAAGGTGAGGCAGGCAGGCATCCAGCGTCTTGCCGGGAAACACCACCACAAACTCCTCGCCACCATAGCGATAGGCCCGCCCGCCACCACCGACCTTGCGTAACTGGTTGGCCACGACCCGCAGTACCTGATCCCCCACGTCATGCCCATGGGTGTCATTGAAGCGCTTGAAGTGATCGACATCGGTCATCGCTATCACGTACTGACGGCCCAGACGCATCAATCTTTCGTTAAGTGCGCGACGACCCGGCAGCCCGGTCAGCTCATCACGAAATGCCATCTGATAGGCCTCGTGAGCTACTGCCGTAACCAGTATGAGCATTGTCATACTGCTCATCACATGCAATGCGTGCTTGAGAATGAACACGTCCGGCAGCATCCACAGCAATCCAGCCAAACCCATGAACTGGGCCGCATGCAACGGACGAGGATGCCTGATGTACTGAATTGCCAGTAACAGCAAGGCAATAGCGAATAACGGATAGGCAATTTGAATGAGCCGTAACCAGGGCGCGTAAAGCGCAGGCCAGTGAATTCTGGTTAACCAATTACTAACGCTATCCGGATAACGATTGCCCAAAGCGGCTGCCACACCGACGACCAGCACCAGCACAGCTGCACGGGCCAGCAGATCCTGAAACAGATGGGTGCGCTCCTGCCACAAAGCATAAAGGCCGTATAACAGCGGCAGAAGAAGCGTACACAGATTGAAAATCAACCCGGCATCGGCCATCGGCGCGCCGTTGAGATGATAGAAATCGGTCTGGGTATCCAGCTGGTAATACAGCAGATAAATAACAATCAGCAGGAACAGCTCGCGCTGCCGCCCATAGGCGGCACAAAAAGCCCCGCCCAACAGCATCAGAAGCGTGGGCAGCACATTGAAAAGCGAAAGGAAGAAATCATTGAGCTGAACAAAGCTGGCAGCCAGTAGCCCGCACAGCAGCAACGCGAGCGAAGGAGCAAGAAGACTCAGGCGCAGATCAGCAACTCGCAAGTATCAACTCCAGTACCACCGGGTCAAGCCTGTATTGTGCCTGCTGACCGGTAAGAAGGCATCCACACAAGCACAATCAGATTGCTTGTCACCAACAATCCTGCAGCAATGAAAAAGCCCACCATAAAGGTGGGCTCAGGCTTGAACGTGCTGCGGAGGATTAATACCCCAGAGCAAAATCCTCTTCAGCCATTTCCATCAGGTTACCAGCCCCCGACAGCATTGCTTCGGCGTGCATGCGTGTCCTTGGCAGGATACGTGCGTAGTAGAAGCGTGCGGTTTGCAGCTTGGCCTTGTAGAAGGCTTCCTCATCGGTGCCGGCAGCCAGTTTCTCGGCGGCAACACGGGCCATGTCAGCCCAGAAATAAGCCAGACAGACGTAGCCCGAATACATCAGGTAGTCCACGGAAGCGGCACCGACCTCTTCGCGATCCTTCATCGCAGCCATGCCGACCTTCATGGTCAGGTCGCCCCACTCCTTGTTCAGCTTGGCCAGCGGACCAACCAGACCACTGAGCGCTTCAACCTCGGCATTGGCCTCGCAGAACTTGTGCACGATCTTGGTGAAGCCTTTGAGTGCCGCACCCTGGGTCATCAGGATCTTGCGACCCAGCAGGTCGAGCGCCTGAATACCGGTAGTACCCTCGTAAAGCATGGAGATCCGGCTATCACGAACGTTCTGCTCCATGCCCCACTCGGCGATAAAGCCGTGGCCACCGTAAATCTGCACGCCATGATTGGCTGCTTCAAAGCCGACTTCGGTCATGAACGCTTTGGCAATCGGGGTGAGGAAAGCCAGCATCGCTTCGGCAGATTTCTTCGCTTCTTCATCCTGGCTGTAGCTGAGGATGTCGACCTGCTTGGCGGCAAAGAAGGCCATGGCGCGGTTGCCTTCGGCGAACGCCTTCATGGTCAGCAGCATGCGCCGCACATCCGGATGCACGATAATCGGATCAGCCGGCTTGTCCGGCGCCTTCGGCCCGGTCAGCGAGCGCATTTGCAAACGGTCACGCGCATATTTCAGGCCGCCCTGGAAAGCCAGTTCAGCGTGAGCAATACCCTGCAGTGCAGTACCCAGTCGTGCAGTGTTCATGAAGGTGAACATGCAGTTCAGGCCCTTGTTGGCCTGACCAATCAGGTAACCGGTAGCCTCATCGAAGTTCATTACACAGGTGGCATTACCATGAATACCCATCTTGTGTTCGATCGAGCCGCAGTTCACGCCATTGCGTTCACCAACTTCACCTTCGGCATTGGGTACGAATTTCGGAACAATAAACAGCGAAATGCCCTGGGTGCCCTGAGGGGCATCCGGCAGTCGTGCCAGCACGATATGGACTATATTGCTCGCCATGTCATGCTCACCGGCAGAAATGAAAATCTTGGTGCCGCTAACCTTGTAAGTGCCATCAGCCTGCGGCACCGCTTTGGTACGCAACATGCCCAGATCGGTACCACAATGGGCTTCGGTCAGACACATGGTGCCGGTCCATTCACCGGATACCAGCTTGGGCAGGAAAGTTGCCTTCTGCTCATCGGTGCCGTGCGCCATCAGCGTATTCATGCAGCCGTGTGACAGGCCCGGGTACATGCCCCATGACCAGTTGGCCTCACCGACCAGCTCGCTCATCACCAGACCCAGCGACTCCGGCAAGCCCTGGCCGCCATGTTCAACATGCAGGGCAAGGCTTGGCCAGCCGCCTTCCACATACTGCTGGTAGGCTTCCTTGAAGCCGGTAGGCGTCTTCACGCCGGACTCGCTCCAGGTGCAGCCTTCCAGATCACCAACACGATTCAGCGGCGCCAGAACCTGCTCGCAAAACTTGGCGCCTTCTTCAAGGATGGCATTGACCATGTCTGGAGTAGCGTCTTCGCAGCCGGGCAGGCTCTGGTAGTGCGCTTCATAACCAAGCAGTTCGTCACGGACAAAGCGAATATCGCGCAGGGGGGCCTTGTAGTCAGACATAGCAGTTAACCTCAGCGAAAGTTTGTGAGCGCTCGACCGCAGATCGGGTCAAGGGTCAGGTCTTGTAGTGCTCGACACCAGCAGGCGGCAAGCAATCAAACAGGCGTTTGAAACATACGTTTACGCCATCCTGTTGTCAAGGGCCCGTGCAGCAAACAAACCAACCGTTCCAGGCTGGTTAATTGCGCATAGCCTGATACCGAAAAATACGTACAGGCCAATAAATGCGAGCCCTACAGCGGAGGTATCTGTTTTATTCAATGATGCGGCCTGACATCGGCCTGACAGCTAAAGTGCCGTTCGTCGCCCGGTCAGCGGAGCTGCTGATATCGGAATACACCGGCATATTGCTCCGCTCGCAGAGTGCCAGAAATCCAGGAATGGACGGCACAGGCGGGGGTTTTTCTTGTTGCCGGACCGTTCGCAAAACCAGTGGAGCTTGCCGGTCCGGATTTCAGCAAGACAGCCGAAGCAAATCCAGATCGAGGTATTCAGCAACGGCTGCGGGGGCTGGCTCAGCCAGGCGCGGGACGCGACCCAGACAAGGGGCCGGCAGGCGCTCATCCAGCGTTGCCAGAATATCGGCAAGACAGGCAGTGTCGGCATCCACCACATTGGCGACCCAGCCCGCCAACTGCAAGCCGTCGGCGGCAATGGCCTGCGCCGTCAGTACGGCATGATTGATACAACCCAGCCGGACACCCACCACCAATATGACCGGCATACCAAGGACAATCGCCACGTCCGAAAGCATAGCGGTGGGCCCCAGCGGCACTCGCCAACCGCCCGCACCCTCTACCAGCGTGAAGCCAGCCCGCAGATCCAGTACCTGCTGTACCGCTGCGACCAGACTGTCGACCTGCAGCTCAACAGCAACCTGACGTGCCGCCAGATGCGGCGCAATGGCAGGGGCAAAGGCATACGGATTGATTTGCGCATATTCCAGGGCCAGCGAGCATTGCCCCTGCAAAATCAGGGCATCGCTGTTGCGCAACCCCGCTGGCGTTGACTCGCAGCCGGACGCTACCGGTTTGACCGCTGCAGTGCTGCACCCGGCCTGGCGCGCCGCATTCAGCAGAGCAGCCGCAAGCGTGGTTTTGCCCGCGTCAGTGTCCGTACCGGTGATAAAAAACTGTGCACTCACAGGCTCATTCCTCCTTGCGCAACAGGCCGTAGACCACCTGATAGGTCGCTGGCAGCCCTTGACTGACCCGCTTGCTTTCGTAGGCCTCCATCAGCCCGCGAATCCGCTCGCGGCCGGTCAGCCCGCCTGGTCGACCGGGATTCAGGTTGTGCGCGCCGAGCGCCTTGAGCTCACCGGTCAACTGGCGCAAGTCCATGAAATGCAGCACCTCGGCCTGCCGCTCCAGTTGCAGTATGTGCATATCGCTGGCCGCGCACAGCTTCTGATAATCCTCGAACTGGCGGAAGCGATTGACATGCACCATACCGTCCACAACCTGCCAGCTGTCACGCAGCTCTTGCAAAGTACCCACGCACAGGCTGCTGAACGCGAACAATCCGCCCGGCTCAAGAACCCTGCTGGCCTCGCTCAGTACCGCAACAAAATCGCCACACCACTGCACCGCCAGACTGCTGAAGATCAATTGCCGGGACTGCGCAGCAAGCGGCAGGGATTCGGCATCCCCGCCAATAAAAAATCTGGCGCCACCTTGCTGGCGCGCATGCACCAGCATGCCTTCGGCGATATCCAGCCCGGCACCACAGGCCAGCGGGTAACGCTGCGCCAGGGCCCGTGTGAAAAACCCGGTGCCACAGCCCAGATCCAGCCAGCTACGGGGGCTGAATTCTACCGGCAGCGCATCAAGCAGCTGCTGCCCGACCTTGCGCTGCAAAGCCGCTACACCATCATAACTACCGGCCGCCCGCGAAAAGGACGCCGCTACCTGCCGCTTGTCCGGCAAACCCTGCACCAGCTCAGTCATCCGTTACCTCGCCAAGAAACGCCTGCATAACTGCAGCCACCGCATGGGGCTGCTCGAACATAAAGGCATGGCTACCGGGCACGGGTTCAATCTCGCTAGCCGGCTGCAAGGCACGCAAAGCATTGGCAACCGTTGCGGGAACCAGCCCATCGCCGGCACCCAGCAGGTGCAATTGCGGGCCTGCAAACTGCCGTAACGCCTGGCGCACATCCATCCCGGCCAACACCTCCAGACCCGCCAAAAGGCGCTCCGTCCTGACTGGCGGCGCACCGGCAAGCAGCTGCCGGCCAAGGCCTCGCGCCTCCTCCGCACCTTGCGCACAGAGCAGGGCAAAGCGCTTCAGCGTGGCCGCCGGACTTGAGCGGCAACCGTCCGCAAACGCCTTGAAAGTTGCTATCGGCATCGCCTCCGGCCAATCGGCACGGGCAACAAAACAGGGATTGCTGGCCAGCGTGAGCAAGCCACGACAGCGCGTTTGCCGCCGTGCAGCCAGCGCTGTCGCCAGCATGCCGCCAAGTGACCAGCCACCCAACCAGCAGTCTCGCGGCAGACTCTCATCCAGCGCGTCCAGCCAGGCGGTCCAATCGCCTTCCGGCAAATCCGGCAACGCCTCAAGTTGCACCTGCAGACGCGTATCCAGTCCCCGCAACGCCAGTGCCAGCGGCTCCAGCGGCGCAACGCCCAGACCCCAGCCGGCCAGCAGAACCAGACGCTTACCCATGCGCCGCCTCTGCGGGCAGCAAAGGCCAGCATTCGGCCAAAGCCTCCAGCAACTGTTCCAGTTGCGTCTCGCTATGTGCCGCCGAGAGGGTGACCCGCAGGCGGGCACTACCGGCCGGCACCGTGGGTGGACGTATGGCGCCGACCAGCAGCCCACGCGCCTTGAGCAGCTCGGACAACTGCAAAGCCCGTGCGCTATCGCCGATCAGAATCGGCTGGATAGGTGTCGGACTCTCCATCAACTGCAGGCCGATCTCTGCCGCGCCCTGCCGAAAGCGGGCAATCAATTTGTCCAGATGTTCACGGCGCCAGTGCTCGGTGCGCAGCAATTCAAGACTCTTGAGAGTGGCGCAAGCCAGAGCCGGTGGCTGACTGGTGGTATAGATATACGGCCGGGAAAACTGGATCAGCGTCTCGATCAACTCTTCACTGCCCGCGACAAAGGCACCGGCCGTGCCAAATGCTTTACCCAGGGTGCCCACCAGCACCTGCACATCATCAGCACCAAGACCAAAATGCTCGACAATTCCGCCACCGTTGGCGCCCAGCGGACCGAAGCCATGGGCATCATCGACCATCACCCAGGCATCCCTGGATCTGGCCTGTGCACAAAGCGCCGGCAGATCAGCCAGATCACCATCCATGCTGAACACACCATCGGTGACCACCAGGGTATTGCCGGTGGCTTTTTCCAGACGGCTGCCCAGACTGGCCGCATCGTTGTGCAGATAACGGGAGAACCGCGCGCCGCTGAGCAGGCCGGCATCCAGCAGAGAAGCGTGGTTGATCCGGTCTTCCAGCACTGTATCGCCCTGGCCGACCAGCGCGGTCACGGCCGCCAGATTGGCCATGTAACCGGTGGAAAACAGCAACGCGCGCGGCCGGCCGGTGAATTCGGCAAGCGCTTCCTCCAGCTCATGATGTGGCGTGCTGTGGCCGATCACCAGATGCGAAGCACCACCACCTACCCCCCACTGTTCTGCGCCCTGCTGCAAGGCCCGTATCACCTCAGGGTGACTGGCCAGCCCCAGGTAGTCATTGGAGCAGAAGGCCAGCAACTGGCACCCATCCACCCACACCAGCGGTGACTGCGGGCTTTGCAGCAACGGACGCTGGCGAAACAGGTGCGCGGCACGGCGCTCGGCAAGGCGTGAGGCGAGATCGAAACTCATGGGCAACACCGGAAGTCGCTGGATAACCGCAAACGGGATATCCAGCCTACGAACCTACGAAATAGTCAGACAGCTTCTTTGCTGGCTGGCTCAGAGCCCGCCAGCAAACACCGCTTCAGACCGAGGTGGCGTCGTAAAACAGCTTCGAATCACGCTGTTCAACCAGCGCCTGTTCGATAGCCGCCTGATGCACTTCGTCGGAGTGCTCCTCACGCTCTTCCGGCTTGATCCCCAGGCGGGCAAACAGCTGCATATCCTTGCCGGCTTGCGGGTTGGCGGTAGTCAGCAGTTTCTCACCATAGAAAATCGAGTTGGCACCGGCAAAGAAGGCCAGCGCCTGCATCTGGTCATTCATCGCCTCGCGGCCGGCGGACAAGCGGACATGGGATTGCGGCATCATGATCCGCGCCACGGCAAGCATACGGATGAAATCGAACGGATCGACATCCTGCTCTTCGGCCAGCGGCGTACCCTTGACTTTGACCAGCATGTTGATCGGCACGCTTTCCGGGTGCTCCGGCAGATTGGCCAGCTGGATCAGCAGCCCGGCGCGATCATCCAGCGACTCGCCCATTCCAAGAATGCCGCCGGAACAGATCTTCATGCCCGCGTCGCGAACATAACCCAGAGTTTCCAGGCGATCTGCATAGGTGCGGGTAGTAATGATATTGCCGTAGAACTCCGGCGAGGTATCCAGGTTGTGGTTGTAGTAGTCCAGCCCGGCATCGGCCAGCGCCCTGGTTTGCTCCTGGTCCAGCTTGCCCAGAGTCATGCAGGTTTCCAGACCCATGGCCTTGACCCCTTCGACCATCTTCAGCACGTAGGGCATGTCCTTGGCCGACGGGTGCTTCCACGCCGCGCCCATGCAGAAACGCGTGCTGCCGATGGCCTTGGCCTCCGCCGCCGCATCCAGCACCTTCTGCACTTCCATCAGTTTTTCCTTGTCCAGCCCGGTGTTGTAGTGGCCGGACTGCGGGCAGTACTTGCAATCCTCGGGACAGGCGCCGGTCTTGATCGACAGCAAGGTGGAAACCTGCACCCGGTTGGCATCAAAGTGTGCGCGATGCACTGTTTGTGCCTGGAACAGCAAGTCATTGAACGGCTGTTCGAACAGCGCACGAACCTCGGCAAGACTCCAGTCATGGCGAAGCGAGGGGGAGCGGGTAGCACTCATGACAATTCCTCAGTTAAAGCGATTGGCGCCTGCTAGGCTGGACGCAACATGGATGGGCGGCATACTCAGGGAAGGCAAATGGACTGTCAACCAAAAGTGCGAGCGCAGGTTTACGACTGGTTAAAAAGTAATCACTCGTGCCTGCTGTGTAATCTGGGCTCACGACAGGAACGGCCAATCTGCATCGATTGCGAACTGGAACTACCCTGGCTGGGGCCGCATTGCCGGATATGTGCGTTGCCATTAGCGGCCGAGGGGCAAATCTGCGGTGAATGCCTGCGCAAGCCACCGGCTTTCGCGCAGGTTGAAGCGGCCTGGCGCTTCCGCTTCCCGATCGACAGCCTGATTACCCGGTTCAAGCATCAGGCGCGCTGGCCCTATGGCCGGCTACTCGCCGATCTGCTGAGCGAACACCTGCAGCATGCCTTTGCCCGGGACCTGCCGCGCCCGGACTACCTGCTTCCCGTCCCGCTGGCCAGAGGGCGACTGCGGCAGCGCGGTTTCAACCAGGCCGGCATGCTCGCCGACTGGCTGGGCAAGACCCTCGACATTGCAGTTGTGCATGACCGGCTGCAGCGTCCACTGGAAACTCCGGCGCAACAACAACTGGATGCAGCAACCCGCAAGCGCAATTTGCGCCGGGCATTCCAGCTCGCCGGTGACGTCGCGCTGGAAAACCGGCATATAGCCGTCATCGACGATGTACTGACCACCGGCGCCACAGCGGAAGCCGTTGCCCGCCTGCTGCACAAGGCCGGTGCTGCCCGCGTGGATATCTACTGCCTGGCGCGCACACCAAGGCCCGGAGATTGAGACATGCCTGACGGGGCAGCCTGTTACACTCCGCGACCCAGCCCAGGAGCACCCCGATGTCCCATCCATTTGCCGCTCTCACACCCGATCTGGTGCTGGATGCCGTGGAAAGTCTGGGCTTTCTGAGCGATGCCCGGGTACTGGCACTGAACAGCTACGAAAACCGCGTGTACCAGGTAGGCATCGAAGACGGGCAGCCACTGATCGCCAAGTTCTACCGGCCACAACGCTGGAGTGATGCGGCGATTCTCGAGGAGCACAGCTTCAGTGCCGAGCTGGCCGAGCGTGATGTGCCGGTGGTTGCGCCACTGCAACACAACGGCCAGACCCTGTTCGGCCATGCCGGCTTTCGCTTCGCGCTGTTTCCGCGACGTGGCGGCCGCGCTCCGGAGCCGGGCAACCTTGACCAGCTGTATCGCCTCGGCCAACTGCTCGGACGCATGCATGCAGTGGGTGCCATCCGGCCCTTTGCCCATCGTGAAGCGCTGGGCGTCAGCAACTTCGGCCATGCCTCCCTCGCCACTTTGCTCGAAGGTAATTTTCTACCGCGCAGCCTGCTGCCAGCCTACGAGTCGGTGGCCCGCGACCTCCTCAAGCGTCTGGACGAGCTGTTCGGGCGGGTCAGCTGCACGCCGATTCGCCTGCATGGCGACTGCCACCCGGGCAACCTGCTGTGCCGCGATGACAGCTTTCACATGGTCGATCTTGATGATTGCCGCATGGGCCCGGCGGTTCAGGACCTGTGGATGATGCTGGCCGGTGAGCGTCACGAACGCCTCAGCCAGCTCGCCGAGCTGATCGACGGCTATCAGGAATTCCATGACTTCGACAGTCGCGAACTGCTGCTGATCGAGGGTCTGCGCTCGCTGCGCCTGCTGCACTACAGTGCCTGGCTGGCCCGGCGCTGGGATGATCCGGCGTTTCCGATGAGCTTTCCATGGTTTGGCACCGAGCGCTATTGGGGCGAGCAGATCCTGATATTGCGTGAACAACTGTCAGCGCTGGATGAAGAGCCCTTGCGCTTGTTCTAGCAGAGCAGAAAACCGGGGCTTTCCCCCGCTGCGGAAAGAAAAAACGCCCCGAAGGGCGTTTTTTTCGATCAGCGCGTCAGATCAGGCGGGCATTTCATTGGCCGACTTCATGCGCTCCAGCTCCTGGTTATACAGCGCGTCGAAGTTGACCGGCGCCAGCATCAAAGCCGGGAATGAGCCGCGGGTCACCAGGTTGTCCAGCGCTTCACGGGCGTAGGGGAACAGGATGTTCGGACAGAACGCACCGAGGGTGTGGCCCATGCCATTGGCATCCAGACCCTTGACCATGAAAATACCGGCCTGCTGCACTTCTGCAATAAAAGCTGTCTGCTCGCCATTCTTGACGGTTACCGACAGTTTCAGCACGACTTCGTGGAAGTCGCCTTCCAGCGTGCGCTGACGGGTATTGATGTCCAGTTCAACGCTCGGCCGCCACTCTTCACGGAAGATTTCCGGGCTTTTCGGGGCCTCGAAGGACAGGTCGCGTACATAAATTCGCTGCAGCGAAAATTGTGGACCCTGTTCTTCCTGGGCGGCGGGCTTGTTAGCTTCTTCGGTCATGACTGAGCCTTCTTGTTGGTCGATTGAATCCGGGTTGATTGGAGTGTGGGTCAGCCCTGCAGCAGCGTATCGAGCTTGCCGGCACGCTCCAGGGCATAAAGATCGTCGCAACCACCTACATGGGCAGCGCCAATCCAGATTTGCGGAACCGAGGTGCGACCGGCTTTTTTCGTCATTTCTGCACGCAACGCAGCGTTGCCATCAACATTGAGCTCTTTGAAGGCAACCTGCTTGCTGGCCAGTAACTGCTTGGCACGCGTACAAAATGGACACCAGCTGGAACTGTAAATGACTACATCAGGCATTTATTTAACGACCGGTAGATTGTCACCACGCCAGCCGGAAATCCCGGCCGACAATTTCACCGCCTCGTAACCGGCTTCTTTCAGTGAGCGACAGGCACCACCGGCGTGCTGTCCCGCCGCATCAATAACAATAATGGTGCCGCTCTTGTGCTTTTCAAGCTCGACCATACGTTCGGCCAGCTTTTCCAGGGGAATATTCAGCGCCTGCACGATATGCCCGGCAGCAAAATCCTTGTGCGCCCGGATGTCCACGATCACCGCTCCGGAGCCATTGACCAGCGCCGTCAGCTCGCGATTGCTGATACTGCGCGCTCCACGGCGGGTTTCGGAAAAAACCAGCAGTGCCAGTGCAACTACGAAAGCACTGGTCAGCAAGTAGTGATTATTCGCAAATTCAATCAGGTGGGCGAGCATCTGGAGGTTCCACAAAGCTAAAATGGCGGCCAGTATACACAGCCCCGCAGGTCGGCCAAGCCCCGTCCGGCGGTGACTAAGAGCGCCCCCGCATTTAGAATGCCGGCCTTCCCCAACTTTGCAGAGAAGAGCCCGAAATTATGACGGCAACGCACAAACCCCTGATGCTGATCATCCTCGACGGTTTTGGCCATAGCGAAAGCACTGAATACAACGCCATCCACTCAGCCAGCAAACCGGTTCTCGATCACCTGCTGGCTACCCAGCCCCACAGCCTGATCTCCGGCAGTGGCATGGATGTCGGCTTGCCGGATGGCCAGATGGGCAATTCCGAAGTTGGCCACATGAACCTCGGTGCCGGTCGCGTGGTCTATCAGGACTTCACGCGCGTCACCAAAGCCATCCGCGACGGCGAGTTTTTCCACAATGCAGCCCTGTGTGCTGCGGTCGACAAGGCCGTCACCCGCGGCAAGGCCGTGCATATCCTTGGTTTGCTCTCCGATGGCGGCGTACACAGTCACCAGGACCATCTGGTGGCAATGGCGGAACTGGCGGCCCAACGCGGTGCCGACAAAATCTACCTGCATGCCTTTCTCGACGGGCGTGACACCCCGCCGCGCAGTGCCCGGGCCTCCATCGAACTGCTCGACAGCACTTTTGCCCGCCTGGGCAAGGGCCGTGTTGCCAGCCTGATCGGCCGCTACTTTGCCATGGACCGGGATAACCGCTGGGATCGCGTACAGCAGGCTTATCAGCTGATCGTCGACGGAACTGCCGCCTATCAGGCGGAAACTGCCGTGGAAGGCCTGCTGGCCGCCTATGCCCGGGAAGAAAGTGACGAGTTCGTCAAGGCCACCAGCATCGGCGCACCCGTGCGGGTCGAGGACGGCGATGCCGTGGTGTTCATGAACTTCCGTGCCGACCGTGCCCGCGAACTGACCCGCGCTTTCGTCGAGCCGGCTTTTCCTGAGTTCGAGCGCAAGCGCGTGCCACAGCTGGCCGATTTCGTCATGCTTACCCAGTATGCCGCCTCGATTGCCGCCCCCAGCGCCTTCAAGCAAGCAGCACTGACCAATGTGCTCGGCGAATACCTGGCCAACCACGGCAAAACCCAGCTGCGGATTGCCGAAACCGAGAAGTACGCCCACGTCACTTTCTTCTTTTCCGGAGGCCGCGAAGAGCCCTACCCCGGTGAAGAGCGCATCCTGATTCCATCGCCGAATGTCGCCACTTATGACCTGCAGCCGCAAATGAGCGCCCCGGAAGTCACCGACCGCATTGTCGAGGCCATTGAAAACCAGCGCTTTGACGTGATCATCGTCAACTACGCCAACGGCGACATGGTCGGTCACACCGGTGTATTCGATGCGGCGGTGAAAGCCGTGGAGTGTCTGGACAGCTGTGTCGGACGCATTGCCGCAGCGCTGGACAAGGTCGGCGGCGAAGCACTGATCACCGCTGATCACGGCAATGTCGAGCAGATGGAAGACGTCTGCACCGGTCAGGCGCACACCGCCCACACCTGCGAACCGGTTCCGTTCATCTATGTCGGCAAGCGGCCGCTGAAACTCCGCGAAGGCGGTGTGCTGGCCGACGTGGCACCGACCATGCTGACGCTGCTTGGCCTGCCGCAACCAGCCGAAATGACCGGGAAATCGATAATCGAACTGCTGTAGAGCAGCCAGCCGGCGGACAGCCCGAACCCTGCAGCTTGCTGACAGTTTTTTAGGCATACTAGCCGCCAATCACTCTTCCGGTTTCAAGCAGCCATGTTTCGCGCCCTGACCCTGATCTTGCTTTTTGCCCTGCTTCATCCAGCCACTGCTGACGAACGCAGCGATGCCCAGCAGCAGCTGGAACAGGCCAGCCGGGATGTGGCCGAACTCAAGCAGCTGATGCAGAAGCTGCAGCAGGAAAAATCCGGCGTGCAGAAGGATCTGCAAAAGACCGAAACCGAGATGGGTACGCTGGAAAAGCAGGTCCGCGAATTACAGAAGGAACTCAAGGACAGCGAAACCGAGCTGGATCGCCTGGATGACGAGAAAAAAAAACTGCAGAGCGCGCGCCTTGAACAACAGAAGCTGATCGCCATCCAGGTGCGTGCCGCCTATCAGAGCGGCGAGCAGGAACCGTTGCGCCTGCTGCTCAACCAGCAACAGCCGGAAAAGTTCTCGCGCACCCTGACCTACTACGAATATCTGGGCAAGGCACGGCTGGAGCAGCTCAGCGCCTTCAACGAGACCCTGCGCCAGCTGGCCAATGTCGAACAGGCCATCGTTTCCCAGCAGGGCTTGCTGAATGAGCAGAAAAGCGCTCTTGAACAGCAACGCGAACAGCTGGTGGCGTTACGCCAGGAGCGGCGTAACGCGCTGGCCAAGCTGAACAAGGAATATTCCGCCCGCGACCGCAAGCTCAAGGCCCGCCAGCAGGAACAGGCCCAGCTCGGCAAAGTGCTGAAAACCATCGAGGAAACCCTCGCCCGTCAGGCCCGAGATGCAGAGATAGCCCGCCAGCAAGCGCTGACGCAACAGGTCGAACCCGCCAAAGGCGCGCCTGCCGTGCAGGGGCCGCTGGTCTCGAGCAGCGCCTCCAGCTACGGCGGCCCGATCAACCAGGCCCGCGGCAAATTGCCATGGCCGGTCAATGGCCGGCTGATGGCCCGTTTTGGCAGCGCCCGCGGGGATGATTCGCGCAGCACCTGGGACGGCGTCATGATCAGCGCCAGCGAAGGTAGCCCGGTACAAGCAGTACACGGCGGCCGGGTAGTGTTTGCCGACTGGCTGCGCGGCGCAGGCTTGCTGGTTATTCTTGACCATGGCGACGGTTACCTGACCCTCTACGGGCACAACCAGAGCCTGCTGAAAAACCCTGGCGATATTGTCCAGACCGGCGAAATCATCTCCACCGTCGGCAACACCGGTGGACAACAGACTCCCGCGCTGTATTTCGCCATTCGCCAGCAGGGCCGCCCGGTCAACCCTACCCAATGGTGCCGTACGCAAGGTTAAGCTCGCGCCCTATCAGGAGATTTTCATGCCCAACCTGTCCCGCCTAACGTCACTGAGCATGTGTCTCGCACTGTTACTGGGCAGCGCCGGCAGCCACGCCGCCGAGCCGCCTGCAGCACCCGCCAGCCCCACGCAAAGCAGCGCAAACAGCAGTGCCCGGGGTGTTTTGCCGCTGGACGAGTTGCGCACCTTTGCCGAAGTGTTTGACCGTATCAAAAGCTCCTACGTTGAACCGGTTGACGACAAAACCCTGCTGGAAAATGCCATCAAGGGCATGCTCAGCAATCTCGACCCGCACTCGGCCTACCTTGGCCCGGAAGACTTTCTCGAGCTGCAGGAAAGCACCAGCGGCGAGTTCAGCGGTATCGGTATCGAAGTCGGCATGCAGGACGGCATGTTCCAGGTGGTCGCTCCGATTGATGACACTCCGGCAGCCGCTGCCGGTATCGAGTCCGGCGACCTGATCATCAAGATCGACGGCAAACCGACCAACAACCTGTCGATGATGGATGTGGTTGAGCTGCTGCGCGGCAAGGTTGGCACCAGCGTCGAACTGACGCTGATCCGCGGTGAAAAGGACCCCTTTACCGTTGAGCTGACCCGCGCCGCCATCCCGGTGAAAAGCGTGAAAAGCCTGCTGCTCGACAATGGCTACGGCTATCTGCGCATCAGCCAGTTCCAGATCAATACCGGCGCGGAAGTCGGCAGCGCACTCGCCAGACTGAAAAAGGAAAATGGCGGCAAGAAGCTCAATGGCCTGGTCCTCGACCTGCGCAACAACCCGGGAGGGGTGGTCCAGGCTGCCGTCGAGGTGTCCGATCACTTCCTGAAAAAAGGTCTGATCGTTTACACCAAAGGCCGCGTGCCCAACTCCGAAATGCGCTTTTCGGCTGATCCGGCCGACGCCAGCGAAGGCATACCACTGGTGGTGTTGATCAATGGTGGCAGCGCCTCTGCCGCAGAGATCGTCGCCGGCGCCCTGCAGGATCACAAGCGCGGCATCCTCATGGGCACGGAGAGCTTTGGCAAAGGCTCGGTACAAAGCGTACTGCCCCTGACCAACGACCGCGCCCTGAAGCTGACCACGGCACTCTATTACACACCTAAAGGGCGCTCCATCCAGGCCCAGGGCATCACCCCGGATATCGAGGTGACACCGGCCAAGGTGACCCGCGAGAAGGCTCACGAGAGCTACAAGGAAGCTGATCTGGCGGGCCACCTGGGCAATGGCAATGGTGGTGCTGACAAACCGAGCAGCAAAGCCAAAGCCAAACCGCGGCCCCAGGATGATGACTACCAGCTGAACCAGGCACTGATCCTGCTCAAGGGCCTCAACGTGACCAGCAACCGACCCTAGTTGAGGCGCCCCTGCGCCGCCCTTGGCCAAGCCGTTTCCAGTGAGGTACGAGTATGTCCGCGCTGCAGATCAAACCGTTGACTGCCGGTGACCATGCGAACTGGTTGCCGCTGTGGCTGGGCTATCAGGCCTTTTACAAAACCGCGATCCCTGCTGCAACCAGCGAGCTGACCTGGCAACGCTTTCTCGATCCCGGCGAACCGATGTTCGCCGCGCTGGCCTGGCAGGATGGCGTAGCCATCGGCATGGTGCACTGGATTTTCCACCGTTCCTGCTGGACCAGCGGCGACTACTGCTATCTGCAGGACTTGTACGTTGACGAAAATGTACGGGGTAGCGGAGCCGGTCGCGCCCTGATCGAGCATGTCTATGCCGCCGCCAAAGCCGCCGAGGCAAGTCGCGTGCACTGGCTGACCCGGGAAGACAACACCCGGGCTCGCCTGCTCTACGAGCGCATCGCCACGCATTCCGGTTTTACCCAGTACCGCCAGCTACTCAGCTAACCGCAGGGTGGGCTAGCGCATTACTATGCCGCGACTGGCCATATACGCCTTGGCTTCCGGCACGGTGTATTCCCCGAAGTGAAAGATGCTCGCGGCCAGCACGGCATCGGCCTTGCCTTCGAGGATGCCGGCGGCCAGATGCTCGAGATTACCGACACCTCCCGAGGCAATCACCGGAATACCGACCATCTCGCTGATGGCGCGGGTAACCCCCAGGTCATAACCGCTCTTCACGCCGTCCTGATCCATGCTGGTGAGCAGAATTTCACCGGCACCGAGGTCTTCCATCTTCTTTGCCCAGAGCACCGCGTCCAGCCCGGTGGGCTTGCGTCCGCCGTGGGTGAAGATTTCCCAGCGTAGCGGTTCGCCGGGTAGTGATACGCGCTTGGCATCAATCGCCACCACGATGCATTGCGAACCAAAGCGCGAGGCGGCTTCGCCGACAAACTCCGGGGTGAATACCGCCGCAGTATTGATCGATACCTTGTCGGCACCGGCATTCAGCAGGTTGCGGATGTCCTGCACGCTGCGCACGCCGCCGCCCACGGTCAGCGGGATAAACACCTGACTGGCCATGCGCTCGACGGTGTGCAGGGTAGTGTCGCGGTTATCCACGCTGGCGGTGATGTCGAGAAAGGTAATCTCGTCGGCACCCTGCTCGTCGTAGCGCCGGGCGATTTCCACCGGATCACCGGCATCGCGGATATTCTCGAACTGCACACCCTTGACCACGCGGCCGTTGTCCACGTCGAGACAGGGAATAATGCGTTTAGCCAGTGCCATATGAGTGTCCCGTGCAGGCTGGGAAACGGCCAGCGGCCTTATCCAGCATAAGCTCCACGATGGAAAACGCTGCGCGGCTTTCCACCCTATGTTTCTTCATTAACCTTTGAAGGCATCACACAAGGCTTGCGCCTCGGCGACATCCAGAGTGCCTTCGTAAATCGCGCGACCGGTGATGGCGCCGATAATGCCGGGCGACTTCGCCGCCAGCAATTTCCGGATATCAGCGAGATTGTGAATACCGCCCGAGGCGATCACCGGAATCCTGCTGGCCGCTGCCAGGGCTGCAGTGGCCTCGACGTTGCAGCCCTGCATCATGCCGTCTTTGGCAATATCGGTATAAACAATGGCGCTGACACCATCGGCCTCGAAGCGCCGGGCCAGATCCACCGCCTGCACGCTGCTGACTTCCGCCCAGCCATCGGTAGCGACAAAACCGTCTTTGGCATCCAGCCCGACTATCACCTTGCCCGGAAACGCCTTGCACGCCTCGGCAACAAACTCCGGCTGCTTGACCGCCTTGGTGCCGATGATCACGTAGCTGACGCCGGCACGCACATAATGCTCGATGGTTTCCAGCGAGCGGATGCCGCCACCGATCTGGATCGGCAATTGCGGATAACGCCGGGCTATCGCCGTAACCACTTCGCCATTCACCGGCTGGCCTTCAAAGGCACCGTTCAGATCAACCAGGTGCAGGCGCCGGCAACCGCCATCGACCCATTTGGCTGCCATGCTCACCGGGTCATCGGAGAACACCGTGGAGTCGTCCATGCGGCCCTGGCGCAAACGCACGCAGGCGCCGTCTTTAAGATCGATAGCGGGAATAATCAGCATCAGTTGAACCTGCTCAAGTCGTATTAAATCGAAGGGTCAGCTTTTTTCCAGCGCCCAAAGGTCACTTTCGATGCTCTCGAACCGCTCTTTCAGGTGAGTCTGCACATCGAAAATCGCCCGGTTGTAATAGTGCGGCGCAACTTCACGGGCAAACAGTTCCAGCACCTCGGCAGCCTCGAAACTGCCCAGCTCCAGCTCGAACCGCTCGGCCATGAAGCACTTGATCGCTGCGCAGGCTTCACGCTCCTGCTCGGTGTTCAAGGTCATGATCGGCGGTTTGCCCTTGGCCCGGCTCATTTACCAGCGGCCGTCCCAGGAAATAAAGTTCTGCAACAACTGCAAACCGTGGGTATGGCTTTTTTCCGGGTGGAACTGCACGGCAAAGCACGAGCCTGCGGCCAGCGCTGCAGCGAAATCCTTGCTGTAATGCCCGCGACCCACCACATGCGCCGGGTTGGCCGCCGCGCCATAGTAGCTGTGCACGAAGTAGAAACGGCCACGGTCCGGAATCTCGTGCCAGAGCGGGTGATCCAGCGCCTGCTCAACTTCGTTCCAGCCCATGTGCGGCACTTTCAGGTGCTCGCCGTCCTCGTACAGATCCTTGCCGAAGAAGCGCACCTGACCAGGAAACAGGCCGATGCAATCCACCCCGCCGTTTTCTTCACTGCGTTCCAGCAAGGCCTGCATGCCCACGCAGATACCAAGAAACGGCCGGTCCTGACTGACTTCGCGCACCAGCTGATCAAAACCCAGACGCCTGATCTCGGCCATGCAATCCCGAATCGCGCCGACGCCGGGAAACACCACGCGGTCAGCTTCGCGAATCACCTGCGCATCGCTGGTCACCAGCACCTTGCCGGCACCGACGTGCTCCAGCGCCTTGGCTACCGAGTGCAGATTACCCATGCCGTAGTCGATAACGGCTACGGTCTGCATTTACAGGCAGCCCTTGGTCGATGGCATCTGGCCGGCCATGCGCGGGTCCAGCTCGATCGCCATACGCAACGCCCGACCGAACGCCTTGAACACCGTTTCGATCTGGTGGTGGCTGTTGTGCCCGCGCAGATTGTCGATGTGCAGGGTTACCAGGGCATGGTTGACGAAGCCCTGGAAGAACTCCTGAAACAGATCCACGTCGAAGCCGCCCACGCTGGCACGGGTATAAGGCACATGCATCTGCAGCCCGGGGCGCCCGGAGAAGTCGATGACGACCCGCGACAACGCCTCGTCCAGCGGCACGTAGGAGTGGCCGTAACGGGTCATGCCCTTCTTGTCACCGATGGCCTGGGTAAACGCCTGACCAAGGGTGATGCCGACGTCTTCCACAGTGTGGTGGTCGTCGATATGCAGATCGCCCTTGCACTGGATGTCGAGGTCGATCAGGCCATGCCGGGCGATCTGGTCGAGCATGTGCTCGAGGAAGGGCACGCCAATATCGAATCTGGCCTTGCCGGTACCATCCAGGTTGATCGAGACCTTGATTTGCGTCTCCAGGGTGTTGCGCTCGACGAATGCCGTACGTTCGGCCATCACCAGCTCCAGAAATTGCTGCGGGAAAGGCCGCCATTATAGGCGTGCGCCGCGCCACGCGGCTAGCTGCGGGGCAAGCAGCCGGCAAATCATCTGCCAGAACGTGAATCCGGCGGCCTTGCCGTTCCGGGCAATCCGCCGATGTTGTTATTCTGCCAGCCACGATTGAAACAACTGCGGCCAGGCGTGCTGCACGGGAAGCGGCATGGAGCACATCGATATTCTGGTCATCGGTGCCGGCGCGGTCGGGCTGGCCTGCGCCGCCCGCCTGGCCACGCCGGGCCGCAGCCTGCTGATCTGCGAACGCGAAGGGCTGATTGGCAGTCATGCCTCGAGTCGCAACTCGGAAGTCGTCCACGCCGGCATCTACTACCCGCCAGGCTCGCTGAAAGCACGGCTGTGTATCGAAGGGCGCGAACGTCTGCTGAGCTGGTGCGAGCGCTATCAGGTAGCGCAACGGCAAATTGGCAAGCTGCTGGTGGCGGTCGAGCCCGCCGAGCAGCAACGCCTTGAGCAGCTTCAGGCCAATGCCCGGGCTTGCGGGGTAACCAGCCTGCAGCCACTGGATGCGCGCCAGATTCATCGCCTGGAGCCGCAATTGCGCGCCTGCGCCGGCCTGTTGTCGCCCGCCAGTGGCATCATCGACAGTCACGCCTATCTGCAATCATTGCTGGCCTGCGCCGAACGACAAGGTGCGCAACTGGTACTGCACACCGGCATTGAGCAACTGCAGCGCAGTCGGCATGGCTGGCGTGTCGAGGGCACCAGTCTGGGCGAACATTTCGCGCTGGAAGCCGCCGTGGTGATCAATGCCGGCGGCCTGTTTGCCCAGCAACTGGCCAGCCAGACTGAAGGACTGCGCAGCGCGCTGGTACCGCCGCTGCACCTCTGCCAGGGTCGCTACTTCAGCTACAGCGGCCGCTCGCCGTTCAACCGGCTGATCTACCCGATGCCCGAAGCCAATACCGCCGGCCTGGGCATCCACGCCACCCTCGACCTTGGCGGGCAACTGCGCTTCGGCCCGGATGTGAACTATCTGCAACAGCTGGACTACCACCTTGATGCCAGCCAGCGCGAACCTTTTGCCATGGCGATCCGCCGCTACTTCCCGGCCCTCGACATGCAGCGCCTGCAACCGGCCTACAGCGGCATCCGCGCCAAACTGTCCGGCCCCGGGGAACCGGCTGCCGACTTTTCCATCCAAGACAGCAAATGTCACGGCCTGCCCGGGCTGATCAACCTGTTCGGCATCGAGTCCCCCGGACTTACCGCCAGCCTGGCGATTGCCGAGCACATTGCCGCCAGACTGTAGGACATCTGTTGCCGGCAACAGACCCTAGGCGCAGACGGGCGGAACGTTATACTCGACCACGCTCAATCAGACGATCTATCAAGGAAGCAAGAATGAAATCGCTCGGCAGACTGCTCGGCCTGGTCTTTCTCGGAATAATGCTGCTGGTCTTTGCCCTCGGCTTTGCCCTGACGCACCTGTTTGACCCCAATGATTACAAGGACGAGATACGCCAACTGGTACGCGACAAGGCCAACCTTGAACTGACCCTGAATGGCCAGATCGGCTGGAGCCTGTTCCCCTGGCTGGGTATCGAGCTGCACGATGCCACGCTGGCCAGCACTGTCACGCCCAAACAGCCGTTTGCCGATCTGCAGATGCTCGGTCTGTCCGTGCGTGTACTGCCGCTGCTGCGCAAGGAAGTACAGATGAGCGATGTGCGTCTGGAGGGCCTTAATCTCACCCTGCAGCGTGACCAGCAAGGCCACGGCAACTGGGAAGACATCGGTCGCCCCGGTGCAACCGGCACGTCGCCCGCCGGCCCGCAAACAGCCAGCAAGCCCGCAGAACCGGCCGCCGCCGGCAAGCCCGAGCGCACGCCAATGCGCCTGGACATTGACAGCCTGCGCATCAACAACGCGCGCATCGACTATAGCGATGCGCGCAACGGCATCCGTTACACCCTGGAAAACCTGCAACTGAGCAGCGGCGCAATCCGCGAAAGCAGCTCCATCCCCTTCAAGCTGTCGACCAATCTGGGCAGCACCCTGCCGCAATTGCGCGCACGCACCGAACTCAGCGCCAGCCTGCGCTTCGACCGCGCACTGAAACGCTATCAACTGGAGGACATGCAACTCAGCGGCGAAGTATCCGGCGAACCGTTCAAGGGCAAAACCCTGACCTTCGCCACCCAAGGGCAGTTACTGCTCGATCAGGCCGCCGGCGTTGCCGAATGGAACGGCCTGAAACTGTCGGCCAACCAGCTGCGCGCACTCGGCGAAATCAAGCTGTATGACCTGGATAAAACACCCAAACTCGATGGCGGCGTCTCCATTGCCCAGCTCAACCTGCGCGAGTTTCTGGACGGCCTGGGTGTGACCTTGCCGCAAAGCGCCGACCCGAAAACCCTGGGCAGCTTTGAACTGGTCAGCCACCTGCGCGGCTCAGCGACCAGCCTGACACTGGAAGACCTCAAACTGCAGCTGGATGACAGCAATATCAGCGGCAAGCTGGGCGTCGACGATTTCAGCCGCCAGGCACTGCGTGCCGAGCTGAAAATTGACCGTCTGGATCTGGACCGTTACTTACCGCCCGCCAGCAAGGACGGCAACCTGCGTGATGCTGAAGTGAAAGACACACTGGCCAGCGCCGGCAAACAGGGCAGCACCGCCTTGCCAAAAAGCCCGACGCAGAATGCCTGGAGTGATGCGCCACTGTTGCCGCTGGAGCGCTTGCGCAAGCTCGACCTGCAGGCCACGCTGAATCTCAGCCAGCTCACCCTGAAAAAGCTGCCGGTGGACAATGCGCGCATCCAGGTCAGCAGTACTGACGGCCTGCTGGAAATCCAGGAACTGCATGGCGATCTGCTCGGCGGCAGCTTCACCAGCCAGGCGCGTCTGGACGCACGACCAGCCGTCCCGAATATCAGCGGCCAGCTGAAACTGAACAACCTGCCGGTTGAGCAGTTGCTGCTTGCCAGCGGCAAGAAACCGCCAGTCAACGGTCAGCTCGATCTCGATAGCCAACTGAGCAGCTCCGGCAACAGTGAACGGGCACTGATTGACGCCCTCAACGGCAACGCCAGCTTCCGCCTCAATGACGGCATCCTGCTGGATGCCAATCTGGAACAGCAACTGTGTACCGGCATTGCCACGCTCAACCGCAAGACCCTGAGCAGCACACCACGCGGCAAGGACACCCCCTTCCAGCAGCTTGATGGCAGCATCAGCATCCATAACGGGGTTGCCAGCAACCCCGACCTCCGGGTGCGCATCCCCGGGCTAGCAGTGACCGGCAACGGCGACCTCGATCTGCGTGTTCTGGGCCTGGATTACCGCCTGGGCATCACCATCGAAGGCGACAAGAGCGCCATGCCCGACCCTGCCTGCCAGGTCAGCAAACAGTTTGTCGGTATCGAATGGCCGTTGCTGTGTCGTGGCCCACTGGAACTCGGCGCCAAAGCCTGCCGGCTGGACAAGGACGGCCTGGGCAAGGTAGGCGGCAAGATAGTCGGGGAGAAGCTCAGCGACAAGATCGACGAAAAACTGGGTGACAAGGTAAGTCCTGAATTGAAGGATGCCCTCAAGGGCCTGTTCAACCGATGACACCCGGGCAGTTCTCCGAGGCCGTACTCGACTGGTATGACCGGTGCGGCCGCAAGGACCTGCCCTGGCAGCAGGACACCACGCCTTATCGGGTCTGGGTCTCGGAAATCATGCTGCAGCAGACCCAGGTCAGCAGCGTCCTCGACTATTTCCCGCGCTTCATGACCGCCCTGCCGACACTCGAAGCGCTCGCTGCCGCCAGCGAGGACGAAGTGCTGCATCTGTGGACCGGGCTGGGCTATTACAGTCGCGCGCGTAATCTGCAGAAAACCGCACGTATTCTGGTTTCCGAACATGCCGGCGAGTTTCCCCGCTCGGTGCAGCAGCTAACCGAACTGCCGGGTATCGGTCGCTCCACCGCCGGCGCCATCGCCGCGCTGAGCATGGGTATGCGCGCACCGATTCTGGATGGCAACGTCAAGCGGGTCCTGGCCCGCTTTCTCGCTACAGCAGGCTATCCCGGCGAAAGCCGGGTTGCCGCCGAACTGTGGGCGGCGGCAGAACGCTACACACCGCAGCAGCGGGTCCATCACTACACCCAGGCCATGATGGATCTGGGTGCCACACTCTGTACCCGCAGTCAGCCCGGCTGCGCGGACTGCCCATTGCACAAGGCCTGCAAGGCCCGGCAAATGGGCCGGCAAACAAGCTATCCGGCCAGCAAGCCACGCAAGGCGCTGCCGCAGAAAAATATCCTGATGCCAATGCTGGTCAACCCGCAGCATGCCGTACTGCTCTATCGACGACCCTCAAGCGGACTGTGGGGCGGGCTCTGGAGTCTGCCCGAATTACCGGATCTTGCCGGCCTCGAGCAGCTCACCGGGCAGCACCGCCTGAAGGTGGGAAATTCCGAGCAACTGGCCGAACTGGGCCACAGTTTCAGCCACTTCCACCTGACCATCCAGCCGTGGCTGATACGGGTGACCCAGGACAGCCGCGCCGTGGCCGAGTCCGACTGGCTCTGGTATAACCTCGCCCATCCACCGCGCCTGGGTCTTGCCGCACCGGTAAAGAAACTGCTCAAGCGCGCTACCGACGCCCTGCATGCCGGAGAATCCCCATGACCCACACCGTCCGCTGCCGTAAATACAACGAAATCCTGCCAGGCCTGACACGTCAGCCTTATCCGGGACCGAAAGGTGAAGACATCTACAACAACGTTTCACAGAAAGCCTGGGATGAATGGCAGAAACACCAGACCATGCTGATCAACGAGCGTCGGCTAAACATGATGAATGCTGAGGACCGCAAATTTCTGCAGGAAGAAATGGACAAGTTCCTCTCCGGCCAGGAATACGCCAAAGCGGATGGTTACGTGCCGCCAAGCGAGTGACCAGCGGCCTGCAGGCAGGTTTATTTCGCCGCGCAGCTTGACACTTAAAAGGCAAATCCGTTTAATGGCGCCCCGTTGCCCAGATAGCTCAGTCGGTAGAGCAGGGGATTGAAAATCCCCGTGTCGGCGGTTCGATTCCGTCTCTGGGCACCACCATTCGTTTTCAGGTGGTACCAAAACCACCCGAAACACCCTAAGAAGCCCGCCTAGTGCGGGTTTTTTATTGCCCTGAATTCCCATCACTTCACTTGAACGCCCAAAGTATTAGGGGCAATCTTGGGTGTTATCGACACCCAAACGCCCTTTTCGCAAGGCAATTACGCTTGATGCTGAGAAGTTTGACGTGCTTGTCCTAGCAATAATTACCGCCTCAGATAACGCAAGGCAAACCAATTAATAAAGGAGCAATCATGGCGACACTTGAGAGGGCAATAGCCATTGCCGCCAAGGCGCACGAAGGCCAAACAGACAAGGCGGGCGAGGCCTATATCATTCACCCGTTGCGGGTGATGCTCAGGATGACGGGCAGTGAGGAACGAATGGCGGCCGTGCTTCATGATGCAGTGGAGGACTCTCCAATAACGCTTGATATGCTCAGAAATGAGGGCTTCCCTGAATCTGTAGTTCGAGCTGTTGATGCTCTGACGAAGCGCGCTAATGAGAATTATGAAGCCTTCGTAGCCAGAGCCGCCCTTGACCCAATTGGGCGCAAAGTGAAACTCGCTGACTTGCTAGAGAATAGCGATCTGTCACGACTTTCCTCCCCATCAGAAAAGGACATGGCCCGTGTAGAGAAGTACCGCAAAGCCATCGATTTCCTCCGCCGTCAGCCAGCAGAATATTTAATTGCAGGCGGGCTTAGCGCCGATTGAGCGTGATGAGCTAGAGCCTGATTACCATCAGAGCCGCCCTATACATATAAAAGCGCACGCGCGCGACCCTTTGGATGCAAGCAATGCGTATCAGTGAATTTAGAGCCATTCAAAGAGAATGCTCCAACGCATACCTGCATAGTTTGGTAATGACATGCCGGCGCAAGTTTCTCTGCGCCGCAAAACTTCTAGAGTTGCAGAGTGCTGCCATCAGCAGGCTACGGGACTTCGGATTGGATGGCCAAATTAACATCTGGCCGCTTTACTCACCGTATGAGGTGCTTTCCGAGCGGTATCTAGAGCTCTTTTACTCCCCTCAACTGGAGATATTTAGAGACCGCTCAAACATGCAAGATGAGAAATGGTTCAAGTACTTTCATCATGCCCTTATACCTACTCTGATCGCCGACGATGAAATTGTTAGAAACGTTCTCAGGTCTGTTGGCGGATTGCCGTCAAAGCAACCCAAGGACGCAGCAATGGCGCTTAAACACTACTTCAGTGAAATGACTTTGCCAGACTCTGCACCGCTATGGGCTCCAGAAGAAAGTTTTGACAACTAACACAAAATACTTTTGTTTTTGGGGCATTCTTGATGGCATCTATAAAATAGAAACCCACAAAATCATTTAAAATACAGGTAGTTAGCTATTTAATTCGATTCTGCCTCTGACACCACCATTCGTTTTCAGGTGGTACCTAAACCACCCGAAACACCCTAAGAAGCCCGCCTAGTGCGGGTTTTTTATTGCCTATGGTTCGGAGGCGCCCGATTCATTCGCCTCGTATATAACTTTCCAGATGCTTGATCAGGCTCTCCTGTTCCTGGATCACGTGCTTGACCAGATCGCCAATCGAGAGCAGACCGACCAACTCGCCATTCTCGACAACGGGCAAGTGGCGCAAGCGCTTGTCCGTCATCAACTGCATGCAATATTGCGTGCCATCCGTTGGCGAAACGGTAACCACATCAACAGTCATCACTTCGCCAACCGTGGTGCCCAGAGCAGAGCGTTCAAACAGAGCGACACGCCGTACATAGTCGCGCTCACTGAGGATGCCCACCATCTTTTCGCCTTCCATTACCAGCAAAGAGCCGATGCCCTTTTCGGCCATCAGCATCACCGCCTCAAGGACAGTGGTCATGGGGGTAACGCTGACAAGGGCGCTGTCGGCCTTGTATCTGAGAACTTCACCTACCGGTTTCATGCATTATCTCCTCGGGGCACCCTATGTGTTTTAGCAGAGCCTAGGCGGATGCACTAGATGATTGCCGTTGTCGGGCCGACCGGACACTTTGCCAAGCAAGGTACGCAATGCCTGTGCGCCAAGTGCCTGCAGAGATGCACTATTCTGCATATGCGACAGCTGGCTGCGGCGATGCGACAACTTGTCACCCCTGCATGTACAAGCCACACTTATGCGCTTGGCTCAGCTCCTGACGCTATGCTAGGTTGATTACTTGCCAGGAAGGCCATAACAGCGCGGAAGCGCAACGCTAAATTGAGGATTCTGTATGGCCGAGGCCACGCCCGCGCTGGAAATTCGCAACCTGCATAAACGCTATGGCGACCTCGAAGTCCTCAAAGGTATCTCGCTGACTGCGCGCGATGGTGATGTCATCTCGATTCTCGGCTCGTCCGGCTCCGGCAAGTCGACCTTTTTGCGCTGCATCAACCTGCTGGAAAACCCGCATCAGGGCCAGATCATCATTGCCGGCGAAGAGCTCAAGCTGAAGCCGTCTAAGAATGGCGACCTGGTTGCCGCCGACAGCCGGCAGATCAACCGCATGCGCAGCGAAATCGGTTTCGTATTCCAGAATTTCAATCTGTGGCCACACATGAGCGTGCTCGACAATATCATCGAGGCGCCGCGCCGGGTTCTCGGCCAGAGCAAGGCCGAAGCTACCGAAGTTGCTGAAGCGCTGTTGAACAAGGTCGGTATCGCCGACAAGCGCCACGTTTATCCAGCCCAACTTTCCGGCGGTCAGCAGCAGCGCGCGGCCATTGCCCGTACGCTGGCCATGCAACCGAAGGTCATCCTGTTTGACGAGCCCACTTCCGCGCTTGACCCGGAGATGGTGCAGGAAGTGCTTGCGGTAATCCGCGCACTCGCCGATGAGGGGCGCACCATGCTGCTGGTGACCCATGAAATGCAGTTCGCGCGGAACGTATCCAGCGAAGTAGTCTTTCTCCATCAGGGTCTGGTGGAAGAGCAAGGAACGCCAGAGCAGGTTTTTGACAACCCGCTATCGGCTCGTTGTAAACAGTTCATGTCCAGTAATAACTAATGGAGAAGTACCGCATGAAAAACTACAAAAAACTTCTGTTCGCTGCCGTCACCACGCTCGCACTCGGCACCAGTGCTGTGGCTGCTGAAAAGCTGAAAGTCGGTACCGAGGGCGCATACCCTCCCTTCAACCTGATCGACGCCAGCGGCAAAGTCGTCGGCTTCGACATCGACATCGCCAACGCTCTCTGTGCGCAAATGAAAGTCGAATGCGAAATCGTCACTTCCGACTGGGACGGCATCATTCCTGCGCTGAACGCGAAGAAGTTCGACATGATTGTTGCCTCGATGTCGATCACCGACGAGCGCAAGCAGGCAGTTGACTTCACCAACCCCTACTACACCAACAAGCTGCAGTTCATTGCGCCGAAAAGCTCTGACCTGAAGACCGACAAGGCCAGCCTGAAGGGCAAGGTAATTGGCGCTCAGCGTGCCACCATCGCCGGCACCTGGCTGGAAGACAACCTCGGTGACGTGGTTGAAATCAAGCTGTATGACACCCAGGAAAACGCCTATCTGGACCTGAGTTCCGGCCGCGTTGATGGCGTTCTGGCTGACAAGTTTGTCAACTGGGAATGGCTCAAGAGCGATGCCGGCAAAGCCTACGAGTTCAAGGGCGAGCCGGTTTTCGACAACGACAAGATCGCCATTGCCGTGCGCAAGAACGATACCGAGCTGACCAACAAGCTGAACGCAGCACTCAAGGCCATCGTTGATAACGGCACCTACAAGACCATCAACGACAAGTACTTCCCTTTCAGCATCTATTGATCTGCCTGACCGGCGCTGCCTGCTGAGGCAGCGCCGGCCATCGAGCACACATGAATTTCGATCTCTACGGATTCGGCCCGGCTCTGGCAGCCGGCACCCTGATGACCATCAAGCTGGCGCTCTGTTCGCTTACGCTGGGTCTGGTGCTGGGATTGCTCGGCGCACTGGGCAAAACCTCACCGCACAAGCCTTTGCAATGGCTGGGCGGCGGCTATTCAACGCTGGTCCGTGGAGTACCAGAACTACTCTGGGTGCTGCTGATCTATTTCGGCAGTGTCACCCTGATGCGCAATATCGGCGAACTCCTCAACCTTCCCGGTCTTGAGCTGAACGCCTTCGCAGCGGGCACCATCGCTCTCGGGCTGTGCTTTGGCGCCTATGCAACCGAAGTCTTTCGCGGCGCCATTCTGGCGATCCCCAAGGGTCACCGTGAAGCCGGACAGGCCCTGGGCCTGGGCAAAACGAGAATTTTCTGGCGGATCATTCTGCCGCAAATGTGGCGTATCGCCCTTCCCGGTCTGGGCAATCTGTTCATGATTCTGATGAAAGACACCGCTCTGGTATCGGTCATCGGTCTGGAAGAAATCATGCGCCGCTCGCAGATAGCCGTGACTGCCAGCAAGGAACCGTTCACCTTTTTCCTGGTCGCGGCCTTTATCTATCTGGGCCTGACCGTGATTGCCATGAGCACCATGTATTTTCTTGAAAAACGCGCAGGTCGCGGCTTCTCCAGGAGTGCCGCATGAACTGGGAAGTCATCATCAAATACATGCCCAAGCTGCTCGAAGGCGCCTGGCTTACGCTCGAACTGGTTGGCATCGCTGTCGTCGCCGGTCTTATTCTGGCCATACCACTGGGCGTGGCGCGCTCATCGCAGCGCTGGTACGTACGTGCATTCCCTTACGGCTATATCTTCTTCTTTCGCGGCACACCGCTGCTGGTGCAGCTGTTTCTGGTTTACTACGGCCTGCCCCAATTCGACATTATCCGTGAAGGACCTTTGTGGCCCTACCTGCGCAGCCCGTTCTGGTGTGCGGTTATCACCATGACCATGCACACGGCAGCCTACATTGCGGAAATCATCCGCGGCGCCATCCAGGCCATTCCGTCGGGCGAGATCGAAGCCGCGCGCGCGCTGGGCATGTCCAAATGGCAAACGCTGTTCTACATCACCTTGCCGAGGGCAACCCGCATCGGCCTGCCGGCCTACAGCAACGAAGTCATCCTGATGCTCAAAGCCAGCTCGCTGGCCAGTACCATCACACTACTGGAACTCACCGGGATGGCGCGCACGATCATTGCCAGAACCTATCTGCCGGTCGAGATTTTCTTCGCTGCCGGGCTGTTCTACCTGTTGATTTCCTATGTACTGGTCCGCGCCTTCAAGCAACTGGAACAATACCTGCGGGTAGATGCCTGTCAGGGGCGCTGATCTGCCCTCGCCAGCGACGCGCAGTGATCGGCAGAACAGCCTGATGGATAGCTGCAACCCGTTTGCTGCAGAGCCGCTCACTTCGGATCAGCTGCTGGCCAGATTTTCCGCCCTGGACGAATTTCTGCTTGCCCATCAGCAGTTATGGCGACCCACGCCCTTTACCCGGCGCCAGCTCGACTGGGAAAGCGAACATACCGAACTGGCACAGTGGCTGCGCTCAAGAAGCCTTGAGCAAGCCGAAGCGGCGCACAACCAGCCCCAGTTACTCGAAGCACCGCAGCCATTCCGGACAATTGCCCAACGCGCCACTCAACTTGGCCAGATCTGCCGGCTGGCCGGAGTAGAACAACCCGCTTGCAATCCACGTGCGGCGCTGGACGTCCCGGGGAGAAAATGGCAGCAACTGGAAGCCTTCGGCAGTTGCCTGCATTTCCACGAGAAACCCCGCCATTGGCTCGACTGGTGCGCGGGGAAAGGTCATCTGGGACGCTATCTGGCCCAGGACTCGGCGGCACTGACCTGTATCGAACGCGATCCGGAGCTGGTGAAAAGTGGCCAGACTCTCTCGGACAAACTGAGCATTCAGGCAAACCATATAGCGCTGGATGTCATGGAAGAAAAGGCCCGGCAGACCCTGACCGCTGCGCAGACACCGGTTGCCCTGCATGCCTGCGGGGATCTGCATGTTCGTCTGCTGCAGCTGGCCAGTGCAGCAGGCTGCAGGCAACTGGCGATTGCACCGTGCTGCTACAACCGCATCCAGAGTACGCAGTATCAGGCGCTCTCAAGCGCGGCCAAGCAATCCCGGCTGCAACTCGACAGGCAGGATCTGCGTCTGCTGCAATGTGAAACAGTCACCGCTGGACGGCGCGTCAGAAAGCAGCGCGACCAGTCGATGGCCTGGAGGCTCGGCTTTGACCTGCTGCAACGCGAACTTCGCGGTATTGATGCCTACCTGCCCACACCACCGCTTGCCACTAGCTGGCTGCAGCGCCCGTATGCCGAGTACTGCGCAGAATTGGCAGAACAGAAACAGCTCAGCCTCGGCTCCCGGCATGACTGGGCAAGTCTGGAGGCTGAAGGCTGGCGGCAGCTCGCCAAGGTACGCAACCTTGAGCTGGTGCGCGGCCTGTTTCGCCGGCCTCTGGAAATCTGGCTGCTCATCGACAGAGCGCTGTTTCTGCAGGAGCGCGGCTATCAGGTCCGGTTTGGCACCTTCTGCGAAACCCGTCTGACTCCACGCAACCTCATGTTGCTGGCCGAACTGCCTGACAACAGCCTGAACGCCTGTGGATAATTCTGTTGATAATATCTGGAAAACACCTGCAAAGCCGCGCCAACACTAGCTTCGAGCAGAATACAGACTTCTCGGGGAATTTAACAAATACCAATAAAAACAATGGGTTGCAAAACCGACTTATTCTCGCCCCACAATCGATGCACAACAAATACGGGCTGATTTCGAATGTGCATAACAAGCCAGCCGAACATAACCGATTAATCTGCGCATTTTGCAGTTTACTCATCCGCCTCAATGGATATAATGGCGCCCCGAAGCCGGTATAGCTCAGCTGGTAGAGCAACTGACTTGTAATCAGTAGGTCCCGAGTTCGACTCTTGGTGCCGGCACCATCAAATACAACGACTTAGGCCAATCGCGAGATTGGCCTTTTTCGTTTCCGGGTTTTTGATGTGATTTGGTCACCGCTTTGGTCACAGCCTCTCAAGTTGCCCATTTTTTCTGGCATTCGACAGGCACGACCGAAAGCGCTCTGAGTCGCCCATCGTGTAATTCGTAGCAATACGTCGGCGCAATGAAACAGAACCCTGTGCAGTTGCCAGCTAGTCCAGTTCAGTTGTTCTGCAAGTAGGCATCCAGCGCCGGCAGCGGCCGCATTTGGCGCATTTCACGAGTGAGCTTTTGTCCGGCTTCAATCTGCCGGGAATCCAGCTGAGCCGCTGAAGCGTCACGCATCTGCGCCGGCGCCGTGAAGTAGGAAGGGACATTGGCTGCCGACAGGTTGCCCAGCGCATAACTGACAACAAAGTTCTTCTCTACGGCGCGCCCCAGAAAGTACATGTTGCCAAGCGCAAACTGGGCAAAGGCATCGCCCTGATCGGCAGACAGACGGAACCATTTGAGTGCTAGCTGATCATCCTGCGGGACGCCAGTGCCATTGAAATACATCAGACCGAGATTGAATTGGGCATCGGCGTTGCCCTGTTCCGCCAGCGGCTGCAACTGTACCAGCGCAGCCTTGAAATCGCCCTTGCCGATAGCCTCGACACCTTCGGCGAGGCCTGCCTGAGCGCTAGTGATTACCGCTGCGAGAAGCAGCCCGGTGATTGCGATGATGATGCGCATACAACTCTCCGCCACTCGTAGCAACTTCCGGCAACCCGGAATCGGTCGCTTCCTGAAGTTCAGCGTTGTTACTTGGCAGCCAGATTATGATCAAAGACCCGATTTGTGCCCTGCTGGGCAATATCTCTGGTGAGCTTCTGTGCATCCTTGAGTTGGGCCGCATTCAGCTTGGCACCCAGAGTGTCACGCAAACCGGCATAGGTCTTGTTCTTGTCGGCAACCACATTGGCCAGGGCATAAGCAATCACCGGGCTCTTGGCAACTCCCTGCCCGTTGGCATACATACCGCTCAAGGCAATCAAGGCGATGGGGGTGCGCTGGTCTGCAGCCAGCCGGTACCACTTGACCGCCTCGGTGTAGTCCTGCACAACCCCGTGGCCGGAAAAATAAAGACCGCCCATGGCAAATTGCGCGACTGCCATCTTCTGCTCGGCAGCCTGACGGATCAGCCGTGCAGCTTCCTTGTAATCCTGTGGTACGCCTTGCCCCATCTGATACATGGTGCCCAGATTGAACTGGGCACGGGCGTTGCCATTGTCCGCAGCCAGACGATAGAGCCTTGCCGCTTCCTGGAAATTCTTGGTCACGCCCTGACCGTTGTGGTACAGCATGGCGAGATTGAACTGGGCAGCGCCGTTACCCTGATCGGCAGCCAAGCTGAACCATTTATGGGCTTCCTGATAGTCAGGCAGTACGCCCTGACCGTTCCGGTACATCAGTCCCATACCGAACTGCGCCATTGCGTTGCCCTGTTCGGCCGACGGCTTGACTTCGGCCAGAGCTGTCTTGAAATCACCTTTCTGGTAAGCGTCCAGACCTGCCTTGTAATCTGCGTGTGCCGTATGAGCCAGCCCAATTGAAAGCAGTCCAGCCAGAGCGATACTAAAGCGCATGATCAATCCTTCACTCGTTGATAGAGTTACTCAGGGGAGGCTCCCCGTCCGTGTTCTGTTTATTTTAATCTGCCAGGCAGCATAACGCCAAACAGCAGGCGCAGCGGAGTTCGCATTTCTGACCAAGGGTTCCCGATCCGGCGGCCATCCACGCAGTATCGTTGTGTAACCGGCCGACTCATAGCATCGCCGGCTTTGACGAAGACCTGGCTGGAGAGCGCCGGAATACTGCTCAACAGCCTTCCGCAGGCCTCCTTCGAGCGGAGGGATCAATTGTCAGGGCATGGACAAGCAACCCTCGCTATTTCCCAATAGCCTGATTAACCACTAAAGTTACCCTGTCTTGCTCCACCTGCAGCTGCCCTGTTAAGCAGGGACTTCTTCTAATAATCAGAACAATGGACATGAAGTGATGCCAACAATCACCAGCCCCAAGACCCCCTTGCAAATGTTCTACCACTGGGAATCGACCACCCCCCATCAGGTATTCCTGCGCCAACCGCACAACCTGCAGTGGACCGAATACACCTGGTCACAAGTCGGCGATGCCGTGCGTCGCACAGCATCATTCATGCGCAGCCTGGAACTGCCCGCCGGCAGCCGCATTGCGCTTTGGTCCTCCAACAGCAAGGACTGGCCAATCGTCGATCTGGCAATCATGCTGGCCGGCCACATCAGTGTGCCGCTCTATCCGGGGCAGGACATCGCTTCGGCGCGCTACATTCTTGAACACAGCGAATCCGCGCTGATCTTCCTCGGCGGATTCGATCAATGGGAAAAAGCCGATCAGGCCATTCCGGACAGCATCCCGCGGGTTGCCATGCTCGGCTGCAAGGTGCCTTGCCAGTATGCTCTGGACGATATCCTGGAAGCTTTCCCACCCTACACGGAGTCACCTCTTCCACAGCCGGATGACACCTTCACCATCATCTATACCTCCGGCACCACGGGCAACCCGAAAGGCGTCGAGCACGCGCATATAACGCCGGGCTATACCTGCCCGGAGATGCTCGCGGCGACCAAATCGGAGATCGGCAATACCCGCTTCTTCTCCTTTCTGCCCATGGCGCATGCGGCCGAACGGATCATTGTTGAGATGTCGTCGATCTACTGCAACGGGCAGATTTCCTTCAATGAAGGTCTGGCCACGTTTGCCGAGGAATTGCGTTCGGTACAACCCCACCTGTTCTTCTCGGTGCCGCGCCTGTGGATCAAATTCAAGGAAGGTGTCGATGCCAAGGTTCCGCCTGCGGCACAGGCCAATCTTTCCGCAGAAATGAAAGCCGGGATCGTACGCAATCTGGGCCTGGCCGAAGCACGCACTATCATTACCGGCGCAGCACCCTGCCCGCGCGATGTGCAGAACTGGTTCATCGACCTCGGAGTAGTGCTGCGCGATGGCTACGGGATGACCGAGAACTTCATCCACGGTTGCATCTGGACCCACAACGACCAGCCCAAGGCCGGTTGCGTTGGCCGTCCAATCGGGCCGGGTGTCGAGCTGAAAATTTCCGATGCCGGTGAAGTGCTGTTTCGCAGCAAAGGCCTGATGAAAGGCTATTACAAGGAGCCGGGGAAAACCGCCGAAGCCATTATCGACGGCTGGTACCACACCGGCGATTCCGGGCGCATAGATGAAGACGGCTGCCTGTGGATCACCGGCCGCATCAGTGAAGTATTCAAGACCAGCAAGGGAAAATTCGTCCGTCCTACCGACCTGGAAAGCCATTTCGGTCGCTGCCCGCTGCTGTCGCAGTACTGCGTGCTGGGCCATGGCCTGGATCAGCCGGCGGCTCTGGTCAGTCTCTCCGAACCCGGCCAGAAACTGGAGCGGGCAGCCTTGCAGGAGGAGCTTGGTCGCGTTCTCGACGAGATCAACGCCGAGCTGCCGGCATGGGAGCGCATGCCGCAGATATTTGTCACCACCGACGAGTGGGGTATTGCCAACGGCCTGCTGACGCCAACGATGAAACTGCGCCGCAAGCAGATCGAAGAGCGCTACCGCCCCTGGATCGAGAGTGGCCTGGGGCAGGGCAAGGTGATTTTCGAGTAATTCTCCAGAAAGCAAAAACCCACCGGCTGGTGGGTTTTTTTGCCTCTTATAGACCGCGCCGGCGACAGCTAACCACTACCGGCGCTGCCGGACTCAGGCAACACTGACCGGACGCAGCGAATAGCTCTGCAGTTGCCCGGCAAAATCACGCAACGACTGGATACCACTGGCCTCTGCCTCATGCACCCACTCGCTGATGGCGGCAAGCATGTCATGACCATTGGCGCTGGTCTTGACCCAGATCTGTTGCAAGGCCAGACGCTTTTCGTAGATCACCCTGAGTGCCTGACTCTGCGCCAGCATGGCGGCAATTCGTGCCTGATGCTTGTCATCGAGCAGGCTGGTTTCACGTGACAGCAGGCGTTTGGCACGGTGGAACAGGTGGTGCACCGAGTCATCGGCCTTGGCCAGTTCCTGTTTGACCAGCGGCCCGATAACCAGCTTGCGGTACTGCGCCATGATCTGGAAACGGTTGTTGAGAATCGCAATCGCGGTATCCATATCCAGCTGCCGCTTGCCTTCCACGCGATGGGCGACCGGCGCAACACGTTGCACCTTGGCCAGACGCAGAAAGCTGAATAGCTGGATCCAGGCCCAACCCATATCGAACTCCCACTTTTTTACCGACAGCTTGGCCGAGTTGGGGTAGGTATGGTGATTGTTGTGCAGCTCTTCACCGCCGATCAGGATGCCCCAGGGAGAAATGTTGGTGGCGGCATCACGGCACTCGAAGTTGCGGTAGCCCACGGCATGCCCCAGGCCATTGATGACACCTGCAGCCCAGACCGGAATCCACATCATCTGCACCGCCCACACGGTCATGCCAAGTACGCCAAACAGGGCCAGATCAATCACCGCCATGATGACGATGCCGCCAACCGGAAAGCGTGAATAGACATTGCGCTCAAGCCAGTCATCCGGGCAGTTCTTGCCGTAGATGCGCAGGGTTTCCGGATTCTCGGCCTCGGCCCGATAGAGCTCTGCGCCAGTCAGCAGCACCGTGCGCAAGCCCTTGATCACCGGGCTGTGCGGATCGTCGACGGTCTCGCACTTGGCGTGGTGCTTGCGGTGGATGGCCGTCCATTCGCGGGTGTTCTGCGCCGTGGTCAACCACAGCCAGAAGCGGAAGAAGTGCTGCAGCGCCGGATGCAGATCCAGCGCGCGATGGGCTGAAAAGCGGTGCAGATAGACCGTTACGCTGACAATGGTGATGTGCGTCAGCACCAGGGTCACCGCCAGCAACTGCCAGGCGGAAAGATCAAGCAAACCGAAATACCACATGAAAAAACCACCCTACACACATAAGCAAGTGAACACTTGTACACATTCTCCCGCACAGCGGCGGAAAATGCATCCATGTCCCAACACGGATTTAACCAGCCAGCGCGTGGAAAAAGTGTGAACCGCAGTATCAATTGACTACTGACAGGCAACAACCGCTGCCGCTCAATTCTGCGAATTCTTCTGGCCCGAAAAATTTGCGGGCAAGACGCGGTTCTGCATAAAACCTCAGCGGTTATCCTTACTATTCGAAGAAACCGCAACCCCTTGTGGTCTAGACTGCAGGCAAGCAAACCTCTGGCTGGATCTTCGTCACCCGGTTTGCACTTTCTGGCGGAATTGACTCAATGGCGCTACCCCTTCGCTGGCTGTTCGGCCTGCTGTGCTTTATGGCACTGCAGCAGGCGCATGCCGAACTGCCACTGACCATCCTCAACCCTCAACAGGCCGCACAAGCCACCCCGCTGCAGGCTTTGCGGGTACTCGAAGACGACACCCCGTCACTCAACATACGCAGCGCCTTGCCACTGCTCAACGAGCGCGGCGCAACCTACTACGGCAGTACATCGCTAGGGTACAGCGCCAGCACTTTCTGGGCCGGCTTCCGCCTCGAGGGGGCGAAGGGACAGCAGTACTTCCTCGAGCTGGGCAATCCGTTCATCGACGAGGTCGAGCTCTGGGTGTATGTCCGCGGGCAAATGATCCTGTACCGCAGTAGCGGTGACTTGCTGCCTTTCTCTGCCCGTCAGGAACCCTATCCAAACTTTCTGCTGCCCCTGCCCATGTTTGGCAGTAGCGTTCAGGATGTCGTGCTGCGCATTCACAGCAGCTCCAATCTTTCGCTGCCGATAAAGCTGGTATCAGAGCCGGTCAAGACCAGCCTGATCTCGCGATACTGGGGGCAAAGCGGCCTGATATTCGGCGCATTGCTGATCATCGGCCTGTTTCACCTGACCAAGTATCTGGCCCTGCGTGACCGGCATCTTGGCTATTACACCGTCACCACACTTTTTCTCGCCTGGTACTACGCCAGCAGCAGCGGCCTGAGCAACCTTTTGCTGTGGTATGACGTACCCCGCGCACAACCCATAGAAAGCAACCTGACCGGCGCCTTGAGCCTGTGTTTCAGCACCCTGTTCATTCTCGCCACGCTGGACTTGCGGCAAACCTGGATCATCCGCCTGCGCAATCTGCTGTTCGTCTGCCTGTTCGGAACGGCCAGTATGATTTTGCTGGATATCAACGACTATCGCTGGCCCCGCCTGATGAATCAGCTGATGCTGGTCATCGCCCTGTTCCAGATGGCTGCCTCGCTCCTGGCGCTCAAGCTCAGGCGCCCTTATGCCGGCACGGTGGTGACCATCTGGTGCAGCGTGCTGCTGATGATGATGGCCCTCGCGCTGGTACGTACCGGCGTACTGCCACAGTACCCCTGGGTGCAGATGCTCAGCAGTTATCTGCCGTTAATTACGGTATTCCTTTTCGGACTGCTCAATGGCCGCCAACTGGATAATGTGCGCAAGCAGCTGATCCTTAGCCAGACCGAAGCCATCGACAATCTCGAGCAATACCGTGCGCTGTTCAAAAATGCTTCCGAGGGCATCTTTCGCTGCACTGCCACGGGCAAACTGCTGGAAGCCAACCCGAGCATGCTGCGCCTGATCGGCCTGCAGCAAACAGACATCCAGACCCTGCGCCGCCACTCGATTAGCAACTTGCTCAAGCCCGGCGAATGGCGCGCGTTTGTTGAGCGCCTGAACAGCAGCCAGCCGCATGCCAGCGGCGAGTTCCAGCTGCACGGGCTGGACGGTACAAGGCACTGGATACACCTGTCACTGCACATCCATGCCGAACACGCGGATATCGAAGGCATTGTCGTCGACCTGAGCGAGCGCCGGCAGCTGGAGCGCAAGCTGTCCAGACTGGCCGCACATGACCCACTGACCGGCCTGCTCAACCGCCGCGAACTGGAGCGGCTGCTGCAGGAAAGCATTGATGGCCGGGGCACGTGCTACAGCCATCTGCTGTATCTCGACCTCGATCAGTTCAAGCAGGTCAATGATCTTTGCGGTCATAGCGCCGGCGACCTGCTGTTGCGCCAGCTTTCCGGCAGCATGCAGGCACAGTTGCCGGCCAGCGCTGTGCTGGCACGCATTGGTGGCGACGAGTTCGCCATCCTGTTGCGCGAGGATGATCTTGGCGCGGCGCTCAAACAGGCGGAAATCATCCGCACCAGCGTCGAAAAGTTTGTTTTCAACTGGGAGGGCCGTCCCTTCCGCCTGTTTGTCAGCATCGGCCTGCTGGAGCTGGATGAGCACATCACCGAATGGCAGACCGCCCTGAGCTGGTCCGACAGTGCCAGCCAGCTGGCTAAGCACCATGGCCGCAACCGGGTGCACTGTTTCAACCCCGACGACAGCATGTTGCTTGAACACCAGCGCCAGCTGCAGTGGATCTCGCGCCTGCGTGAAGCTATCGAGCAGAACCATTTCGAGCTGTTTTTCCAGCCCATACTGCCGATGCAGCGCCATGAATCTGGCTGGCACTACGAGATTCTGCTGCGCTATCGTGACCCGGACACCCTCGAGTGGGTGGCCCCCGGGCAGTTCCTGGTGGCTGCCGAGCGTTACGGATTTCTCCCCGCGATAGACCGCTGGACCCTGGGCAGACTGTGCGACTGGCTGGTCAGCAACCCGGAGCACTGCGCCCGCCTCAAGCAGGTCAACATCAACGTAGCCGCCCCCTCGCTGCTGGATCAGGGCTATCACGACCTGCTCTACACCATGATCGAAGAGCGCCGGCTACCTGCCGGGCGCGTATGCATCGAGGTAACCGAGATGGTTGCCCTCGGCGAACTTGGTGCATCCTCGCAATGGATCGCCAGACTGCGTGAACGCGGCCTGAAAATCGCCCTGGATGACTTCGGTAGCGGCTTCGCCTCCTATGCCTACCTGCGCAGCCTGCCGCTGGATTTTCTGAAGATTGACGGCTCCTTCATCAGCAATATCGAAAACGATCCGATCAATCAGGCCATGGTCCGCTCGATGGTGCAGATCTCGCGCAAGCTCGGCCTGCAAACCGTGGCCGAGTTTGTCGAAAGTCAGGCCAGCCTGGACTGCCTGCAACAACTGGGCATCGATTATGCCCAGGGCTACTTCATTGGCCGTCCGCAGCCACTGTCTCGGCTGGCAGATCTACCGCTGACCGAAGGCAGCAACGATCTCCCGGAACCGGCCGACCCCCTGAGCAAAGTTGCGGAGTAACTACCTTTGCCAAAAGGCCGCGACTGAACGGCCACGGGCAAACAGGCAGCGCCAGAGCATCGCGAGCAAGCTCGCTCCTACAGAAGCAAATTGCACAACCAACACGAACTATGCCCAAAAAAAGACCCGCATAAGCGGGTCAAGAAACGCCTGGCTGGTGAGCCCTTAGGCGAGTTCGTCGAAGCACTCGGCAATAATTGCCACGCCCTTGTCCAGTTGCGCATCCGGCGCGGTCAACGGCACCAGTACGCGCAGCACGTTGCCATAGGTGCCGCAGGACAGCAGGATCAGGCCTTTCTCGCGCGCCTTGGCAACAACCTGTCCGGTCAGCGTCGGATTCGGCTGGTGAATGTCGCCGCCCTCACACAACTCGACCGCGATCATTGCTCCCAGGTTGCGCACTTCGCCAATGCTGTTGTGCCTGGCCTGGATCGCCTTGAGGCCATTGACCACACGCTCGCCAACTGCCTTGCAGCGATCCAGCAATTTTTCCTCTTCAAACACCTCGATCACCGCCAGCGCCGCCGCACAGGCAATCGGACTGCCGGCATAGGTACCGCCCAGCCCGCCGGGCGCGATGGTGTCCATGTATTCCGCCTTGCCACACACACCTGCCAGCGGAAAACCACCGGCAATCGACTTGGCGAAGGTGGTCAGGTCAGCCGCAACACCCATCTGCTCCATGGCAAAGAAGGTGCCGGTACGCCCGGCGCCGGTCTGCACTTCGTCGGCGATCAGCAGGATGCCATGCTGGTCGCAGAGGGCACGCAGGCGCTGCATGAAGTCTTTCGGCGCCACATAGAAACCACCTTCACCCTGTACCGGCTCGAGGATGATCGCGGCGATGTCGCGCGGCTCGGCGTCGTTCTTGAAGATGCGCTCGATGCTCGCCATGGCGTCATCCGTACTCACGCCATGCAGCGCGCACGGGTACTGCGCACGGAAGGTGTTGCCCGGCATGATGCCCATGCCGGCAGAGTAGGGCACGACCTTGCCGGTCAGGCCCAGGGTCATCATGGTGCGGCCATGGTAGCCGCCGGTGAAGGCGATCACACCGGCACGCCCGGTGGTGGCGCGGGCGATTTTCACCGCATTTTCCACCGCTTCCGAGCCGGTAGTCACCAGCAGGGTCTTCTTGTCGAAGTCGCCGGGAACCATGGCATTGATCTTCTCGCACAGTTCGACGTAGGGCTCGTAGGCCAGCACCTGGAAGCAGGTGTGGGAAACCTTGGTCAGCTGCTTCTGCACCGCCGCCACCACTTTCGGGTGCAGGTGGCCGGTATTGAGTACCGCGATGCCACCGGCGAAGTCGATGTACTCGCGACCTTCAACATCCCACACCGTAGCGTTTTCGGCACGCTCGCAAAAAATCGGATGGATCTGCCCGACACCACGCGGAACCGCTGCTACACGGCGTTGCATCAGTGATTCGTTTGTCTTGCTCATGATTGTCCTCGACTGGAAGTCCTTACAGGTTCCGACGCAGGGTCGGGGGAATTCACCCCCTCTCCCGTTCACGGGAGAGGGCTGGGGAGAGGGCAAAACCGGGCAAGCCCTCTCCCCTGGCCCCTCTCCCACTAGTGAGAGAGGGGAGAAAAGCCGTCAGATACCGCCCAGACAGACGTATTTGATTTCCAGATAGTCTTCGATACCGTACTTGGAACCTTCGCGACCCAGACCGGAGGCCTTGATCCCGCCAAACGGCGCCACTTCGGTGGAGATGATTCCGGTATTCACGCCGACGATGCCGTACTCCAGCGCCTCGGCTACACGGAACACCCGGCCCAGATCACGGGCATAGAAGTACGAAGCCAGACCGAACTCGGTGTCGTTGGACTGGGCGATCACATCGGCCTCGTCCTTGAAGCGGAACAGCGGCGCCAGCGGACCGAAGGTTTCTTCCTTGGCCACGGCTGCGCTTTTCGGCACGTTGAGCAGAATGGTCGGCTCGAAGAAGTTGCCACCCAGCGCCTTGCCGCCGGAGAGTACGGTCGCGCCCTTGCTGACGGCATCGTCGATATGTTCCTTGACCTTGGCCACGGCTTTTTCATCAATCAGCGGGCCGGTAGTAATGCCGTCTTCCAGACCGTTACCGATCTTCAACTTGGCCACCGCCACACGCAGCTTCTCGGCAAACGCGTCGTACACACCATCCTGCACATACAGGCGGTTGGCACAGACACAAGTCTGCCCGGCGTTGCGGTACTTGGAAGCCAGCGCGCCATCTACCGCTGCATCCAGATCGGCATCATCAAACACGATGAACGGAGCATTGCCACCCAGCTCCAGCGAGACTTTCTTGATGTCCTTGGCGCATTCCATCATCAGCTGGCGGCCGATTTCGGTCGAGCCGGTAAAGGACAGCTTGCGCACCAGCGGGTTGCCGGTCAGTTCGCTGCCGATGTCGCCGGCACTGCCGGTCACCACGCTCAACACACCGCTTGGAATACCGGCGCGCTCGGCCAGCACCATCAGCGCCAGTGCCGAGAACGGCGTCTGGCTGGCCGGCTTGATCACCATGGTGCAACCGGCAGCCAATGCCGGGCCGGCCTTGCGGGTAATCATCGCGGCCGGGAAGTTCCACGGCGTAATGGCGGCGGTCACACCGATCGGCTGCTTCATCACCAGAATGCGCTTGTCCGCCTGATGACCCGGAATGGTGTCGCCATATACGCGCTTGCCTTCTTCGGCAAACCACTCGATGAACGAGGCCGCATAAGCGATTTCGCCCTTGGCTTCGGCCAGCGGCTTGCCCTGCTCCAGTGTCATCAGCCGGCCAAGGTCATCCTGATTTTCCATCAACAGATCAAACCAGCGGCGCAATTTGGTCGCACGCTCCTTGGCAGTCAGTGCGCGCCAGGCCGGCAAGGCCCGATCCGCCGCCTCGATGGCGCGGCGGGTCTCGGCCGCGCCCATCTTCGGCACAGTGCCGATAATCTCGCCGGTGGCCGGATTATTGACCTTGATGGTCTGGCCGCCATCCGCGTCCAGCCAGGTTCCATCGATGAAAGCCTGCTGACGGAACAGCGTGGCGTCTTTGAGTTGCATGGCAGTCTCCTGTGTACCGGCATATATTTGCCGGTAAAACTTGTTACGAACAGCTGTGGCCCGAAAAGCAGCCAGAATCCAACACAGTAGTTCACCCCCTGAAAAACAACCAAACCGGGGGCGTTTGAAATCTCAAACGAATGCTAGGCGGGCGCAACAAAAAGGGCAATAGCCTGTTCAATAAATTTAACGTTTTCAGTTTTCCAGGATTATTTGCCCGATCATTCAACGTTAAACATAGCCGATTGTTCGATATCACGAACGAATCAGCAGCGAATGGACGCCCCCGCTACAGATGCGTATCATGACGCCCGCGCTGCACCAGTAGCCCAGCCGGATAGAGAACTGCCCGCCGAAGGCAGTGATCATTAGGTTGAGCAACCTGGAAGCTAGTGATCAAATGCAAGTCCGCAACAATTACGCACTCGTAGCTCAGCTGGATAGAGTACTGCCCTCCGAAGGCAGTGATCATCAGATTGAACACCGTCACAGCTAGTGTTCAAATAGTTCCCCCGCAACAGATATGCACCAGTAGCTCAGCTGGATAGAGTACTGCCCTCCGAAGGCAGGGGTCGTGGGTTCGAATCCCGCCTGGTGCGCCAAACTCCTTGATTTAAAAGACTTTTTTAAATCCCGCCTGAAAGCCAGTTCCTGGTTTTGGCCAATCTGGTAATTCTCTTTTGCCTCGCCGAGGCAATATCCTGCAATCAGCAATGACCACCGCCCTCATCTACCGTCTTCAGCGGTTTTTCAGGCTGTGTCCAAAATGTGTCCATTCTGTGCCCATGGTTTGAACGGGCCAAATAGGGTTCGGCTGATACTGACCACTGCCTTAAATTTAGCGGTATCCGTTCGCTTCAGCGGCCAGCCAAGATCATGCCACCTGGCGGTTCAGCAAAAAGACTCACTCCGACTTCTCTACCACTCGCTTGAGCAAGTCATCCAACTCACACCCTAAGTAGTCGCAAAGCGCATCGATATGATCAGTCGAAGTGTTGTGGCCAGGTGTATTGGCTATACGCGAAAGCGTTGCCCTGGAGATTCCAGTTGCATCACTCACTTCATTTAACGTGATGCGGCGCTTCTCCCTGAAGGATTTCTCGTCCAGCTGTTGCTTGAACATTACTCGAATCATGCGGGTGACCTGGCGAAGAAACGTCGCCCATTTTGCATTCGACTCAAATTTGAGTCAAAAAACTCTTGCAAGTCTCAAATGACTCGTTATTATCACTCTCGAGCCAAAAGGCTCATATATGATTCAAATGGATCTGGAGAGAGAAATGAGCGAAATTTATCTGACTACTGAAGAGCTATCCCATCGCATCAAATACGACGCCAGGACGATCCGTAATCGTCTCAAGGATTCTGTCCTTCTGGAGGGCATCCATTATTTCCGTCCATTTGGAGGCCGAAAGATCCTTTTCATTTGGGATGCCGTTGAACGCGACATGGTGAAGTTTTCGCAGAGCAATGGTTTCGGCATCCCCATGGCTAATGGGGGAATTTGCCATGGGTAATATTGTTGTCCGGAAGGAGACAGGGAATCTCTTCTTTGACTTTCGCTATCTCGGCAAGCGTTGCCGAGAGCAGACCACCCTTCCCAATACCCCGGCCAATCGCAAGAAAGCCGAGAAGATACTCAGTCTTATCGAGGCTGAAATCACCCTGGGAAGCTTTGATTACGGCACCTACTTTCCACACAGCGCCAGAGTCCAAGAGTTCAGCCGGTTAAAAGCTGGCTGCGCTCTGATGAATACACCTCTGCTGAAAGACTTCGCAGAGCTCTGGTTCGATGAAAAGAAAATCGAATGGCGTGATAGCCATAGCAAGACGGTACGCAGCACGCTTGAAAAGCATCTGCTGCCGGTCTTCGGCAAGAAAGAAGTCAGCGCCATCACCAAGGCAGACATCCTGGCATTCCGCTCGGCTCTCGGCAAAGTGCCCGGGCAGAAAGGTCAGAGTCTGTCAGCGACGCGAATCAACCACATCATGACGCCATTGCGCATGATCCTTAATGAGGCGGCTGACCGTTTTGAGTTTACGTCACCTTACCTTGCAATCAAATCACTGAAAGTACAGAAGACAGATGTCGAGCCTTTCACTCTGCAGGAGGTTATTCAGATTCTGGACACTGTCAGGTCTGATTTCCGCCCGTACTACACCGTCAGGTTCTTTACTGGGCTGCGTACGGCGGAAGTTGACGGGTTGCAGTGGAAATACGTCGACTTCGAGCGCAGGCAGATCCTGATTCGTGAAACCTGGGTAGGCGGCAAACTCGACTACACAAAGAACGATGGCTCCCAGCGCGAAATCGATATGTCGGGGCCTGTCTTCGAAGCACTCCAGGAGCAAAAGAAACGAACAGGCAATAGTCAGTTCGTGTTCTGTACTCGCGAAGGAACTCCACACGAGTACCGGAATATCAGTAAGCGCGTGTGGGCGCCGCTGCTTCGCCATCTGGGGCTCAGGGTACGTCGGCCATATCAGAGCCGGCATACGGCAGCAACGCTCTGGCTGGCAGCCGGTGAGAACCCTGAATGGATCGCACGTCAAATGGGCCATACCACCACCGAGATGCTGTTTCGCGTTTACTCGCGCTATGTGCCGAACCTGACTCGCCACGATGGCAGCGCCTTCGACAATCTGATCAAAGCCAACTTACAGGGCTGAGGAGTACAACCATGAAACTGATAAAAAACGGTAACGTCATCAGCCTTGGCACATCGATGGAGGAGCGCGAACATAAGTATCTGAAACACATTGCTTCTGCGCTGAGTCACTACCTTGAAGACCCGCAAGGAAGCGAACTTATTTGCGTGCTGGGTTCAGGCTACGAGCAAAGTAATCGTCAGGCGCTCGAAACCTGGGTGTTTTACCACCGTGATGAGGTCTTTCAAAAGCGACTGGAGGGTAGGAGCCCGCTGGATTACTTGATCACAAAAATAGAATGCTTAATTCAGACATGAAGAAAATCGGGCAGGGAAGCCCAATGCTTTTACAAAGTCATACATTTATAATTGAAGCTGTAGATTTATCACAGGCAACAGCAATCAACCAATGAGTCAATACGTGAAAATTATCGTTCATGGAAATCATACTCTCGGATCAATTTTTGGACTGTTTTTTATCTTAAGGAACTTAACAACCTTAGATGTGAATGCGGCTGTAGGCTTAACACCTGAGTGAAACCAGTTATTCCTAACAATTCTGGCTTCATGAAGAAGGTCCGCCTCTTTATCGCTTACAATATTGGCATTTTTTAAAAGATCGATCTGTTTATAGAGCTCAAGCTTCTCGCCTGGATAAGCCAATTTATGTCTATTACAAGCTCGGACTATCCACTGCTCAAATGACGTATACACTATATAGTCAGTAAAGGGCGCTCTATCTAAATCCGCAAAGGAAACTTTCCCCTCAATAGCCAACCGATCATCCCAAGTTAATTTTCCATTTAACCATAAGCTTTTTAATTCATTAAGGTCAGAAGCTTCCTGCCTAGAAATATCATCTTGATCTTGGTTTGATAATTTATTTCGTAAATTTTCTAGCTCTTTCTCTAAGTTATAAAGTTTGTTCAGATCCTCCAGGTGGTGATTTTCGACTTGACTGACAAGGTTATCCTTCTTGTGAAGCTCATGCATCTTCATTTTCAGTGTATTTTCAAGATCAGCCTTAGAGTGAGAAAGGCTATCAATCTTTTCAAGCTCCAGCTTAATTTCTGATATTTCATTTTCTAGCGCATCCTTTTCAAATAGGATAGTAGAAAGCGATTCATTAGCATCTAACAACCGCTTTTCAATCGCGTCTTTATCTGTATTAAGCCGTTTGAATTCATAACTTTTTTTTCTGTAAATAACTTCCTGAGAAACAAAAAGCATACCAATTATGATAATTAAAAAAACCCAAGCCCCAATGCTTTTCCGGTACATAAGGGAAAATCCATCGTAGGTAGAAAGATATTTTGGAATATCTTTAAAAAATAAACTTTCCCTACTAAGAAATGAATCGTCATAGATAAGATATGGTAAAGTTTCAGCAACAATCAAATCCCCGCCCTGGAGTTTATCAAATACAAAATATCTCCTATCACTGTCTTCCATAACGTTTAACTCAAGATATTTTCCAGCAATGGTGTGGACTTTATTTTTTGACAGCGCCGACTCAAACACTGAACGGACTGGAAATAACTTACAAATTCCGTTGCTCCCATCATTTTCCAAACATGTATTACCAGATATCACTGCGACAGAAAAAAGTGCGCGGTCACTGCTCCCAAGCACGTTTGTGGTAGATTTAATTAATTTTCCATCTTCATGATTACTGACATCAAGTCTATCAAAAGCATTCTTAAATATAAGAAAATCATAACCCTGCACATAACCAAGCGTAGTCACTCTGGCATACATATGAGTTAGCCCGGTTAATAGTAGCAGCACTACAAGCGCAACAATCCAAGACAACGATCTTTTAAAAAAGCCAGCCATTGTGTGACCCTTTTAATAAATATTGATTATTCGGCTAACGCTTTTAGCAAAGCATCACGCGCATCCTGATAAAATTCGATATCAAGCTTCGTTGCCATATCATCAGAAAGATCGAAAAGCTGGCGGCGGCATGAAACCGGGAGCAACAGGGATTTAGCGCCTTTTTCCACTGACAACTCCGCGAGAGTAACGGCATTGTGAACGGGCTCAATAGTGCCGCCCAGGGTGACCTCCCCAACCACTACCAAGCCTCCGCGTACTGATTTCTTCAGTAATGCGCTAGCAAGGGCGATCAAAGCGCCAACACCTGTTTTAGCACCCGATTTAGCCGCATCAAAACCACGAAGTTGTACCGAGAATTCATGTGCGCGAGGATCACGGTCTCCCACTAACTGCGCTGCGCGCGCATAGAGATTTTGCTCCGCGCAGCGAATGGACTCCCGGAACGCAGGTGGAACAGGGTTGTTTAACACTCGCACCCCGCTCCCCGGTCCCTCAGTAACCTCCAGACGAAATAGGCCGGGGTGCTCATCCTGGCCACCTGGACTCAACGTCCAAATCTGACCGCACTCCAGAGGTTCGTCACCGATTCCACTTTGGCTTTGCAACTCAGGGGTAGCCACGAACTTTTCAACACCTTCGGTACCAAAGGTGTAACTGAAGTGCGTGTTACGGAACTCAGCAGCTCCAATACGTTTTTGTTGCTCTTTCACTCTGCGGCGCACTTCCAGCGCAAGGCGAACTGCCCACTCCAGATCTTCATCGCTTACATCAGTTTCCGGGTTAGGCGAAATCAGTTTGAGCAGGCCACTTACTGTCTTGTTGACGCCATTGATGTCCCGCCCGCTCAATGCCCCGCCCCAGTAAACGCGGCCCTGCAACTCCGAAACACGACTTTGACTTCGCAGTTGAGTGAAGCACTCGGATAAAAAATCACTGACCAGGCCGAAATGCTCTGTGAACAAGTTTGGGCTTAGCTTCGGCACATCCCAGCCCGGCAAGAAGCAATGGATGCGATCCATGAAGGCTGTATCGTCTCGCATCTCCGGGGGCAGCGGCCCCAAAAGATGCCCAATGCGTTGCTGGTGCTCGACATCCACGTCAAAGTTGCCCACCAGGACTATGGAACCATCAGCGCGAATACTTTCTTTGCCGCGTGAAAACTCGCCGCTCTCCATGTATCCCTTCATGATGTTTACGCCATCCTTCTGGTCGAAGGAAACACCCGACACCTCGTCGAAACACACAACATCGTACTGACACACCAGGCCTCTCTGCCCAGATGCGTTGTTGACGAACATTCGCGCGACCGTCGCCTTACCACCCGAAATCAGGTGAGCGTAAGGCGAGACTTGCTGGAACAAGTGTGATTTTCCTGTGCCCCTCGGGCCAAGCTCGACAAGGTTGTAGTTACGCTCTACGAAAGGAATCATACGAAGTAGCAGCGCATCTTTAGCCCGATCGCCCAAAGTCTCTGGCTCAAATCCGACGCTGCGCAACAACAAATCACGCCACTCTGCGGTAGAGAAGTTTTCACGTCCTTTTGCAAGGACATCCAGTACTTCACGCTTTGACAGCTGAATAGCTCTTAGCGACTCAATGCCAAAGGGACGGCCACCTTTCTCCTGTGCAATGGATGCGTCATAGGCAAGGGTAACTTCGGCATAAAAGCCGCCGGTCAACATGCGCTCGTTATTGCTGACCATCTCTGGCGTTAAACGAACATCGTTCAACCGCAAACTAGGCAAGGTGGCTACATAAGAGTCAGTTTTTGCGTCGAGACGAGCAGTAATGATGTCGATAATTTTTACTGAGCCAGCCTCGCGAGCACGAGCCTTAAACAACTCCTCCTCGCCTGCCTTGACTGTGCGCGATGCTAACTGCCGCTGGACGATCTCCAGCCCTTCTTGTATCTCCTCCTCGTCAATCGTTGCGCAATAGCGCCCGAGCAGGAATTCAACTACGTAGGTGGGCACCGGGAATTGGCGACTGAACGTACGTACCAGATCCTTACGAACCACGTAGCCCTCGAAAGCGCTTGTCGCCTTACCGTCTAGATCATCGAGCTGCATGCATTTTGTCCCGTTTGTTTATCCGCCAATGGTGGTTGCAGACTTCTGCAGCACATCGCCATCCTGGTTAAGCACGACCACAACAGCAGCCGTACCCAAGTGCTCATCATCGGCAATCGCCAAATTAGCTTTGCCATTCTCAAGTGCTTTAGTGCTGGCCGCTATGCTGCTATTTGCCAACGCTGGTTTGGTGCGAATATCTACCGTCAAACCCGAATCGGCTGGCTCAACTTGAACCACACAGCGCAACCCCTTCCAAATGACAGATTTGATTGTCACGGTTACCGCAGATGATGGCGCGCCACTGGCCTTGAGGGTGATTACAGGAACCAGGCACTCCTGAAGGCTCAATCCTCCATGCGCATACTCATTTCCAGCAATAAAGCTCGTAATTCCTGGCGCGTAGGCTATCTGAACATCTTTACACCAGTCCCAGCCGAAGGTCAGCGGCGTACCGTGGGCTGAATCCCTCAAAACAGCACAACGACCCCAGCGGGTTTGAGCTTGGTGCATCGGTAGCTCACTTTTCGGCAGTCCTCCAGGTAACAGCAACCAACCGTGGTCGGTAACAATCTGGAAGTAGCGCCAGCCGGCATCCTTTAATTCAGTGATGCGCTCTATGACCTGGGCTAGCTGGATATCAAGGTCTCTGGCCAGGCGAACTCCATGCTGATGTCCATAGTGATCAAGATCACCTGCCTCGGTCCAAGCAATACCGTCAGCATCGCCAATCTCATGTTTCCCGAGAGGCTGTACCCCGTTATCGCTCAGCAGCTTACGGAAATTATGAGCCGAAAGTGGCTTGCCCTCTGCGGTCACGCTGGGCTCAAAATCAATCTCTGCAGGATTGCCAGAAACCAAATGAGCCACTGGAGAACACCAGGCTTTTCCAGATGCTGTAACCGAAGGCATGCTTGTCCAGCGAGCACCCAAGCTGGCCTCACCAAGACTTGTCAGCTTCTCCATCAGTTGAACTGCGACGTCATATCGCAAACCATCGACAAACACAGTACAGGTGCCGTTACTCTGAATAGGTGCTGCAGACGTAGGCTTTTTAGCCAACCCGCCAGCCGTCCTGGTAGCCTCCTGCAACCGTCTTGCCGCCTCCTCGAGCCAAGGCCAATAAACCGCGCGCAATGCAGCTGATACGGCGGCCAGATCGGAGCTGCTTTGCACAGCGGCTAAAGATCGCAAAGCAGCTGCATCTACTTTCCAACCAGATTCTTGATAACTAGCTGCCAACTGGTCTGGCATAACACCAACCGGCAATTTCGCGCTCAATACTGCAACCTGGGAAAGGTGCTCCAGTGCTAGTGCCAATGGTGCGCGCCCCATTTGGGCCCACAACCACTCCCGGCGAACCGCGTGTTCCTTATCAGCGGCAAGTATTGCCGTACGAGCATGGTCTACCGTCATGCTGCCAATGGCTGAAAGCGCATACCGAAGAGCGCTTTCCTTTCCTTCATTCACTTGCGGATAACCAGCGACAGCCGCGAGGTCATCGAATAATCCAAGCTGAGGCGGCTCTAACTTTGCTAACAAGCCAAGGATATTGGGATAACTAGAGAACGAATCCCGATACAGCTCTGCCACTGCAGCCCACCTTCCTTCGGCCTTGGCTAGATTATCCGCGGCTACAAGCTGGCCATCATTTACAGGATGAAATCCAAAATCGGACTTGCAACGCTGTATAAAAACCTCACGACGCGAAGTGTCCCATTGCGCCAGAGCGGAAGCTGGATCATTTAGCCACAGCAGCAGATCACGAACGGGGTTAGGTGCTAATAGGCTCTGTAGCCATTCAGCATTGATTCGTCGCCCCTGAAGTTCCTCCAGTGACATATCCATCAGCAGACCAGCAAGCAAAACCTGTCTTAATGCATCCTGAGTTGCCTGGTCCTGCGAAACATTCAGACCAAGGCCACCATTTTTAGAGGTCAGAAAAGCGTTTACGGTCCAATCTTTGCCATTGGCCTGCCCCCAGAGCACGCCGCGGTACTGCAACTCAGCCAGAGGCTGGAGGTCGCGCGGACAGCTCTCAATAGCACGCAAGTCGGAACGACTCACGCCAGGCAAATGGAGTACGCACGGCAGCTGGTCAACCGGATATTCCGGAATAAGCCCCGCAACCGCACACTTCAACCAAATAGCCGGCCCTTTACCCGCATCCGGCTGATACTCACCCAAACCGAGCAAACCTGGGTATATCTCACGAAGCCGATCTATTACCGGCAGCCATTGCGAATCTGCATCTGCCCAAAGAACCGCCGCCGGTTTCACCTGTACCGAAGCATTAACCTTAGCCGCGCTGATAAGGGCTTCTGCTAATGCTTGAATGATGGTGGTCGTAGTCATGTAATTCCCACCCTCAATCAAGCAACGAAGCCTGACGCATTAATGAGTAACGCACCGGCTTCTTCTGCTTGAGAATTCGCCCGGCGTCTGCGGCTTTGTTAAGCCAGGCTTTTGCTTGAGATTTTTCGAGGCCCAGCTGTGCGGAAATATCCTCCTCGGTAAAGCTCTCTTCTACAAATAGCTGGCTCAACCTTCCGAGGAAATATTCGAACATGTCCTGTGACGGATCATGAATCACTGACCCTTCCTGAGCCCCGACAGAGGACGGGATTTCCTTTTCGCTTTCTGGCTCTGGTAATTCGGCAGTAGGCTCCAGCTCTTTACATATGACTGGAGCCTCTTCAGCTTTGATCGGGGTAGCCGCGCTGTCTTCCATCGCGGCTTCATTGATGGAGCTCAGCAATGACTGCTGCACATCTCCGAGATCAGCTAACTCTTTAGAATAAAGGGGATTCCGAGCAAAAAAGTCTGTGAGGCTCTCGCTATCACTCGGTGATATCTCGAAAGGAATCGCGCCTTTCTTCGCAAGCGCAGCATTACCCGGGCCCTCGCCTGGGGTCCTGACATAAAGCGGAACCCAGTTCTGCTTCAGATTTTCTATTGCACCGGCCCAGGTACCTCCGCTGGCAAGCGCCGTATCGATTACCAACGCCTGATCCGACAGCGCATAGATATACCTATTGCGGCCCATGGCATTTCCTTTATTGAAGCTAGCCTCGGGGTAGAACGGAGACAGCAGCACTAGACGTCCACTCTGGAGCCCCGTGCGATTTTGTTTATTGAGACTCAACTTCAACAAATCGCTAGCCAACACCCCTATGGTGACGCCATCCGCCTCAGTTGCACCCTGCATCGCAGCAGAGTCAACGCCGCGAGCACCACCGGAAATAACAGCCATACCCTCTCGAACACACTTGGCTGCAATGTCACGGGTAAACTCAAGCGCTGCATGGCTGGCATCACGCGAGCCAATAATGGCCAGGCCCCCGCTATCCAGCAGACTCTTATGCCCCGCCCCATACAGGAGTGGCGGGGCTGCTTGCTTCAGGTGACGTCTCAAGCGGGTCGGATAATCCTGATCGCCTCGTGAGATCACCCACAAACCACCCCGACTCCAGCGCTCCAGAGCCAAGGCCATGGCAGTGCCGCGCTGCAGAAGAAACTCGATACGAGCTTGTTCAAGCTTGGGCTCGTGAAGATCCTTCAATTGGTCACGCCCGACGCCTGTCAACATGTCTGCAGGACGCAATCCACGGGAGTTAAGCCAGACGGCCAGCTTGCTGTATTCGCCGGGCGCAAGCGGTTGGAAAGACTCTTGCGACTCCCCGCCAAAACGCCCACATAACAAAAGAACAACTTCAGTATCCGCACTCAATGCCTGGTGGCTCATATGATTCTCTTTACTTCGTGGCCGTAGTCGCCAGCGCAAATGGGAAAACTGCGGCTGTACCCGCCTGCCGCAGTAAGGCCGTCGCCAAGGTTAAAGTCCAGGCTGAATCGACTACATCATCAATCAACAAGACAGGTGCACTAAGGTCCTCAGCGCTCTGAATGGCAAATGCGCCGTCCAGGTTGTGGCACTGATGGAAGCGATTTTCCATGAACTTTTGAGGTTCAGTTTCAATGACTTTCTCAATGACTGGTCGAAAAGGAATGCCCAATGCCTCAGCCAATCGAGCTGCAAAGTCTGCTACTAACCTAGGATTACGCTTGGAGGGAATGCAGGTAACCCAGCGGGCAGCTGATGCTTCCGGCCAGCGTTGCTGGATAAGCTCTACAGAGGCATCAACAAGTTCCTGATCGAAATACCCCATCGACTTGCCATCGGCAACCAGTTCGCCCCAAACCGGCTCAGCCCAACGGGACAGTATCCGCCCCTCCTCGCCGCGCAAGTGCTGGGGAATATTCGACCCCTGCCAACCAAACCTTGCTTGATACTGCCGTAAGGCACCGATGTCCCACTGCTTTTTCAATTCCAAGCGCGTTTCGCTATGCTTGACGTATTGCTGTGCACGTATCAATAAAGTCCGATCAATCTCCACGGGCAGTACCGGACGCCCCAAGCATACTGCACACCGACCGCAGGGCCGCGCCTCCGGGTCATCCAACGCTTCGGCTAGAAACTGCATCAAGCAGCTTTCGTTTGCGAGGTAGCGCTGCATCTGCGCCCACTCCTCCTCACGCTGATGGGTGAGATGAGCAATACGCCGATGATCGAGTTGATAGGGGTTTGAAGTACGGTACCAAGTACTATCGATTTTCAGCACCGGTGACAGGGGTTCAACCACCAACAACTTCAACACTTTCTCAATTTGCGACTGCCGAAGGTTAATCGCCTGTTCAAGAGCACGGACCTTCAAACCAGCATCGGCGTCTTCCAATGCACCCAGAATGCTTTGCACCTGCGACTCCGGGGGGAACGCTGAGTCACGAAAATATTCGTTAATGTCATCTTCCTCTTCCCCGGACAGCAGCACACCATAGGCGACAGGTATAGCCCGTCCCGCTCGGCCTACCTGCTGGTAATAGGCCACTACGTTGCCCGGGGTTTGGTAGTGAATGACAAAGTACAAATCCGGCTTGTCGTAGCCCATGCCCAGGGCGCTGGTGGCCACGAGGCACTTGATCTGATTACTCAGCAGTGCCTGTTCAAGGGCTTGCCGCTCCTCATCCGAGATCCCGGCATGGTAGGAGTGAGCATCTATTCGATTCATGCGCAGCCAGTGCGCCACCCGGTCGGCATCACGTGTGGTTAACGTATAGATGATGCCGCTACCTTCCAGATGCGGAATCTGGCCGGCCAACCAGGCCAGTCGCTCGGCAGGCCCTGGCAGGCGCATGCTCTGAAGGGCGAGACTTGCTCGTATCAGCGGCCCTCGCTGAACAGCCACGAGGCCACCCAGTTGTGCAGAAACATCCTTCTCAACGCGGAGATTGGCAGTTGCCGTAGTGGCTAGCACCGCAATGTTTTCTGGTAAACGCGTCAGAATCTGTCCAATGCGACGATAGTCCGGACGGAAATCATGACCCCAGTCAGAAATGCAGTGCGCTTCGTCAATTACCAATAAGCCAATACGTGAGGCGATGGGTTGCAGTGTGCCACCGACAAACTCGTCGTTAGCCAAGCGTTCTGGAGAAATCAGCAGCAGGTCAACGCGATTAGCCAACAGTTCATTGCGCACCCTATCCCAGTCATCCCTGTTGGTCGAGTTGACCGTCAGCGCCCGCAAACCCAGGCGCTCGGCCGCCTCAATCTGGTTTCGCATCAAGGCCAGCAGCGGCGAAATGATCAGTGTGACGCCACCCCCGCCGGCGCGCAGGAGTTTGGATGCAACGAAATACACCATGCTCTTGCCCCAGCCAGTGCGCTGGACGCAAAGCACCTTGCCGTGTCGATTCACAATATGGTCAATGGCTTCCCACTGGCCGTCACGGAAATCAATGCTGGTGTTGCCCATCGCCTGCTGCAAATACGCCCTTGCCTGATCTCGAGAAGCCATCAGAGAACACCTCGACCAGTTTCAGACTTGAGCAATGCAGCCAACTGAGGGGCACTTTTCAGCTTTTCAAAATAGGCACAGCCTTGGTTATTCGGCTTCCAATAGGGGCACGCCAGAAAATAGGCATCCAATAATCCCGTAGGGTTAGTCTTGCGCCGCAAAACCATGTGCTCTCCATGCTCTGGGCAAGTTACAAGTTCTACACCCTTTCGTTGGCTACCCAGATCACTCTGTAAATCCTTTAGGCGGGTATCAATAATCCCTTGGGTAAAAGGGTCAGAAAGGATGATTCCAAACTCATCCGAGGTCAGCGAAAATTCAGGAGCCGAGACGTCCGTCATCAAAGCAAAGTCTTCCGACCGCAGAGGTTCCGTCCACGTGCAGGCTTTATGATCCCCAACGGATATATACCAGCCGGTGCAGCCCCAAAAGAAATCATGGGGGTCGGGAACCTTGAGGTCTCGCCGCCACTGTAATTTCATTGACCGCTTACACTTGGGGCAGTTTTTGCCCAGTGTGTCGACAAAGGCGTTGTACTGCAGCTTGTGGGTCGTCTCCCGATCAATCAAAACTTTCTCGATGTTGTCCTCGTTGGCGAGGATCGTCTCAGCAACCTTTACCTCTTTAGCCTGAGCAGACTCAACCAGCAGGTGGTCACGCTCTTCACGCAGGCCATTCCAGCGACGACGATCCTCGTCATTCAGGCTGCCCCGACTCATATTCTTGTTGCGCAGATGGAGGATTTCGTCATTTACCTCTCGCAATCGCTCCTTGCGTGTGACTACTTCCTTTTCCATGGCCGAACCCACAGAACCACCGCGTTGCCGAAACGAATCAAGGCCGTCACGTATCGCGCCTATCACTTCAACAGTCGTTTCAATCACAGCACCAATAATGGTGCTCAATCCATTAGCCAGCCAACTTAGAACCCCCATGCTGCCTCCGACGAAATTTCCCGACCTTGTTGGTCTAGCCTAAAGGCCAGCATGCGATCTGCATGTTGCTTATACGAAGCCATGATTGCGGTCTGGTTGATCGTTCGATCAAAGATCAAACCACCCATAATCGCTGCCGGTACTGTCAGAACGCCACCGTCCAATGCGTAAACAGCAGCACCCACAAAATTTGTAGCCACGATCCGCTGTCCACGCCGGGCAATAGCCAACTTGAACTCATCAAGTGACTGCTGCCCCAGCGAGATCTTGTAGCCTTCCCAACTGGCAATCGCTACCAGAGGCAGCAAAGGGCTGAAATAGTCGAGAAACTGCTCGAGTACCGACTCATCCAACTGATCGACCGCCCCGGCTACCTGCTCGCGCAAATCCGCCTCGGCTATACCGCTGTCCAGAACCAAACCGCTACTACCCACTTCCTCGGTAGCCAGGATTTGTATGTCGGGATAGCGCGACAACGCTTGCTGAATGTATCCAATGCTGTCGGTGGCCTTGAGTTGTAAAAATTCGGCCGCGATACCGTCACTATCTACAATGCGAAGATCCCACCCTGGCTGGGTCATCGATTGAGCCAGTTCCGCGTGATAACCATCAGGAAGCACCACAGGCCCAACCTGTTCGCCCGCATTCAATCGATCAACAACCAGGTACTCGAAATATTTGCCTTTAGCGGTATTGATCGCACCCTGCAGCGCATCGGCGTCCAGGCCGAACAGTCTGTCTTGCGTCAACGAAGGGTTGGTCGCGGTTATGGCTTCCAGCAAACGTGGGTTTATGACGCTGCTATCAGAGTCCAGAAAGATCTCCGCAGTAGAGGCCGTCAAAGCGATGTCAAAGAGCGACTCCCTGTTCGTTTTTATGTAGCGCGTAAAGGCCCGATAAAACGCTTCACCATCCGGCTCGGAATCGGTACCGGAGTACCTGATGCTCAGCTCATGCAGTCGGCTCATAAGTACCCCAGAGACGCTTTCAATCTATTGGCCCCGCAGCCGGGCAACGTCCGCCTTGAGCCGTTGGAGATCGGCCACCCAGCCAGATGCACAAATGCCCTCGGGTTCCAGGCCAAGCCCCTCTTCAATGCGCGTAATGCGCAGCTCCAAGCGGCGGACGAAAATATCCATACCGCCCAACACCTCTTCCAGCATCAACAGATGCTGTTCCATCTGCGAGCGCAACTCACTTTGCGTAACGCTTTCAAACATAGGGACTTCCTCGCTGTCAGGAATTTGAATGCCTGGCCTGGCGTTTTTCGGCCAGGGTCAAGTGATGGTCGTTAATACGTTCACCCTCAAACACCGGGTACCACGGGGCGGTTGTCACGTCCTTGCCGCGGTCTTTGTCCCACTTGATGTTTAGCTTGGGTTTCTTGTTGTGGCGCAGCACCTCGGCGGTCATGAAGGGGCGGATGTTCAGGCGCACGCCGTCGTTGAGGTCGGGGTTCCAGCCGATGGGTTGTTCGGCTAGTGGTTTCCAACGCACGAAGATGTCGTAAGGGGCTTCGCCCTGGAGAATACGTTCCAGGCGGCGCTTGAGATCCTGGGCTGCGGACAGGCGAGGTTGCGCGCCATCGACGCCATCACGCACACCGGCCTCCTGCTGGCGAATCCAGTCACCCAGATAGGTATGGATAAGGCGCTCCAGGTTCTTGTCGTCAAGCTGGTGGTAGTTCACCAGCGCAGCAAAGCCGTCTTTCAGGCCGTCCCACACATGCCAGATGAAGGGGCGATGCTGGAAACGCTTGGCGTGCTGCTCAAAGAACTTTTCTCGCAGCCAAACGTCGAGTCCCTTGCCAGCGCAATCGGCATCGGCCAGCAATTTGTCGAGAACAGCGGGCTTCCAGCTACCGGACTGCACCGTTTCCCAGGCGGCAATCAGCAGCTTGAGCAGACGGTCGTGTGCGGCAGGCTCGCCCCGCACCGAAGGCAGACAAACGATGCCGTCATCATCAGTGTGCTCAGACAGCTTGTCGCAGCGGGCAATCCAGGTACGGGCCTCGTCTGCCAATTCCATCGCTGTATCTGTTTCAGCCGGCCAGCGGTAGCCTGCTAGGCGGGCAACTGCTACTTGCAGCGTGTCGGTGGCGGGCTGCGGGTGGCCGTGAAACAGCCATTGGGTCGGGTCGTCGGAGTACGGCTTAGGAAGGCCGTTGGGGTAGCGTTCAGCGGCGACTTGTTGCCAGTGCGCGAGGTCGAAGGGAACTTTTACGAGCGCCCCATTGGCAACAATTACTGATTGTTCAATTTGGCGGACCGACTCATTGAACTCCGGTGCTGAACAAAATGCCCAAACCGCGTCGAGTTGCTCACGCTTCTTCGGCACAAGAACAGCTAGAGATTTATCATATCTCTGACCAGAGAAAAATGAAGCCTTCAGGTCACGCATGAGCGATACGGCTACCCCTGCATTGCCCCACGCCTGCTGCCCACTTTGGTCTTGGTTGTGAATGCGATCCCTTTGCAGAGAGTCCATGCCTCGTACGCGCATCTCTTCAAAATCCCATGCAACCAAATGCGACAAGCCTTCGTAATCGCCAGCAGCCGTAGGTGAGCATTGGAGGCGGCTCCATCCCTGAGGTAAAGCCTCTCCAAGTTCCCAGAAGACCCGTCCGAATCTCTCAAAATCACCTGTACCAAGCCCGAGAAAGGAACTTGCGTATCCCGAAAGCAGCTCTTCGCCGGTAACATCCGAAAGAGCAATCCGAGCATCCGGGTTTCCCAACTGCCCCTTCTGGCTGACCGTTACCACTTCCCCTTCGCGCAGCAGCACCGCCTTTTCCTGCGCCGCCTTGGGTGCGCTGGCATCTATGCCACACAGCTGAAAATCCTCGGGCGCCAGGGCGTGAGTCTGGGTGAGCAGGATAATGAACGCTCCCGCTGCCTGAGGGCTGTCGAAGCCGCCTTCGCCAAGCCGCGCCAGCAGATTCCACTGCACGCGCTTGAGCAGCGATTCGCGCTGCTTTTTGTAGCTACCGAGGAACAGCCAGTTCTGCGGCATGACGATTTGCACCACGCCTGTGCCTTGGTCGTGACTGAGTTCCAGGCAGCGCTCCAGAAAGACGTTAGCCAAGTCGTTCTTGGCCTCCGGATAGTGCGTTTCACAGTAGGTCTTGAGCGTGTCGTGCTGTTTGCCACGCGCCAGGTAAGGCACATTAGTGATAACCAGGTGATAGCGGCCATCCAGCAACCGCGCCGCTTCGAGCAAGCCACGTGCCGTTAGCGCTAAATCCCAGGCGTCGTCGTTCAACTCGTTTCCCGCGCCCCACAGCGTGGCCGGTGTCTCTGTAGACAGTGCCCGTTCTAACAGCGCTTTCAGCGTGTCAAAGCTGGAGGTCGCCAAGTCGTTCTTCAGACTTTTGGCGGGGTCGAGCAAGCTACCGAGCAGCGGTGCCTGGGCAAAAGTGCTGTGCAACAGGCGCAACTCCTGGCGCAGATAATCGGCATTGGCCACGCTATCAGGCACCAGGGTTTCCCAGTCTTTAGCGCTGGCCGCCACCTTCAGGCCGCAACAGGCAATATTTGGTGAAGGCATCTCAGCGCGCACGCCCAGCGGGTCGCCGCTCTCGCTTGGGAAGCGCCACGCTGCTAAAGCCAGCGCAAAGACAGCGATTTCCACACAGCGTGCGTCCAGCTCCAGCCCGTGCAGGTTATCGGTGAGCACGGCGTCCACGGCGTCCATTGCGCTCAGCCCTTCGTCGGCCATGCGCATCGGCACCAGCAGCAGGAAGGCTGCCACCAGGAAGTGCCCGGAACCGCAGCAGGGATCGAGCAACTTGAAGTCCTGCAGGCTGTCGGGCCAGCCTTCGAACTTGCCGGCGGCGGGCGTGCCGTCGTCCAGTGTGCGCAGGTAGGTCAGCGGCACGGGGCAGGTCTGGCCGGGGTGGCGCGTCACCCACCACGCGCCTAGCGAGTTATGCAGCAGGAAGTCCACCATGTAAGGCTCGGTGAAGAGCTGGGTGACCGCGGGCAACTCGTCGGCACCAATCTTTACTTCGGAAGCATTGACCTCGTCTTTACGCTTGGCCTGCCAGAACTGGTAAACCCAACCCAGGCTGTCGCTGGCCTGGAACACTTCAGGCGGTAGTGCCGCCAGCAGGCGTTCCAGCTCGCGCTGATGCTCGGGGGCGAAGGACAGTTCAAACACCGGGTGATTGGGTTTGAATACCTGCGGCAACATGCGCGCAGCCAATTTACCTGCAAGCTCCCAATGACTCTTGGCACCCAGCGCCATGTCCGGGTGGTTGTCTACCATATCGCGGCAATCGTCCAGCGACACCGGCGCGCCGGGCTCCCACATCAGCAAACCGTTCTCGGCCAGAAAGCGGGCAAACAACATGCGGTGCCAATGCTCGTAGGAGACTTCCCACAATAAATGCTGAACGCCCTGGGTATCGTCCTTGGCTTTCGTGTCCCCCAGCGCACGGCCGTGGGCACGCAAGCGGCGGCGCAGGGCTTTGAGCTCGTCGGTCAGGTAATCCGGAGCCTTGCCTTCCGCCACAGCCAGCTGGGCCAGCGCAGCGCGAGCACCCTTCTCTGCCACTTCGCGGGCGGCTTTGACCGTATTTTCCAGTTGGGTGCGCTGGGCTTTGCCTAATGGCTGGTTACTCATAGCGCCACCGGACCTTGTTTGAGTTTTTCGGTCAGGAGCTGCTCGACTTCAGTCAGCCAGGCTTGTAGCTCGGCTGCATCATTGAGCGTTCGGCGTGGGATGTTCACTCGCACCACATTGGGTTTGAGTAGTTCTACCGCCGCATGTCTGGCGGCATCAAAGCGGCTTGGCAACGCCTGGGCTTTGGAAACCCAATGGTCGAGGTCGCAATCATCCAGGGCATCCTGGATTTCATCCAGGGTTGCCGTTGCGACCGGTGCTTGAGGAGTCAGGCTATGGGCTGAAACCAGGGTGGCTCGCTGCGCCTCGCTGAGTTTTTTCCAGTCAGCATCTGCCTCCAGCTGCGCCTGCTGGGTAGCGTGTGTTTGTTGATAGGCATTGACCTTGGCATTGAGCGAGGTACGTAACAGATCAACTACCTTATCGAGCAGCGGTCGAACCGGATCCGGTTCGGCAAGCAGACTGCGCTGGGCTTCAATGGAATCTGCTTCGGCCTTAAGGCCGGCATAAGGGCCAAGATTTTTAGCATGCCTGAGCAAAGCTGCCAGCTTGAGCCATGCCGACTGACGTTTGGTAATGGCCTCGGCTGTTGTGACCCAAGTACTGGATAGCGCGGCCAACTCATCCGCGCGGTTGAACAACTCAAGCAATTGCCCATTACCCGATTGCCCTTCAATGGCATTCAGCACCTCCGGGTTTGGGGCTGCAGGTGCCGGGGCACTGCCGCCAGCTTTTGCAGCCTGCTCGCGGAGCCTGGCAACCAGCACAGGCACTTTCAGGAGTTCTTCTTTAGGCTGACAAGGAACGCCTATGGTGGTGAATAGCTGGCGGATCTTGATCAGCTGCGGCGGCGTAATGGTTATGGATTCGCGCTGGAACTGGGTCTGGGTGAGCTTGGCGCGATCCAGAGTTTTTACATCCACTGGTTTGTTCGCCGCGTCGCTTGCTTTCAGATGGCCCGCTGCCAGCAGTGCCAGCAAGGCCCCGTCAATGGCATCACGTGGCCAGCCAAAAGGCGGTGCCTCGAAGTTATCGCGGATTTCCGAACCTTTCTTCCAGGAGCCGATAAAGGTCAGCAATTTTTGGCAAACGGGGTGTTTGTCTGTCTCTTGGGTATGACCAACGGCCTTCATGGCTTCAAGGTTGCCCTTGCGGGCTTCTTCCAGCACTTTGCTCCACTGCGCGTGGTCAGCAATATCGAACTGGCTGTAGAGTCGAATCGCCGAAGATTTAGCCGCACGGTTGATCCGTTCAGCCAAGTCGTTGCCATCAAGCGCCTCCTGCCCACCGGCCTGGAAAACCCGCACACCGGCAATCAGTTTATCGAGCAGAGCTACCAGCTCTTTCTCGGCGGTGCGTTGCCGGCTTTCCATAGAGCGCTGGGCGTCACGCCCTTCCTCCGTGGATGGGCTGCCTTTGTTTTGCAAGGTGGTACGTGCAGCCTCCAGGGACACGATGGCATTGTTCAGTTCGCTTTTATGCTGGGCCGGCAAAAAGGCAAACAGCGTCGGGTTATCGGCACTTTTTGCCTTAGCCTCGGCAATGACGGACTTTTCCTCGGTTTGCCAACCATCTTGAATCCATAGATATAGATTCTTGTCATGATCCTTTGGCAAGGTGTCGTCGTAGCATGGCGTGAGCCGGCGCTCAACGTTGTCCTTGCCCTGGACCACGCGAACTTTTCTCATCACTTCGGCCAAACGGCTTTTCAGCAGATCCGCACGCTTTTGCTCAACAATCTGAGGAGCAGATTTAAGCTGGGCTTCCTGTGCGCGAAACTCGTCGTACCAGGTGCTGGATTCACGGGTTTGCAGGCGGTACTCAGTGCCGCTACTTCCTGCCAGTGCCATGACCAGGCGGTCTTTGCTCTGCAATTCATCCAGCAGGGCCGGGAGGCGTTTGCGCAACTCGCTGGAGCCAGCGGAAAGATCGGTGACCAGCAGATCGGCCAGCGCATCTTCGGTAGCCTTAAGGCCAATATCCAACGCAGCATCGGCAGGCATCTTGTTGATCAGGAAGATCAGCTTAAGCACGCTGGCTTTAAGTTTGGCGTCACTATCGCCTGCCGCAAAACGCTGGACGTTTTCAAAAACCTCTTTGGGTAGCTGCGCCGTTGACACCAGGCTGGCGGCAATCTGGTCGTAAAGAAAATCGCCTGAAACCACATGCCCGACGGGATCGTTAGCGGTTGCCAGTACGGCTTCATGCACTACGCGTAACTGGCTTCGCAGCTGGGACACGGTGCCCGTGGTATCAATGGTCCGTAGCACGCGCTCCCAGAAACGCCGGCGCACAGGCAGCAATGGGTAGTCAGAGGTCATGACCGCCTCGTCATCGGTCACGTGTTCGAGTTTAGTGCCGCGCAGGTGCCGGGAGATCTCTCCAAGATTATCGCGCCAGATGCTTTCCAGCTCAGGCTGCGCAGAAGGCTTCTTCGCCAAAATGATCTGTCGGGTGACGTTTTCTACATCCCAGTCGCCGAGCATTACTTGCACCGGAAAACGGCCCAGCAACCGTTGCAGGTTGGGCATGCTGGAGAGCGCTGATTGGCCGGTAGCGACAAACAACACCTTGCCATTGAAGTGGTTGGACAAGGTCTCCGTCACTTCCTGAACCTGAAAGGCTTTTTCGGCGTCTGAGCCGATATATTGCTGCACCTCATCGAGCACGATCAGCGTCAGCGGGAACTCACCCCCATTAGACAGGGCTGACTCAATAGCGTGTTCCATCTGCTCGCTGCTGATGTCCGTGACTTGCGGAAATTGCTCTTTGAGCAGCTTGCGAACGTCTTGCTCGGTATGCGCGAGTTCGGGCCTCGCCTTAAGGAGCGCTTTGGCCAGATGGCTGGAGACGTACATATGCGGAAGTTCTTGAGCCAAGCTGCGGCCGGCGGTTTTTAGCTCGGTTTCAATGGCAGGTAGCAGCCCTTCGTTCTTTAACCACAGGACAAACTGTGCCTGGTTATATTGCTCGGGCAGATCCTTGGACTTGAAGATGATACCCAATAGCGCCAACCGCACTTTGTCGCCTGCGCCTGCACCGAGCTTGCCTGCAGCGGCATGCAACCCGCCATGGCGCTTGCCTTGGGTAGAGAGCTCCTGCAAATGCTCAACGACACTGGTAGGCAGCTTGGCAATGCTGCGCGCAGAGGCACCATCGGCAAAGGTGTGGTCGGTCCAGAGGGTGCGCAGCATTTTGGCCAGGTGGGATTTACCGCTGCCATAGAAGCCAGATATCCACACACCCGGCTGCACGTTTTTTGAGTCCAGGTTGAGTAGAAACTTGTCGAAAATGGTTTCCAGGCCTTTTTCATACTGGCCATCGCAAACAAAGGATTCCAGCTCGTAGCGCAGAATCGATTGTGCCGCTTCGGAGTGATCTTCCGAGACTTCAGCAACACCATTGTTGGCCAGGCGATTGTCCTGGGGCGCCTTGTTGTAGATTTCACGATTTAACATGGCAATCCTTATTCTCGATTTTTCTAATTAATCATTTGCCAGAAGCGGAACGGCGAGGTAATTCCAGCCGTCGCGGGCGTCCAATAAGCGGTAGGTATGATTTTCAGGGTGGTGCTCACCGGGAAAGAACACCAGCAAGCGACCGGGAATATCATCCTTGAGACCTTCAACCACGGCGGAAACCCGTGCCAAGCCAAACAAAGCGCCGACGCCAAGCAAGGCTACAACGGTGTTGTCATTGGCCTGGGTTGAAATTTCCTGCTTGAGTCTTTCAATGAGTGCAGCCGTGAACTCAACAAGCTCACCGGACTGGTAACCGGCCAAGTCTTCAGGGCTTTCAAAGTAGGCTTCGCGGTATTCCTGAGCAGCCATCCACTCGGGAAAGGCATTGGTCAAGTCGATCAAATACCAGTGCTTACCCGCCTGCTGCGTAACCAGGGCAAATTCCTCAATATTGGCTCGCAGGCGTAATTCATCGGCCTTGTCATAGACGGCAAAAATCACGCGCTGGATGGCCGCCAAACCGGCTTGCCAGGGCACTGTGAGGTGCTGCCGGTAGCCGGAAACCAACTTGGTGACTTTAGAGGTCATGCCCTAGCTCCTGGCGAGTTTGTTCTTCGTCCGGGGTGAGATAGTCAGGAAAACGTACTTCCTTCACGCCACCAGCATTCATGAAGACGATTTCACCGCGATGCGCCGCCGCATTAGCTAGCCGCTCAAGTTCCTCTAGCGGTAAAGCCAAAAGCTGCATCCAGCTTGAATGAAACAGCGCTTGGCCAGATCGTCCCTCGAGGTAACCTAGAAACAGGCACATAGCTACGTTCTCGGGACGCACATCCGGAGCTATGCGTGTTTTGCGGTTTCGGCCAGAGAAGTAACCCGCCGAGGTCCAGGTACCGGCAATGTTCTGTGCAAATGACTTCAACGACGCCGGGCTGAAACGGTCCGGGTTCTGACCGGCCAACAACTCTTCTACCGCTTCACGGGGTTGATGCATGCCCAGTGACTGATCAAGAACAAATTTCTGCGTTGCTCGTAGCAGGGGGTCACGTGCCATGGCCACAGCAAGAGCCAGCAGAGGCTGGGCCGCAGTATCTTGGCGCCACAACCGCCTGAGTGCGCGAAATAGCGGGTTGCTCTGATTAAGCCCATACAGCGCGGTCAAATGCCTATAGGAAAGCTCGCGTGCCTTTTTAGTGGGCTTTCCCAGCATATTTTCCTCGATAACAGCCTGAGCATATGCCCCCTGCTCTGCCTCTATCGGAACATGCTCCAGGAGCTGTTTGAGATCGTCGATCATCATCGTCCGAGCAGCGTGAGGACCATTAATGCCAAAGCGAAAGCCCAGCGAGGTAAGAGCCTCTTCAGAGCGGGTCACTAGCTAGCCTCCAAGCGCAACCAAGAAAACAGGCACAAGCGAGCCACAAGTTCCGATTCATTTTTAATAATTCCTTAATTGTCATCTTGCACCTGCTGCGAATCCTCACTGGCGCCACCCGCTTTAACCCAGGTATCCACCTCGCCTTTTTGGAATTTCCACAAACGCCCAACTTTGTGAGCAGGCATTTGCCGCTTGGCAATCCAGGTATAAATAGTGTCTTTGCTGACACCGAGGTGTTCGGTAATTTCGTCAACACTGAGCCAGCGATCGGTCATGAGTATTTCCAGCGTAAATTTGTCTTGGATCTTAGCTGTTTTAGTATGGTTTGATAGGGTTTGATGGGTTTTTCCTGATGAAGCTGACCTGTATCAGCACCATTGATATATAACCTTATCGCTGCCGAGGATAAAGTCGGCACTTATCGTATTGACAGAACAAGGACGCCCTGGAAATGGCTCAGGCACCTCAGCCAAAATGTTTAGTTATTGACCTTGAGGTGTTGCCTGAAGAGCCCAATCGAGCGGCCAAGATTTTCATGATCGGTGCTCTGCGGCCTGACACAGGCGAAGAGCTAGAGTTAAAAGTCAAAAATCAGCTAAGCGAAGCGCTAGAGCGCTTGGATGAAATGGCCGAGGGCGCCAGTTTTCTGCTCGGGCACAACCTGATTGCACATGATTTGCCTTTGCTGCGTGAAGCTGCGCCACACCTGAAGCTGCTCAGCTTGCCCGTTATAGATACCTTGCGACTGTCACCTTTGGCATTTCCCCAGAACCCGTACCATCGGCTTATAAAAGACTACAAGCTGATCCGGGACAGCCTGAACTCCCCTCTTTCTGACTGCAAATCGACACTCACCCTGTTTCAAGATCAGCATCATGCTTTTGCAAACCTGGCTGAAAATCACCCTGAAGAGCTGACCTGCTACCAGGCGCTAGCAACCAGCCAGGTTGGTGCAGGGCTTGGTAATTTCTTTCTGGCCATGAGTGGTAAGCCACCCGTGGACCGAGAGAGGCTCAGGGAAATACTCCCTACCCTGGTTAAGGAAACTGACCCCTCGCTTGTACGCGATTTGAAAGTTTGCCGTACACGCCTGAGCACACTAGTCCAAACAGACCTGGATGTTGCAGACATGCATTGGCCAATTGCTTATGCACTGGCGTGGTTAAGAGTTTCCGGTGGCAACTCCGTGCTGGCACCTTGGGTTCGCTACCAGTTTCCAGCCGTAAACCAGCTGATTAAAGAGCTGCGAGATATCCCGTGTGGCGACACGGACTGCCAATACTGCAAAAGCGTTCACGACCCTCGACTGGAACTAAAGCATTACTTCAATTTCGATGACTTCCGCTACGAAGCCGATGGCAACAGCGCCCAATTCAATATTGTGCTGGCAGGTATGCAGGGAAAGTCAGTGCTTGCCGTGCTGGCCACTGGAGGCGGGAAGTCAATCTGCTACCAGTTACCGGCTCTGAATCGTTATCACCGCAACGGAAGCCTCACAGTCATTATCTCGCCTCTGCAATCCCTGATGAAGGATCAAGTGGATGGGATGATCGCAAGTAACGTCCATTGTGCGGCTGCTTTGAACGGCCTGTTGACCATGCCCGAACGCGCCGAAGTGCTGGAGAAAATCCAGATGGGTGATATCGGAATTCTGCTGGTGTCTCCTGAACAGTTCCGCAACAAAGCCTTTCGCAACGCGATCAAGAACCGGCAAATAGGCTCATGGATTTTCGATGAGGCGCACTGCCTATCCAAGTGGGGTAATGATTTTCGACCGGACTATCTCTACGCAGCACGCTTCATCCGGGAATTCAGTGGTGCCGGTCCGATAGCCCCAATCGGCTGCTTTACCGCTACAGCAAAGCTGGATGTTCTCGAAGATATCCAGCAGCATTTCAATCAGGTACTGGGCATACGTTTCATTACCTTCATTGGCTCACCCGAGCGCAACAATCTCCACTTTGAGGTACTGCCCACCGAAACGAACGAAAAATGGCAGCGCACCCATCTGCTGCTTGAGAACGCGTTAAATCATCAAGACGGTGGCGCTGTTGTTTTCGTGTCCAGCCGCAAGAACGCTGAAGAACTTGCAGAGTTTCTAATCAAGCAAGGCTGGGCCTGCCGCTTCTTTCATGCAGGGCTCCAGCCGCATGAAAAGAAAGACATCCAGGATGACTTCAAGGCCGGCCAACTGCGCGTGATTGTGGCTACCAATGCCTTTGGCATGGGCGTGGACAAGCCGGACGTGAGGCTGGTGGTGCATGCCAACATTCCCGGATCGCTTGAGAATTATCTGCAAGAGGCAGGCCGAGCTGGTCGTGATCAGCATCAAGCAAAATGTGTCTTGCTGTATGACCCGCAAGACATCGAAACGCAGTTTGGCTTGACTGAGAAATCCAAGCTCAGCCTGCAGGATCTGCAGCAAATTCTGCGAAAAATCCGGTTTGAGGCTACCCGGCGCAAAGATGGCGATCTGGTAATCACGGCAGGCGAGATTCTTCAGGATGAGTCGGTAAACACCACGTTTGAAGCGGATGATCGTGACGCAGAAACTAAAGTGGTTACCGCTATTGCCTGGCTTGAGCGTGGCGAGTACCTCAGCCGGGAAGAAAACCATACCAAGGTCTTTCCTGCTCGTCTTTGCCTTAAGCAAGAAGATGCCGATGCAAAACTAAGGAAGGCAAATCTACCGGAGCGGCGGCTGGAAGAGTTTCGCGCAATCTTGCACTTTCTCTACAGTGCCGAAGCCGATGAGCGCATCAATACTGATGAGCTCATGCGGCTCACGGGGCAAAATCAGGAGGAGATCAGCAGCACACTCAAGCAACTTGAACAGCTTGGCTTGCTGGAAAACGACTCACAACTGACGATCTACCTTCGCCATGCCATCAGCGGTTCTACTACAGAGCGACTGGCACGCTCGCTCCAGCTTGAGGACGAGCTGTTTAGTGAACTGCGCCTGCGGTCGCCCGACGCGGATCAGGGCGGATGGCAAGACGTTAACTTGAGGCTCATTAGTGCTGAGCTTAGAGACAAGACCGGCCAGCAAGACTTACTTCCGTTCCATCTGAGTCGCCTGTTACGCAGTCTTGCTCAAGACCGTGATGGGGATAGCGCTCAACGTAGCTGTTTTGAACTGCGCCATATCCAAGGCGATAACTACAAGCTACGTATTCGCGATAATTACACCTGGCCTCAAGTACAGAGTCAGGGCGCTAGCCGACGCGCGGTTGCTGCGGTGGTGGTGCCATATTTAATCGCCAAGCTTCCAAACAGTGCCAAAGGAAAAGATCTGCTGGTAGAAACAACCTTTGGCGGTTTGGTGAAACTGATTGAATCTGATCTGGAGCTGCGAACCAGAATCAAGCCAGAGCAAAGAAAGAAAGCCATAGAGCACGTGCTGCTCTATTTGCATCAGCAAGAAATCGTCACCCTCAACCACGGCATGACGGTGATGCGGCGTGCCATGGCCATCGAAGTAAACCCTGATAAATCAGGTCAGCGCTTCACCAAAGAAGACTTTTCTAAACTGGATGAGCACTACCGGGAAAAGAGAATCCAGGTTCACGTGATGCGTGAATATGCCGAAATTGCTCTTAAGGAAATGGCCGAAGCTTTACGGTTGGTGATGCATTACTTCTCAGATCACAAACAAGACTTTTTAAAGCTGTACTTCGCGGGTAAAGAAGACGTACTAAAACTGGCAACCAGCGAAGCTTCTTGGCGATCCATCATTGATGAACTCAATGCCCCACAAAAACTTATCGTTACTGACCCAGATGACCGAAATCGGCTGATTCTGGCTGGGCCTGGTTCGGGTAAGACACGGGTTATTGTTCACCGTATTGCTTATCTGTTGCGGGTAAAACGCATGCCCGCCAGTAGCATCATTGCTCTGACCTTCAACCGCCATGCCGCCAATGAGATTCGGCGACGCTTGATTACGCTGGTGGGCGCAGACGCATACGGACTCACGGTTTTGACCTATCACGCCATGGCGATGCGTCTGACTGGCGTGAGCTTCGCGCAGCGCGAAAAGCTTGAGGAAGGTGAGCTCGACGGATTGCTTGAAAAAGCCACCCAGCTGCTTAACGGGAATCTTCAGGCAGAAGGTGAGGATGACCTAAGGGAAAAATTGCTTAGCGGGTATCGCTATATTCTGGTCGACGAATATCAGGATATCGATAGCCGGCAATACAACCTGGTGTCCGCACTAGCTAAGCGCCACAGTGAAAATGATGACGATTTGTGCATTTTGGCGGTGGGCGATGATGACCAGAATATCTATCAATGGCGCGGTGGCAGCAATCAATACATCGAGCGGTACCGCGAAGAGTACGGCGCTGATGCCAGTTACCTGGTGGAGAACTTCAGGTCCACGGAGCTGATCATTGCCGCAGCAAATCTACTGATTGGGAATAACCGTGCGCGACTCAAAGCTGAGCACCCGATCAGAATTAACAAAGCTCGCACGAAAAACGATCCTGGCGGGCGATGGCAGGCCATCGATGAATTCCGAAAGGGCCGAGTGCTTTGCTTGCAGATAGCCAGCAATAACAATGAGTCGGGGAATATTCAGGCACAAGCTGTGCTGGCCGAAGTACTTCGTTTAAAGAAATTGGACAATGCACTGGAGTGGCGTGACTTCGCGATTCTCTCTCGAGAGCATCGATACCTGCTGCCAATCCAGGCATGGTGTGAACAAAATGCGGTGCCTTACTTTCTCGCCGCGGATAAAGGAAACGCACTTCCGATTACCCGACAACGCGCCTACATCCAGGTTATTGATCATTTACGCAGACATAACAGCCTTACTCTGGATGCTGGCAACGCCCTTAAGAGCCTTGAATCGTTAGCATTAGATGCTGAGTGGCATGAGTTTTTTCAGACTGCTTTCGAGCAGCTCATTGGAGAGTTCGGCGAGTGTCAACTTTCAAGTAGCTCGATCATTGATTGGCTGTATGACTACGCCAGGGAAATACGTCAGCAGGTACGCGAAGGCATTTATCTCGGCACGGTTCATTCCGCTAAAGGTCTTGAGTTCCCTCATGTCACTTTACTGGATGGAGGTTGGCGAAGAGATCAACAAGAGGCAGAGCGCCGCCTTTACTACGTTGGCATGACGCGCGCTGAGGAAACACTGACTCTTTGCGAGTTTGAGCAAAATGTCTTTACCCAGTCGCTGTCCAGCTTCATCCAGCGCCAGAGCTCTTCAGGCGAATACGATCCATCACTCGATATCCAATATCTGACCCTTTCCATGAAAGACATAGATATCGGCTACCCCGGTCGCCAGCCTGCAACAGCAGGAATTCATGAGGCTATCAGACAGTTGCGTCCTGGCGATCCGCTGGAGCTAGTCCCTGAGGGTGAGCTTTATATGCTCAAAGATGGGCAAGGCAGAATTGTCGGTCGAACCGCAAAATCGTTCTGCCTGAGTGTTCAACCAGAAGTGATTGAGGTGGCAGCTATCATTACACGGTTTTCAGAAGATAGTGACGAGTCGTTTCGAAGAACCTGTAAATGTGACTGCTGGGAAGTAGTGATACCTAGAATTCAAGGTCTCAAAGCTTTATCAGAATAAAGCTAACGCCAATTCAAATGATGGGGGCCGGAGGGCTACTCAGTCTGATAGCGTGAACCCTTGTGGCGCAATTCTCGATATCCGTTTGTGATATGGGCAGATGTAGACAGTCCCTAAGGACTCACCTGCAACGCTCAGAACATATCCGTCAACATTTCCGGGGGTGGCATCTGTTGAAAATGAGCCAAGTCGTTTGGACTCAACCGGCCGGCCACGATGGCGCAGTCTAGACAGATAATAATTACTCGCCCGAACAGATATCGTCGGTATTGGATTCGAAACAGCTAAACCGAATGCCCCGTAGCCACCAGGTATTTCGTCAGCCGTTGTTCCCTCAGAGTAGATCCAGGGCATGTTGCCGAGCATCTCCGAAACGTCGACACCCTTTCCTGAGACTAGCGCAATCGTGTCATAGAAATTTGCCTCTCCTTCAAGGTAGGAAAAAACCGAGTACGCTTCTGATGCGGAAATACAACCCTCTGATCTTGTTATAAAACTACTTACGAATCGGTGGTCAGAGTCGAGTTCGCTAATTTTAAGCAACGCTTTGCAGCCAGACACAAAACCCTTCAGTTTGTTCTGCTGTATCTTTCCATTAACTAAAGCATCCACGCGTTGGCAATCCCGTCTTACATCAGCTTCTCCGTTTGGGAAAATCATATCGTTCATTTTTTGGAACATGCCCTCCATGCTCCGCTCCTGCTTTGACTTGAACAGCCCGAAAAATGCCATAAATCCTTCCTATCATCGACACTCGAAGCAGAATAAAAGAAGGGGCATGCGCCCCCCCCTACGATTGCTACATAATCCCCGTATAGAGGCGCATTTCGTCGGACTCACGAACGTCGTCTGGCATCAGATCCCATAGCCTGCTGTTAACACTTCCGAGGCCATCCCAGTCCTGCTCTCCGATGTGATGCTTACCCGCCTCTATTAGTTGCTTGGCCTGCAACTGATCATTCATCGAGTGACTGTTTTGCATTAAGTGCTTAAACACGTTCATCTGGAAGTCGGGCATCCTCATCAGCACGGCATACTGAAGCGTGTTGAGCTCCGAAGTCGCTGCCTCGATACGCTCAGGGTTAGACGAATTTACGAAGGTTTGCTCACGGGCAACGATTTCACGAAAAAGATGCTTCTCCCGATCGTTCCCGTTGTCCGAAATTAATTCTGCAAGCTCCGACTTTGCGTCGAAATAGGCGGTCTTGGCAGCGTCAACTCGCTTCGAAGAGGTCAGCTCGAAAACGTCCTGGGCAATTTTGCGCTTCTTGTCCTCCAACTTAAAACGGTCGTCTGTAACGTCATCGTGTGACAATGAGCCGCATTCGGAGAAAAGTCCCTGGACTTGGGAAAGAAGCTTTTCGAGCCCCTGAACAGAATCGGTATTGCCATTAGCCCCTGCCTCCTCGATTTCCGACTGGATCTTAGTCTCCAATTGCAAAACATCGACGGCAAGCATCTTGGTGTCGACATGCCTGTCCGTGCCCTTAAACACCTGCGAGAACTCCTGTCCCGTTCCGTTTAGGTAAGCCGAAATAGTGACATCCCTAGATTCGGAAACTTCGAACGTCAGGTCTATTTCCGTGCCCCGAATCAAATCGCGACTGATCTGCTTCCCGGTAATCAAAAGGACGCCAATTGGCTTATTCGTTGAGGCGTGTCGTTCAGATGGCCCCTCAACGATCATGACTCGTATTTCGTCATCAGAGCCTTTGATGATGGTTTTGGCAACCTCAACGCAGTTCTTCGTCTTAGCTGGCAAAACTCCGTTCCTTGCGAACACCCGCTTAAGCCTAGTGTCCTTGTTAGCTATGTCGTCAACCACCAGACTTAAATCCTCTGGCAGCATCTGGCCAGCGACACTGTAGCGACCTTGCGCGATCTGGATAGAATCGAGGCCGATATCTAACCGATTGTTATCCGAATCCATAACTGCAAAATTGAAAAGATTGTAGGCCCCTTCTCGAAGCGGTAAATCCTCGGAAATACGTCCAGAGAGGGCTTTGAGACCGCTATCAAACGAGCCGTCTTCATTTGTGATTCGATAGAATAGGCCCGAGATATCGCCATCAAATTTCGCTGTGAAAATCTCCTCCGATTCTTGAGTATTCTTGACGTACGATGCCTTGATTTTGAGGTTGCGGGAGTTCTTTGGCGAATCAGAAGCCTTGCCGGCAGCCCCGAACTCCTTAGTTCCTGCAAACCAGGCTGCGCCGACAGCGATAGCATTCGTGGGGTCGATGGACGTGTTGACAGAAATGTTTAGCAACTCCTCAATTCGCTTGCGAACGAAAGGAATATAGGCACCACCGCCAACCATCAGGACGAATTTCAGATCTTCCGAGCGAAGGGAATTCCGTGTCAGGATTTTTTTCATCATGTCAGCGGTGCCATCGATGGCCGCCTTGATGACCTCCTCAAACTCGGAGCGCGTGACAGTTAGCAGCGAATCGACAGGATTGCCGTCATCGTCCTCTAGACTGACCATCCCTAGATCGATTTCAGCAGATGTCTTGGAGGAAAGTTCAATTTTGAGTGCTTCTGCTGCGTAAAGGAGGCGATACCAAAGTTTGTTGTATTTGCCCCGCTCGCTTTTCATCTCTGAGAGCAAATCACCAAATTTGCCACGACGGCAAATCTCAGGAACTATCACGCTTTCGACCAGGAGGGTGTCAAAGTCTGAGCCGCCAAGATAGTTGTCGCCCTCATGGTCAACAACTGTTAACTCTCCTTCTACGATCTTTACAAGAGCCACATCGAATGTTCCGCCACCAAGGTCATAAACCATCCACTGGGAGTTTCGCAGATCAACGCTTTTCTCCTTGTTGGCATACGCAAGGCTGGCAGCAATAGGTTCTTGGAGTAGGACAACTTGCTTGAAACCTGCTGCTAGCCCTGCCTCTTTGGTTGCGTTCGACTGCACAGTGTCGAACGAGGCAGGGATGGTGATAACGGCCGCCTCGACCTGCTCGCCCGAGTGTACGAAGCTCTTGAGCTCCTTGAGGACGAAGGCGGATAGTTCGATAGGAGTTTTGGAACCCACGTTAAGTTTCAAGGTCTCGGTAGTACCCATTTTCCGCTTGAAGCGACTGGCCACGCTCTTGGGATCCTTCTCCGCATATGTGCGGGCCTGATCTCCTACCAATATCCGGTCGTTGCGGAACGCCACAACGGAAGGAAGAGATTCCTTGAAGCCGTTGGGGTTCTTAAACACCTCAACATGCCCTTTGTCGAACTTCGTAATAAGGGAATTCGTCGTTCCTAAATCAATCCCAAAGTTAATGGTTTTGCTCATTGCTTGCTCCCTTCCCTAGATTGGACTATCACTATTCCCTTTTGAACCACTCTGGAATAGGTCGATTCTCCAGTTCTGATGATTGGCTTGATTACCTCAACCACGATGAGTTGCTCGGTGCCGCTGCCTGAGATTGTTGCATCAAGATCAGTGCGGGTCTCCTTAAATTCCTGCCCCATCGGATCCTCATAAAAGATGCCCGTTTCCGCGAGTGATTCCTTCATTTTTTCGATATTTCTCGCAGCGTTACCAGCATCCCCATGTATCGCGAGCTTCTTTTCGATCTCATAAAGATTATTCAAGATACTGAGATACAGCCTGGGTATCTCTACTACATATTTTTGTGTCATTTAGTCTTCTGCCCCGTTCTTGATGGTTGCTAAAATCTTGAGGAGATACGCATTGTTCGTCTCCCTAAGCGAAAACGAAACTCGCTTCCTTGGGGAACTATTGTCACTTACAGTTAGATCTCCGTTATCCATTAGGACGCTAACCCTGTGCCAAGGTATGAAGTGTTCGTCAGAAAATATCCATCCCTTGACTTGGAAACGGATACCATGGCGCTCTATTTTGCAGGGACCGATATTAATTGGAACATCGGATGCTAGCTTGGCCTGCGTTCTCTCAATCAGCGAGGGATAAATGTAATGCATGGCGGCATCGATGAACTGACCGAAAAATTCATTACTCTTCTCTGATTCGCTGCCTTTCGCAGTCCAATTAAAGACCAAACTGCGCCCATCGACTGCTTTGAATGCTATAAGGAAATCCCAGACTTTAACGCCATTCTGATTCGTGATAAGAGCACCCCATCGAGTGTCGGTGACATCGGCGGCAGCGATATGGCGACTGCCCTGCAAGACGCCTTTTTTGGTGATTTCCCATCTTTCGCCACCCTTGGTTAGCCTCACCTCGTGCTTGCGTTCCTGGCGAATCAACACCTCAATACTCTCGACGTCAGCCTCAATAGTCCGGTTAGCGTCGGCTGAACGGAACTTGAATTTCTTAGCTAGCTCAATGATTTCTCGAGAAAGCTCGATATCTTCGTGAACGTTGAACGCCTTCGCTGCAAGCCTTCGAACAGAATGAACTGCGTCATTCTGTTGTTTCTCAAAAAAGGCAGGTAGTAAGTTCATAATTACCAGAAAATTCCCGCGTTTTAGGATTGCTTCCAAACCACTTACTGATGGCCTTACCGAATCCGCTTTAGCCAAATATTCGTGCAATGGATTAGCAAGTCTCTCGACAGCCCTCTGCGCCGATCTGAAACACTCGTCAACCATCGCGTCTGGAACCCAACGCCTTCCATCAAGCAGGCACTCGACCAGAATTGCATTCCCCTGCTCGATTGCCTTGGTCAGGATGCGATCAAGTTGCAGAGCAAAAATCCTTCCCATCCATTCAAGAAAATCGTCGTCCCACTCGATTCTGTCGATGGTTTCAAGTTCAGAAAAACTGGCATTTACAAGAAAATGTTCGTGCGCTCCGATTGTTAAGAAGCCCAAAAGAGGCTTGTTAGTGAAAACCTGCCAGTGCCAGTCCTTTTTCTTTTCATCGTTTAACTCATCGCAAAGCCCAATCGCACGAGATTTGTCGATTAGGGTGCCGGGCATCCACGAAACCCTACCGTCTTCTAGGTCGATTTCCTGCAACAGAATCTTTTTTAGCTTCTGAATTGCCTTAGGATCGAGCTCAGAAAGATCATCGACCTCCAAAGCATTCAGCAGTTGGAAAGGGTTCATATAGTGGTCGAACCATTGCTCCTCGGGGAGGATGGTATCGCCTAGCTGTCGAGCTTTTAAAGCAAGTTGGAGAAGCCTCGGCAATACGGTCGAAATGCGCTCTTTTGGCCGCTCCCAGTCTGGAGAATCCCTCAGGCAGAGTCTCCACATATCGATAGCATCCGCATCTTGAGAGATTGCTTCAGTGTTGTACGCGAGACCGATATTGAATCGCTCCCCTTCTCCTAATTTCCAGCAGCGGATCGCCTCGTAAGCACGATCATTTCGATAGTGAAGTGTTCCCAAGCGATTGCTCTGGACCTCAGATAGGGTCGACAGTCTTTCTAACCTTTCAAGAACGGAAACCTCCTCAACGTCCTGATCCTTGTCATCCTCAATTTTATAGATCGAGGACATTCCTGCCAGCGCTGTGGTTTGCTCTGGGTCTATGAGCAGCGCCTCCTCAAAAGCGCTCCGTGCATCTTCGAACTCCTCGTTCTCCAGTAGCAGATCCCCAAGTCGCGCCCAGGCATTGCCGGCGCCCGGTATCAGTTCAACAGTCTTTCGTAAAGCGAAGATGGTCTTTTTAGTATCGCCTAGAGCCTGCCGACACAATGCTACTTGCCACCAAGCTTGTCCGTTATCTGCGTCTTGCTCGACGGCGGCAAGAGACGAAACAAGTGCCTCCTCATAGCGTTTACGCCCACGTTGCTCCTTAGCCTTCTCAATTAACTCGTCGACGCTCTGCGGCATCATTTATCCCCTTTTAAAGAAATGGATGACCAATCCAGATCCATCAACACAAAACGGTTGGAGTCATCCTTTGGAAACCGCTGGTCATAGGACCAAACAACCCACGGATAGAGCGAATAACAGCGTCCCCGATCGGTAACATTGGTGATACCCGGTAGCAGTTGACCGTATATCTTCACGCAGGGCGCTTGTGTTCCCAGATGATCAAGGCCTGTCGCCTTCATCGGCGGTTTAAGCCAGCCGGTAGTGATCTTCATCTACGTTTAATCCTTCAATCCATAATTGTATTGACCCACCAAAACCAGCAGAGGTTAAGCGGCTAATGCGTTAGCATCAGCCGGTGTTTTCATGACAAGCGCATTGTGAAGGTGTTGGTTTTTATAGTGCTGCATCCAGTCACCTATAGCTCGGCTGTCATGCTATCGGATTACCTGCTGAAGCGAAGCTGTATTGAAGCGATACATAGCCTCCAGCGCACTCACCCCCATCCCGGTCTTCTGTACTTTTAACTGAACGGGTATGCGCTCCTTTAGAGCTTCGACATGACTGATCACGCCAATCATCTTGCCACTGGCATTCAGTGAATCCAGTGCGTCCAGCGCAACTTCCAGGGTTTCCGGGTCAAGGGTCCCGAAGCCTTCGTCGAGGAACAGCGAATCAATTGACGTCTTGTGGCTGACCAGATCGGACAAAGCCAATGCCAGCGCAAGACTGACCAGGAAGCTTTCACCTCCGGATAGCGTCTTGCAGTCACGCGCCGCATCGCTCTGCCAGGTATCAATGACCTCCAGCTCAAGCTCGCCCAGACTGCGCCGGCGTAACTGGTAGCGGCCATGCAAACGCTGCAGCTGTTGATTAGCCAGATAGATGAGGTGATCCAGCGTGAGCCCTTGGGCGAACTTGCGGTATTTGGCGCCGTCGGCAGAGCCAATCAGACTGTTGAGTTGCTGCCACAAGTCGAACTCACCCTGCTTGTCGGCAATTGCCGCGTACAGAGCCTGCTGGTTTTGGCGGCGCTGGTCATCGCCCTGTAACTGGCCGCGCAACTCCCCTTGGCGCTCAGAAGCAACTCGAAGCTGCTCGCTCACGGCCTGGAGCTGCTCGTCCAGTTGTTCAATGGCAAGTGATGTCTTTGGCTCAATGCTTAGTTTTTTGAGCGCCTGCTCACCCGAAACTTTGAGTGCGCGGGCCTCGGTCAATGCAGTCTCAACCTTCTCTTTGAGGGCGCGCAAACTTGCCTGCTGATCAACAGTCAGAAGCGCAGCAAGAAAGGCACTCTCATCAGCAAAGGCACTCTGCTCCAGCCCTTTCAGCCAAGCACTTTCCTTAGCAGCTAGCGTTTCCTTTGACTGCTGAAGCTGCTGGGTCAGGCTCTGGCGTTTGCCATTCAACTCATTGAGTTGTTTGAGTGCCGACTGGTATCCGGCTTCGATATCCTCGAGATTCAGACTATCCAGAACATCCTGCGGGAGATCTGCTCTATAGGCCTGCCCTGCTTCCCTCCAGCGCTTCATCCAAAGGGCTTGGGCCTGCAATGCTGACTGCAGGCTCTGCTCGATAGCTGAAAGCCTTCTTTCCAGATCCTGCAACTCTTTGAGCCTGCTTTGCCAAAGCCCCCACTCCGCCTGTCGATCACCCAGCCAATCGACCGGGACCTCTGGCATGCCATAGCCCAATACGTTCAAAGCCTCCAGCAGAGCCTTATGCCGCTCTTCATATTGGTGCTGCAATTTCTGCAACCGCTCGCGAGCTTCTGCCATTTGAGCCTGATGATTGCTCAAATTGGTTTTCGACATCGTCGACGCGTGGGAGGCCGTAGTGACAGCATGCTCACACTTCACCTGCTGGGCCTTGGCAAGTTCGAGCGACTGCCTGCAGCTTTCCAGCTCCCCTAGCCGGGCGTTCAGACCGCTCTGGTCCATGCTGTTTTTCTGCAGCGCAATTGCAACTGCCGCGCCATCCGCTAGGGTCAAACCCAGTAGCTGGCACTGGCGCTGCCATTCCTGCGCGTTCTTCTGAATATCCTGCTCTAGCTGAACAATCGACAGGCCAAGTTGCTTCACACGCTCTGCCAGTGCGGCGTGAGCCACGGCAAGCGACTCACCGGTTTTTTGCTGCGCCTCGAGCTCTGACTTTTTGGCCACCAGCGCCTGTTGAGTTTCAGAGATATCCAGCGCTTGGTAGGCCGAAACTGCCGGGTGCTCCAGGGAGCCACACAACGGGCAAGCCTCGTCTGGCTGTAAACGATTACGGTATGCGTCCAGCGACTGAATACGTTGCTCCTGCTCAAGCAACTTCTGCTTGTCAGTAACCTGTTCCGCAATAGATCTGTAGGTAGCGCGGGCGGCTTCAAGCTCTTGGTTCTTGATTGCCAGTTGATCCGTATTGTCAGCCAGCGAAGTTTGCTGCTCACGATGCGAGGCCTGCAATCGACCCTGCGCCACATCCAGTGCCTGCAACTGCTCAAGGCCACGCGCCTGAGCCTGCAATCGTTGCATCTGTTCGCGTAATTTATTCTCGGTAAGGCCATCAGTACCGAGCAACTGATTGAGTTTTTCCTGTTGCGCGGAATAAAGCTGTTCAGCTTGCTTTAGCTCAGTACTCGCTGCTTCGACCTGTAAGCCTTTCTCAATACAAGACTGATTTAACTGCGACTCGACTTCGCCTGCCTTTAGCTGCTGATCGTTCAGGAGCGCTATTGCCTCCAGCTGCTCTTGCAAGCCACTAAACTGGCTGCGCCAGACACCCAGATGTTCGCCCAACTGGGCATGCGCAGCGTTTTTCTGGAGGTACTGATCCACTTGCTGCTTTTGCAGGGTGAAGCCTGCTTTCTCGACCTGTTGCGCCTGCGCACTGTGGCGACTGAGGCTAACGCCCTGCCAGAGGGACTCGATGATCGCCTGTTGTGCCTGTTCGCTGGCCAACAGGCTGTCCTGCACTGCGGTCTCAACCTGCCCGAGCGTCGAGCGTGCGTCCTGCATGGCCATGTGCAGCGGTTGCAGACGCATGGCCGGCTCGCTGGCTGCCAGTTGCTGCAGTTGCGGCTGCGCTGCGTCCAGTTGCTGTAACGCCTGCTGCTCACGTGCCGCAAGCAACGTCAGCTTCTGCTCGGTCTGGGTTAGCTCGATACGCCATTGCCGTTGCATCTGGACTTGCTGGGATTGCTCGGTCAGCACAGTCAACTGCCCCACCAGAGCCTGACCTTCGGACTCCAGGGCTGCGCGCTCTTCTTCACTGAGCAAGGCAACACCTTCGGCGCGGGCTTTCAATTGCTCCAGCGCGGTTTTGACCTCACGGGCATTTTCGAATACCCGCTGAGAAATCTGTCCGTAGATCTCGGTTCCAGTCAGCTCTTCCAGTAGTTCGGCACGTTCATTGGCCTTGGCCTCAAGGAAGGCGGCAAAGCCACCCTGGGCCAGCAGCATGGATTTGGTAAAGCGCTCGAAATCCAGGCCGGTAATCTTCTCGGTCAGCGGCAACTTTTCATTAACTCTGCTGGCCAGAATCTCCCATTCACCCGTGGCCAGTTTGAGCGCTGCCAACTCCACTACCGGTGCCTGCAGTGCACCATCGATTCGATCACGCGCTCGACGCTGGCTCCAGAAAGCACGGTAGCGCCTGTCCATTACGGCAAACTCGACTTCAGCCAGGCAGTCGCTGGTATGCCTGGTGAGCAATTCGTTGCCACTGGCATTGACCGAACTCATCCGCGGTGTGCGGTGATAGAGCGCCAGGCAAATGGCATCCAGCAGCGTGGTCTTGCCAGCTCCGGTAGGGCCGGTGATGGCAAACAGGCCGTTATGCCTGAACGGCTCCTGAGTGAAATCGATCTTCCACTCGCCTTTTAGTGAGTTGAGGTTTTTCAAGCGCAGACTGAGGATCTTCATACCGGCTCCTCTGCCAACTGGGCGATCACCTGCTGATATAAACCACCAAGTTGCTCCTGCAATTGCGGATCCAGTGTTTCAGCCTCAAGTCGTTTGGAAAAAACATCGGTTGGACTCAACTCCTCAAGAGTCTCGCGCTGCGTGGGCAACGTGGGTTCAACATCTCCGCGCTGCCTGCGGGTGCGCAAGACTTCGACTGGCAGGCCATCGGTAAGCAGCAGCAACCGGGATTGCAGGTCACTCAGGTAATCGTCGCTGGTCACCATGATTTCCAGCCATACCGGGGTTTGCCCTGACCCTTGCTGTGCAGCATCCGCAATCAAAGCTTCCAGTTCTTTCAGTGAGCCCCGAAGTGAAAGCAACGGCTGGAAAAGTGGCACGTCCAAAGCTTCAACCTGCTGCAACCCGCCGGCATCCAGATCTACCAGCAGTACGTTTTTCTGCTGGCCGGTCTCGTCAAAACTTAACGGGATCGGTGAGCCTGAATAACGGATGTGCTCATGTCCGCCAACCTTCTGCGGACGATGAATATGCCCCAGCGCGATGTAGTCAGCCGGTGGAAAGGCGCTGGTCGGAAAGGCTTCAAGCGAGCCCACATAGATTTCCCTGACGGACTCACTGGCACTCGCACCGACGGTGGTCAGATGACCGGTAGCAACAATGGGCAGCTCAGCCCCCAACTCCATGCGTTTGTCGACAGCCAACTGATAAAGCGCCGCGTAGTGCGATTGAATGGCTTTTTGCAGGTTCACCTGCCGATCCTTGGCACTTGCATCGGTCAGGCTGGTGGTCACATCCCGGGGGCGAATAAACGGAATCGCGCACAGAATGGCACCCGGCGTTCCATCCCGCTGTTTGACCACCAGCAGCTGATCCCCAAGCGTTTCAGCCACCCCCGGAATGACACGGGCATTCAACTCCGCCAACAGGCTTTTGTTCTCACCCAGCATGGCAACTGAATCATGATTGCCACCCAGCACGATCAGTTCGGCACCACTACGTCGCATCGCTACAACGAACTCGCTGTACATCTCACGGGCATAGCTGGGCGGCGTTCCGGTGTCGAAGATATCCCCGGCCACCAGCACGGCATCCACTTGATGCTCTTTGACCTGGTCGACCAGCCAGCCAAGAAATGCCTGATGTTCGGCCTGACGGGTCTTGCCCATGAAGTGCTGACCAAGGTGCCAGTCCGAGGTGTGCAAAATGCGCATTGATACATCCTTTTTGAAAAGCGGTGGCGTAGGCGCAGGCACGCTTTGAATAACAACAATAACGAACCGGTTACTATCAAGAATCGGGGCTATTGGTCCCAGATTCCGTCGTTATCCACGTCGCGATCAACGCCTCCCGCATCCCTGTCCCACACCCCGTCATTATCAAGATCCCGGTCAACACCACCGGCGTCGTAGTCCCAAGTGCCATCATTGTCGATATCACGATCAACTCCACCGGCAGCCTTGTCCCAGCTACCGTCGTTATCCAGATCCCGATCGACTCCGCCTTTGTCGTAGTCCCACACGCCATCGTTATCGATGTCACGGTCGGTGCCACCCTTGTCGAAATCCCAGACGCCGTCATTATCGATATCGCGATCCTGCGCATGAGAGATTGCCGAAAAACCGAGCATTACGAGACAAGCAATTAAAACAGTCAGTCTCATGGCGAAGTAACCTCGTGCGATGTGAGCAAGCAGATAGCCTTACTTTGCTTGTCCGAGCGATAAGCTCTGTCAAAGCAAACCTGGCTCTCGCCAACCCGATGAAATCCAAGCGGGCTTGATTCCAACTGAGTCGATTTCACGCTTCCATGCGCGAGATGATTGAATAACAGAATCTGCTTGCCCAGATCCTGCGTGCGTGCGCTGTAGTGGTTGTAGTTGGTTTCATCAATCATTGTGGTGAATACGCTGCCCAGCGGATTCAGGACAATACCGAACCAGGATATCTCTGAAGGCTCCTGTTCAGCGGAGAAGGTCTCAAGGCTTTGCTCCGAGTTCTCCGTGAACTGGCTCATACGAACGGCCAACTGGTTCAGGAACATGTTTTTCTTGAGCGCGGCGTGCACTACCCACTCGGGCACTTCAAAGTCATAACTGAATGCATTTCTGTTTTCTGAAAGCTGTTCAAACAGCAGTGCATTCATGGCGAACTCCCAGGCCAATGGCCCAGCGAAGCTCAGCTCCAGCCTGGTCAGGGCTGGCAGCTCAGATGAAGGCGCAGCCAGTCCCAATGCCTGAAGCGTATTTAGCGTAGTTATGTCGTTGGTCACTATGTTGCTGAAGATCACTTTATCGATAATGGTGTTGGCGTCGGCCAGCAGCTCTCGCTGGCGTGCAATGTCAGCCAGCAGCATGTTCGTCGTACCTACTGCATCTCCAGCATTAGCCAACGCAAGCGCTCTGAAGCGAAGAGCCAAGTTTCCTTGAGTGACGTACTGCATCGGGGGACTCGGGGCGTCATACCGATTGATCAACGTATTGTGATGGTGCTGCAGACTCAGGTTGCGTTGGTAGCGCTTGAAAATCTCTGCACTCTGGGAAATCAGGCGATTGAGTTTGGGTTGATCCTTGAGCAACGCTTGAATACATGTCGCTGTATCCAGTGGGCAATTACCCCACTCTTCCGGATTCATCAGTGCCAGCGCGTTAGCCGGGAGCTTTTCCTCATAACCGAAAGATGAGGCGTCCGACCCGGCCAACGCATCCTGATAGGCTGTGATCCGGGCTGCGCCAAACCGGGAAGGATCTGTACCCAGGGGCGCGCCCAAGCCCATCTGGTAAATGAAGCCTTCCGCATAGGTATCGACTGCGGAAAGACCTTGTGCTTTCAGGGAACTGGAGAGCTCGGAGGGCTCCTCATCCGGGGCCAGGATCAAGGCCACCAACAGCAGTACCGAAGCCATAAAGACTCCGAACAGAACACGAAAAACCAACAGGCTGCGATTATTCATCCTGCCCTCGCTTGTTTTGACTTCCAAGTTTCTCAAACAGCCCCATGATGACCACAATAAAGACAATGCCGACTATCCAGAGAATCGCGCTGGCACGTGTTGCGGGGTCGGCGACAAACAGGAAGAAAATCCCTATACCAAGCAGCGAGAGCAAAAAAACAAACACATGCCAAAGCCCGACAATCAGCAACCAGCCGAGCCAAAGCAGCAGCAACAGACCCAACAAATGAAACATACCTATCCTTGCGCAGGCAGCGCAGACTCAAGCCAGAAATAAACCGGAACCGATAACGCCAATTCCAGTTAGCTTGAATGATATGTAGTCATAGTTGACGCATCTAGAGTGTTTACCCGTACAGGTAAAGTTTTCGAGCAGGTTTAAGGCTGCCAAGTGCAGCCAATCGCCATGAACAAAAATGACCCGCTTCAGCAGATCAATAGACAGAGCGAGCCGATCGATTCACGGCTGGACTACCGGAAAGCTGGCGTCGCCCCAGAGGGTGTCCGGGTTGTCCAGCATGATCTCGATGACCAATGGCACCAGCTTTCCCAGAAAATTCACACAGTCACGCAACTGGTCGCGGTTCACCGTACTGTTCCAGGTCGCACCACCATGCATCAACTGATTGCGCAGGACATACATCCGATTGAGCACAATACCCAGCACCGCTGGGGAGTTATTGCTCGCCAGCGCCAACTGTGCCGCTTTCTTGCCACTGGCAAATCTGTCCTGCCAATCAGCCTCTGTGATCTTTCCGCGCTGGAACTCCCAGAAACTGTGGAAGACATACGGGTTGTCCAGCAGGATGCGAATGCTGCCGGGAAACTCTTTCCAGACCATATTCCTGATCCGCCCTGGTGTATCCAGATCGCAAAGTTTTCCCAGAAACGCCCTGAAGGTCTCTTGTTCGGATAGGCGGGAACTCTCGTCAATTTCAGTCGCGTACGCTGCGTTAAAGGCGATCCACAGGAATATGAAGCGGCCGTCATCGTCCTTGGTCATTTCCGCCTTGCACAGCCAACTGAGCGCCCGGTGTACGCGAAGCGCCAGATTTGGCTGATGATTATCTCGTTCTGCTCTCTGACGGGCTTTTAGCGTATCGAAATCCACGAAGCTCTCCATTTGTCTACTGACCTGGCTTCACTTGGAATGAAGTGAAGCATGCAAAATGTAGTCATCGCCAAGAGCATACGCTGAGCGATACGGCTATATCGAATCCCTAACATTTGACTTGAACTAGTGTCGGCAGCTTTAGCTGAAGTCAGCTACCAACTTGACCAATTCGCTTGTTGGTTGCCTGTAACTGACTATCCGAACATCAAGATCGCAATCAATCGCAAGTCGCAATGCTCGCCGAATAGCTGAATGAATCCACTCATCATCATTACCAAACGCGCCACCGCCCAAACTCGTGAGCAGGACAATGTTCGAACGTCCGAGCTTGGCGTTTTCTAGTACGGCCCAGAGCGTCGCTTCATACGCAGCTTCAAGCACTAGATTGGCAAATGCCTTCCAGAGGTGCGCCGGCACCGATGAGTAAGCAACTGGTAGAGCGGAGCAATAGGCCTGGGAAACTAGCTGACGACATTCCGGAGCCGCGTCAGTCACTTCTACATCACGGTGCACACCGATGCACAAACTTCCCCGCAGAAGGTCAAGTTCAACCTCGCTCATAGTCTGGAGCGCTGAGTTGATGGCACTTAACCCTTCCTGGCTGCAAAGCGCATAGCCATTTCTCATTTGCCAAAGCTCAGGAAGGGAATGCCCTGTCCGCTCCGACAGCATCGCTCCCAAACCAGAGAGACCGTCTAGCTGGCTGTTGCTGGTCTGTCCAAGCTGGCCTGCAACAGGCGCGAAATAGTTACGGTAGATAGTTGCAGCGCCTGCAGCGATTGCACAGGCAGGACCTTGGGTTGGGTCACTCTGATAACGGGTAACCCCATCCTCAGGGGTGACACGCGGGGAGACCATTTCAAGCAAGTTGAACTGGGAGGCTACTTGGAATAATGCACCAGCAAACTCTGGTTTCTGGTGCATGGACCGCACGTCGCCCCTCTCCAGGCTTACCTTTATTCGTCCTGATCCTGCCGTCACCCTGTCTCTAAGGGACTGAAGTGAAGGGAGCATCAGCTCGCCAATTCCATAGCTCTGGCCATTCACTATGGATCGCAAATGGCTACCTTCTACCGCGAACTTGCTGCGAGTATCTTCATAGCTTGTCTCCGGGAAACCAGTTAGTCGCTCGAACCAGTCCATGCTCATCAAATGATCTCCGTATAACAGCTAAACTATGAATTGTTTTCACCAGATGGACGATCGACCAAGGGCCAGATCTAAATGATGTCGCAGCGCATTCAGAAATAACTACTGTGCCGCGGTTACTCTTCCCACTTGCCAGTCGGTGCCATGTGCCACATAAAAGAGTGCACATCAATCAGGTCACGCGGCTCAAGCTCCGCAATGTTGAGCTTTAGCCAATGGCAGAATTTAAGAATGTCTTTGTACAAAGCTGCAGTAGGCGCTGACTCATACGTTAACGGGTAGCGTGATTTTTCTAGCGACTTCTTCAGCATTTCCGGCTTAACGAACATTCCATATTTGCTATCCGCCAAGAACACAAAATAGGTCGCATAGGTCCACTTGAATAAATCTAACTCTTCCAATGTGTCGCAATAATGCTGAAAGCGCTCGTTGAATTCTTCACCTCCCCAAAGCACCTCGTAAAGGGCTGTGAAAAACTTCGGCCCTTTGGCTGGGTCCTGGAGAGCGTCAAGTAACCTGGGTTTTTCAAAGCTAGGCTGCATGAGATTGGTCATGTTTATCAGTCTTTTGGCTCTAGCATACAATTCAGCCCAGTCCTGATTTTTCAACAACACCGAGAATTGCTCTTCACCCAAAAGTTCCAGACAAAGATTTCTTGCGGCCAGCTTATAGTCACGCTCGACTACGATTTGCTGCCTGTCATGAAACCCCTCAGGGTAAGCATTAAGAAATGTTTGAATCATCCCGGGTAAGTAGCGCCTCTTAAGCTCAGACTCAATCTCATCGAGCTTCAGCTGGGCTTCTGCTGAACGCTTTGGGTCATCAAGATACCTAAGAGCGTTAGTGCGCAACCTGTTCAGGTCTTCGTCACTCATGTCAAAAATTCGGCTCATTGCATTACCTTGGTGCCTGTTCGTTAGTCATGGTTGTTTTTAAAGTAGTCGTTCAAATTACCGTAAAATTCGCGAAGAAATTTTTCGTTCTTTTCAATCCAACCTTTGTATTTGGCCCGTTCGTCTAAGTCAGCAAACTGGTCGGGTTGAATACCAACGGTGTAAAGATCTTCGAACTCTTCTTCCTCCGTCTCATACACCCCGATTTTGGAGTCATCTACGTAGCAAAGATCAACTATGTCTACTTCAACTTCTTTCTTCCGGGACATGATGCTCACTCCAGATATTACTGCACATCGATATTCGTCCGACTGACTTTTGTTTTCTTATCTCGCCCGCAAGCCAATTCCCATTCGTCCCGATGGTGCTCAACCCCACCGCCCTCTTGAGCCCAACGCTGCTCATAAGCCTGCCAGACCCTCTGAGCAAATCCCGGGTTTACCTCTTTAGGAAATAAGCAATGCCACGGGTAACTATCCAGCAGAGTTAAAGCTTGTTGCCAGGTATCAATGGAAGCGGTCTCCCGCGTTGCTGGTGATGCGAACATATCGTTAATCCGAACTCTGAATACCCATTTTTCATCGTGCAACAGGCCAACCAAACGAATGGCCCCGCCTTCGGCAAGCACGCTTAGAATCGGCATGAATTGGCTATCTTCATCGAGGCTATCTTTGTCTTGGTTGCTCACCGAATCTACCTTTTAGATCAATTTTAAGCTGACATGTACGCATTCACAGTGGGCAATGTGATGACTAATCTTGCTCGGACTCTGCGGCTACTTTGATCACGTGGGCCACATCTATTTGTTGAAGGTTTTCACCTCCGTCAACCTGCAGGTCTAGCAACCAGCCCTCAGGTGAAATATGCAGCTTCACTGGCTTACCACGTAGCGACTTCTGAATGCCGTCTGCGCGTTTGAAATCAAGGCGCACTGACTGTTCTTTAAGAAGGCCATCTACCAGGTTTGAAAAATCCAAATCTCCTATCTCAGGCATTGCCGGCATATCGATCTGAATCTTTTGATCAAGTCCAAATAGTCCGAAATCAGCCTCGTGCAGCATGCGTTTAAGGGTAGCCCGCATGGGATTCAGAAACGGCCCGAGCAGGTTTGGTGCGATTTTCTCCACCATGTTGTTAAGCGTCAGGAACGCATAGGCCTGAGCAGGAGAAAACCAAAGTCCAGGAAGCGTGTATGTGGGGCCTACATGCCCACCGTTTTCCAGTCGATAACAATGGTCATACCGACTCCAAACAATGGGCGCGTGCATCTGGTCACGCATCAACTGGATGTCACGATTGATCGTCTGCCGCGACACCTCAAGATCCTCCTGGAGTTGAGCCATGCTCACCCCTTGAGGACGTTGTAATAGCGCATTGATCCGGTTGATTCGCTGTGATCTTTCCAAGCTCTCTCCTAGACGGCTTCGTTCAACTGGTCTGGCTGGGCAATAACGCCCCAAACGCCGGCAAAGGCCTTCAACGTGTTGTCATGAATATCCAATACCGGACGGATGCCGCCAGACGCGTCACGCTGATAACCCCCGGCCAGATTCCAGGCAACCGGGATGCCCATCTTGCGAAATGCCTCAAACACCTGCTTGTCGCGATTGAACAATTGATTAGTGGTTAGCCATCCACCCAACGGGTCTTCAATGTGAGGGTCAGCTCCGGCTTGGTATAGCACCAGATCACAGTCAGCGAAGGCTTCCAGCAACCTAGGTATGTCTGCGACAAAAGCCTCCGCACGTTGCGGACGGCCATACTCCCGGCAAGGGCTGTAATGCGTCACTTGGCTGCCGAGACCCAGGCGCTTGATGATATCGGCGGTGCCGTCGCCCCAGTGCTGATCGAAATCCAGTATGCCAATCCGCTTTACCTTGCCTTCGTTGAGCAAGACACGAGCGGTGACCATCAAACCGTTGAAGGTGCAAAAGCCCCCGACAAAAACGTAACCGGCATGATGAAAGCCCGAACAGGGCGCGATCGCACCGCAACCATTTTCCAGCGCATAGCGAGCTGCCGAGAGCATGGCCCCACTGGTATAAGGCAGTGAAGCAGCGACCTTCAGGCTCCGGTTACTGAAGCCGTTGGCCTTTTCACCCGATAGAACAGCACGAACCATCTCCGGATCATGGGCCAGACAGAGCTGCGCTTCCGTCACGGGTATCGGCTCAACGACTTGCATCGGAAGCCCCAGCATTGCCCAGGATTCCATGACTTGGGCAGGCTTGGCAGCACTTGGAGAGTAGCTAGCCGCGTCGGCAACCATGTGATTGGTATAGTGAAAAGCAAGCTGCATGGTGTAACTCCTGTAGATGTCTTTATGTAGCAACATCATGCAGTTACCAGTGCCTCAACACGTGAGGCACTGCCTCACACACTCACTCTCTCCCCAAATAAACATCGCACATCAAAATGGGACCTCGCCAAGATCAATGGGAGTGTCATCATCAGGCCAGCCATCGGCAGTCCGCGTCTTGGTCTGAGTGTTCAACTCACTTCTTGCTGTGTAAGGCTCCTTTCGATCCATGCGCGCCGTGTCACTTACTCCCTCGCCGCGACTGCCCAGAAGCTGCATGGTGCCACCCATATCGACAACGATTTCAGTGGTGTAACGCTTGATACCGTCTTTCTCCCACTCTCGTGTCTGAATGCGGCCCTCGATGTAACACTGCGAACCTTTCTTAAGGTTCTGGCACGCAATTTCTGCGATTTTCCCGAAGAAAACGACACGGTGCCATTCAGTACGTTCCTGCTGCTGGCCGGTCTGTTTATCCTTCCAGCTATCCGTGGTCGCCAGCTTTATTGTGGTGACCTGGTTTCCGTTGGGGAGAAAGCGCGTTTCAGGATCGCCGCCCACATTGCCGACCAAGATGACCTTATTGATGCCTTTTGCCATTGTCTTGCTCCTTTGGATGGACAGATTTTCCAACTGGGTCAACTCGCAGCTTTTGCACAAAGATACTGAACTGACCCAAAGCTGCCTGTCGAAGACTTACATTTCCTTGATGCATGTAACCGCTGTGTAGCCGCTATTGAATGCCTTCATTTCAGCATCTCCTTCCGAGTATCCGGTGAATATCTCGCTGTGAAAATCGGCACCCTTGTAGCCCGAAATCAGATACGTCTTGAACATCGTTTACTCCTTATTTCATGTCTGGATACCGTTGCACTGACTACTCTTCAGCCTGACCATCTCCGCCCGATCCACTCCCAGGCGCCGGATCAATATCTTCAGCAACTTCTAAATCACTGTGCGCAACACAAGCTTGTCTGGATAGCTTGCAAGGAAGCTATCTGCCAACGGAGAACCGCATATACGACCGAACTGCCCCGTCATTAATTACTCGGATGATGCGTATGCAGCTCGTCCAACAGCAACTTGATCAGCTCGGTCTTGCGGAGCAATTGCGCCACATGCGCATTTTCTGCCCGCAGTGCGGATCTGAGCTGGGCAATATCTTTAGCCTGAAGCTCTTGCACCCGGTACAGATGCGAATTGTGTTCTGCCAATTCGGCAAGCTGTCGCTCGAGGGTGCTGCGTTTTTCCAGTGAAGCCAGCAATGCAATTCCCAGCATCAGCGACAAACCCAGTGCAACGCCAAGGCTGATCCATACACCGGCCAATTCACTCACATCAATCCTTCTTTTCGATTTCGCAGTATTGCTTGATGACTGAAGAATATGTAGCTTTAGATGACGCATCTAGAGTGTTTACATGAACAGGTAAACTTTTCAGGCAGGTGGAGATGACATGAAACGTCAGCAATCGATTGAACAGGTTCGCTGGGATCTGGCCCTACGCTATCGACTGATCGAGACCGTGGCTTGGTGGGAAGGCCGCCTGACCACCAACCACCTGATGCAGAGCTTTGGCATCAGTCGGCAGCAGGCCTCCAAGGACATCAACAGCTACATCAACGAACATGCGCTCAGGAATCTGCAATACGACAAGTATTTGAAGGGGTATGTACCGAGCAAGCACTTCGAGCCACTGTTCATCGATGACAGTGCCAGTGCGTATCTGCATCTACTCAACCAGAACTATGAGCGCGCGCCACACATCGAAGGGTTAGCACTAGCCTATGCCCATACCGAAGTGCTGCATGTGCCTGACAGGTCAGTAAAAGCCGAAATCCTGAGACCGCTACTCAAAGCCTGTCGCGAAGGCCTGCGCCTTGAAACCGAGTACGTGTCATTCAATACACCAACTTCCGAAATCAGGCTGATTGCTCCGCATACGCTTGTCTATACCGGTATGCGCTGGCATGTGCGGGCCTACTGCGAGAAGAACCGTGCTTACAGGGATTTCGTACTCAGCCGTTTCCGTGGCGTACCAGACCTGTTGGATGAATCGGATTTTGGACGGGACGGGGATGAGGCGTGGAACGCTGAAGTGCAAGTGATCATTGAGCCCGATGCCCGGCTGAAGCCTGAGCAGAAGAGCATCATCGAAACCGACTACGGCATGGTCGATGGTCAGCTGGTGGTAAACACCCATGGCGCTTTGGTGCAATACGTTCTGCAGCGATACCAAATTGACCCGAACATGGTGCAAGCCAAGGCAACAGCTCAACAGATCGTAGTCTCAAATCTAGATGAACTGTCTACTTGGCTATACAAATGATCGCATCAGCAATAAGTGCCAGACAGGAAGCTAATTAAACGCTGACTATTTAAATTCCTGCGGTAGCACTTTGCGCTCGACAGGTATCGAGCTCATGGCACCTAACACTGGGCAGAGTCAGGCAGAATAAATGACTTTATCCTACAACATGCGATGACCGCACAGTCGTAGTGAGGCTCTAGCTGGAAGTGTTGTGGTAATCAGTATTGGATCACTATGTTAAATGTTAAGTAGTTTATTGTCTTGCGCATGTCGGAATGAGTTTCCTTTAGTTTGAATCGCACATTTAAAGGGCATTCATAGGCTATTTTGCCGAACGGACACCAGCCGCAGAGCTCATTACATCGAAAAACCGCCTAGCCCAACCCAACACATATGATTGCGCTGGAAACTTAGTCCTGTAAGGTTTTCTTGTTTGCTTAGTTAGGCTTGGTCAGCTGAAATACCGACAGCTAAAGCACTTGACCAGATTTCTTTACACCGTGTGGTATTGTTCAACCATGAAAAGTACTGGTTGAATGGGCTGGAACTTAACGCGCTAAGTGTGACCCGGAAGTGATTGTTGGGAATGCTGTCAAATGGAAGAATGAACGCCCCACACAAGTTGAGGAAGGCCGGCTCGTGAGGTAGCACTGTCTCTGAAAGGCTTGGATCGGCGACAGACAATTCTAAAATAGTGCTCCGAAAAAACTCCCAATACCCTGGATTTTCGAATCCCAAAACATTCACACCAACAGCGAATAAGATATCATATGCTTTCGCTGCCTTAGACGGGGTACGCAGAATGTTGTTAAAAGCCCAGTTGGTCTTAGTTTGACCTATGCTCTTGTTTGCAATATTTAGCCTAGCGAGCTTCACCTCAACAGCTAACCAGCGACCGTTTAAAAGCACTAAAGCATCCGCTGCGCCGTGGGGCTCCGCGTTCATGTCCCCCCACCTGCCGATGGGAATATGAATATCGCTCTCGCTAAGTCCGATTACCCGAAGAAGATAGCTCTTGAGGAGCATCTTTCCAAATACGTCACCCTCTAAGAAACGGACATATTCTGCTTCTGGCGAAGGCGCCTGATTATCAAGAAAACCTGACACTTTGCGTATCCTCTAAAGAAAAGATAATTTCTAAATTACTTTCGAATAACTACCTGGAAGATGTTGGACTACTAGCAATAACGCACCTGCCATACGCGAACTAGCGGGGTATATGGTCCAGTCTGTTTCGTACCCGGCCAAGGCTTGCCACTCGCATTAAACTTGCTCTGCTCGATCCAGAACTTGTGTTTGATAAAAGCTTTTGAACATACATAATTTATCAGTATTTATTAGAAGATACATAACTAACGGAACCGAAAATGAAAATATGGTGTAAGTCGTGCGGCCATTCTGAGACAACAAACAAGGATTTTTGGGTTAAGTTGATCGGGGTTGCTGCACCTATTGGCGGCTTCTGGGCTTGGGTTACATTCTTTTTCGCAGGAACAGGGCTGGCATTGCCTATCTGTATAGCGATGGTCGTGTGTGGCGTGGGAATGCTCGCTTACAAAGACAAGGTTGTTAAGTGGATCACAGACAAAGGTTACAACTGCCCCAAATGCGGGAAAAAAGATTGGGAGCTTCTCCAAGATGACTGAAGTTGCCCAACAAGGCGCTTCAGCGGACCTGTCGCCTTCGGCACCAGTCCGTTCAGCTTAAAAAAAGGGGACAAATTTATTTTCAACAATGACCGCTTCGGGCGCAGTCATTCAGCGCTTGGATGAAGTGCTTCCCTGATGTCACCACCTGGCAGCCCCTCAATGGCAAATACTGGGTCGCGCGCGCACTCTTAGACAAGTCGAGTGCAAACGACTTGACCCGGAATGCGCATACCCAAGACTGACATTGTGCTTGATGATTATTTTTTATTCACTATGATTGAAATTTCATCACCTAGGCGCAGAACGATCGCTGGAAAAGGGGACACACCATGGTTGCCATCACCAAAACTAGATCCGTCACCGCTCACGTCCCTATTGAGCTGGCTGAACGTGTTGATGAGATTGCCGGACGATTGGAGCGCTCAAAGAACTGGATCGTCAAACAGGCACTGTCCGACTGGCTGGACCAAGAAGAAGAACGCAGCCGCCTGACCCTCGAGGCACTGGCTGATGTGGATGCTGGGCGTGTAATTGACCATCAGGCTGTGCATGCATGGGCTGAGAGCCTCAGCACCAAAAAGCCTCTGCCGGTACCGCGTTAATGGAATTGAAATGGTCGAGCAGGGCAATGTCCGATCTGGCCCGTCTATACGAGTTCCTGGCGACCGTGAATCAGCCCGCTGCGGCGCGCACGGTTCAGCAGCTCACGGCAGCCCCAACCCAGCTGCTGACCAACCCGCGGATTGGCGAGCGGCTGGAAGAGTTCGCGCCCCGTGATGTACGGCGGATTTTGGTTGGGCACTACGAGATGCGCTACAAAATTTCGGACTCCACGATCTACCTGCTTCGCCTGTGGCACACACGAGAGGATCGATAAAGATCTCCGTCTTGGACAGCGACTAGGACGAATTCGCCACTTTCATGCTGGTCTACGAGGATGCGTATGGACGTGATGTTTGACCCCTCCCGCGGCAGCACGGCTGGCGACTGATCAAAAGCGCCGCAGTAGATACCCATGTCGACTGGGTAAACCGAAAGGTGGCACAGTGAGCACACCTCTTGAGCGCACGCGCGCCTGATGGCGCTGATCATAGATCTCGACTTGCCAAAAAAGGTGCGCGAGGAAGCGAAGTGCCTGTTTAGGCACGTTCAGGCGGAGCACTTCTCTGCCGCCACCGGTCAAATCGAGCGCAATCAATGGTCAGCACCGATGCAATTTTCTGGTCAGATAGGAGAAATTACGTACGTGAGATGCAATTACGCAAATTAGCTTTGCCTGGCTGCCAGACATCACTGCGTGACAGCACAATTGAGGATTGGGCGCAAAAAATAAAAGTTACTGTCTGAAATGCCAATCAATTGATGTCATCACGAAGAGATAACGAAGCGCTGTACCAGAATGGTAATTACTCATGCGGCCATTTCCTTCGTTACTAAGAAATGGAAGGCTAACCCTGACAGCGATAGGATGATTTCGGCTCTTATGATTTTTAGGATTATTCTGAACAACATTAATTTTCGATAAATGAATGTACTGACGCCAGTAATCCTTCTCCCCACTCGGATTGCTGCGACTATAAATCACAAAACTTATCGACTCAGGAGCAACTCCAATTTCTTTAAGTAGCCATATATAATCTTTAAATTCCGTAATATCTCGACCCCGATTAAAGCGCAAATCTGTATCCTGCGACCATACACGCTCAATGAAATCGTCGACAACCTTGTGAGCGCGAGCGGAATCCTTACTACTCAATAATGAATACATAGCTTGAGCTAGCTTACTCAAACTTTGTCGAGCACCATCACTTAGAGTTTTTGGAATAAGGGTCAACCCATCTACGTTTTTGGAAAACCTATGTACACGAAATATTTTGGTAGTGTGGCCAGAATTCTTCCTAAACGACTCTTGAATTGACTTTGCTCGATCTACCATCGAGAGCCGATCACTCTCTGGAAACTCAAACCAATCCAAGTCAACGGCGCCAACTGAGATCGGGTTACCCGCATAAGCTAGGAAAGACTCAATTCGTCGCATTCGTTGAATAACAACGTTGTGATCGTAAATGATCTTTATTCCACGGGGGGCAGGGGCAACTTCAGGCATCATGGAAAACTTTCTCATATACCGCGAAACCAGCTCCAGAATTTGGCTTTGCTTTTGCGCAGTTTCTGACATGGCCGAATTTTCTTGTCTGCGTTTTGTATCACTTACACCCGCAAGTTTTGCAACGCTGCTAATCGCATACCACCGCTCAGGATTCCATTGCCAAGCCATTGCCAATAGCCAAGGAAGGCAATGAACATAGTGCCGCAAGGTAGTTTTGGGGCTAGCGTGACCAAGTAGTGCGCTGACTATGTGGGCAACCCGCCGGGTTGGCCCGCCAGAAAAATGAAAAAGGTATCGCTTTAAACTTTCGCTATCCATTAACCATCCGCTGGTCTCCGGTAGTCCCTGGAAAATTATTTCAATTCTCTCCTCAGCCTGAAGAACTGGGATCATTAGCTTAAGCATGAGCCACGTAGCGCACGAGTGTCGCAAGTGGTGGTAGTGAACATGCTGATTGCCAGTAACAGCTCTCATAACCGCGTGAATGGCTGGGAAAATGTACTCCTCACTGATCCAAACCGTTTTATCGGCCGGAATACAAAAAAGAAAGTCCGAGAATGCTCCCTGAAGCTCTTCCTGCTCTCTTAAAGCATGCCACTCAAGAAGTAACGACAATTCATCAGCGCTCAATAGCTCATGCAGAGGCAGTGTTCGTGTGGAATTCCTAGTTTTCAGATACCGGAATGCATTTGGCCTTATGTGAAGGTGTACGGGTAAATTGAGGTCAATTCGTTGCTGTTCGGTAAGTAGTGATTTTCCTTTGTGACGTAGCTGAAACGCGCTGATTCGTGATGCCCGTAGCCTAGGTAACTGTAGGTCGTGAATCAGAAGTTTGAGCCCCTCATTTCGTCTAATTCCAAGACGATAGCCCAAGATAACCATCAATTTCGCAGCCATTACCAATCGCGGCGATCGAATCTCAATCCCGCAAAAGCTTAACTGTTTAAGTGTCTCCTGATATTGCTCTTCCGAGATAATCGTGGCGTCAACCGCTTGCACACCACGATTTATACCCAGCACGGAGTTTTCACTGATTGGCGGATACCCATGCTTGGAGTGAAGAAACCAGTGAAACTCACGGATCGCCTTCGCTAATTCTTTGCGCTTTCGAGGAGTGTCTTCTAAATCAAGGAGAGTTTCATAAACCTCATCAAGAGCATCTGGGGGAATATCAAATATCGTATCAACCTGTAAATTTTCCGACAGGCTTCTCGCCATGATTCTGAGATAGCTAAGAATTGTTTCGCGAATATTTGAGTTGCCATATGCTGACTTTCCCAAAAGCATCGTTTTAAGCCAAGATGCCATTACCGCAGGCAATCCCGGCTTGGTCTCACTCCAACTGGACAATCTCGCGGCTGTCTCCTGTTTTGTTTCATTCTTGCGCATGAATGCGACAAGCTGATCTAGCCAATCAGGATCAATCCGTCCTTTAGTATCTAGCGCTTGATCAGGCAACTCACTTCCGTCATGGTCGTTAGACTCGGACTTGCTACAGTCATAGCCAAAGATATGCGCCCAAGCATCTTCACGGACAGAGTGGGACAGAAACTTATCTCGTGATGCGAAATTTACAAGTAATGGCGGAATATGCATTTGCACTTGCATCCGCAATAACTGCAGCATATCGGTTAAACTAGATGTTCTGACTCCAGCACTGATTTCTGGAAACTTAAGCAGCGCGTTTACAAACCCATTCAACATCTCAGGTTTTTTTAATTGGTCGCAAATTGAATCAAGATCAGCCTTACTCCGCATAAGCAGTGCTAATGTGCAAGGATCAGGAAACCACTGTCGATTATCTTCGCCTTCGTTGCCATTAACCGGCAGCAAAAGACGCACTTCAGGAATAGCTGCTTTCCATTCTATCTCGCCTATGTCAAGCGACATAAGTGCTTTTAGTTGTTCGATATCTAAAAGCCCCCCATGATAAGCTGCACTGAGTATCAACAGCCCAAGCCTTGCTTTTAAATCCAATTTATCAACATCAAGCAGCAATGCTTTTTGCAAGACACTAATGAGGTCAAAGCTCCTTTTTATCTGGTCGACTGTCAATGAGTCAGGATTGAAACTACATGCCTCCCGGGATATATAAATGGCAATCCTGGCCAGAGGAAAAGGGGCCTCAAACTTTTGCACCCTCATAGTTATGGATCGCAAAGCGTTCCTCATCACGCAGTTCCGGCCTAGATCCCCTTCAAGCGTTCTGAGCATTTTTACATCGTACCGGGTTATCTCACTCAGGCCGGTCAACCATTGTGCGACAAGATTATTTGACTTTTCTAATATAACTTTTAACTCGCCATAAGCATCTGACTTCCAAGCCGGATCGTATTCATTTGGAGCCCAAATTTTATCTAATTCATGTTGTTGTAACTTCATTTGGCGGGCCTCTTATCAACCCAGCGGCTATGAATCACAACCCAAGGCAACTCACTCATCAACGCCTGAAGATTTTTATCAAGCGTTGCCACATAATCATTGGGACAAAATGAAGAGAGCGAATTTTGCGGCTCTTCACCCAACAGCCAGTGCCCCATATAAGCATTAACGACCTCAGGAGAACAATTTCGTTCTATTAACTCAGTACGAATAAATTTTCGAAAAGAATTAACTGGATGTGAAGTGTAGCCATTAATTGATCCCATAACGCCACGAATAGTATTAGGCCGAACTTCGAGCTTCCTAATGCCTTTAGAATTAATCTCAAGGAAATAACTCTCACTTAACTCCATATCATTCGAAAGATAACCACTCAATTGCCTCGATATTTCTTTGCAATGTTTTTGATAAGCCTCCAGTTGATTCCTTACAATCTTATAGAGACATACAAGCCGACTCATATGCCTATCATCCGCATCCTTATCTCCTAGGGCGCCGACTCGCAAACGAGGATCAAACTGCTGCACGCTCATCAAAGGGTTACGTATAGCCCTACAGCCTGTAACCATCATAAATAGCTGAGTGGTCCAGAGTGTCATGCAGTTATGCCAAGCGACCAGGTTACTTAACTCGCCTGTCGGCTTTGACCTAAGAACTGCTAGCATTGCATTAATATTCTTAATGACCGTTTCAGTTGTGAGGCAGTTACGCGCCCCTATTCCCCCTGATTCCTCATATTCGGATATCATAGGCTCTTCATATACAACGCCTCCACAAGCATAAATATGCTTCAATAGCAAAATTGAAGAATTTATATAAATTCTTCTTAAGCGCGCAACGTTTAGCTGTGAGTAATACGCTGGTGTATTTGCAGAAAGCGAGGGGTAACCAGACAAAAACGATGCGCTCACCACATCATGAGTTTCTGAAATAATTCGCCGGTGCAGAAAAGTCCGTGATTTTTCGATCGTATATCGAGAGTCGCCTAGCCCGATTTTTTTCAGCAGCTTTCTGATGTTTTTTTCGAGTGCTTTTGGCTTTTGATTAAAAATGAAGCTCGTATCTTCCTTATCAGGAAAGTGATGCTGCAATGCTTCAATAAAATAGGCCGATTCTGCTAAATCTGGGAGAGAAACACACGATGCTCTTTTCCTCGTAGCTCCTTCTTCAAGATTCTCCTCGGACAGATATGACGGCATATGAGGTACAAACCGAAACTCCGACACACAGCCATCCACACCACGAACCATTTCTAGTGTTGACCTACGCACGTCCCCCATCTCGACAACACGCAGTTGCCGAACTCGAAGTAGTGGCTGCCCTAGCCATAGCATAAGGTGCAAGCCAGCGATCGCCTCCATGCGAGCACGCAACGATTTCTGCCTACCTGGATGAAGCGCCAGTAACGATAAGCATTCTAAAAATTCTTCAGTGCATCCGCTCAATAAGTTCGAAATTTCAGTCAACGTGAACTGGCTGTAACTAAACGGCAAATACTGTCGTGCACGAATAATATGGTTTTGTACGCTCTGTGCCTTTAGTAAATCAGCTGCGTACGCCCTTTCCGAATCACCTTCCTCTAGCAGGCAAATATCAAACGGCTCAGTCAACTCGTCCGGTGCAAGCTGATCTCCTTCAATGTCCTCTGGCAAGTCGGTAGGTGATACTAAAATTGAATACTTACCAGGCAATAGATTGGGGTCGTCCGGGTCGTCAAGGTAAAAGCTGTCTTCTCCTTGACTCATTTGCACGCCAAGACCAGCTTTATTTCGTTTGCGCGTTCGCGTACCACTACCTCCACCAGAGCGCGCAGGTGGTGTATCGCCATTACAGTATCGAACTGCACGCACAATCGGCGCAAATAGCTCTGCATACTCGCTTGCCGACTCTGCCACGTCATAATTTTGGCAGCGTCGAAGAAAATCAGCAGATGAACACCAGACATTCAGTTCCGTCGGAGTCATGATGACATCGAGGCCTGATATGAGTCGCAGCTCCCTGTTGGCAGCATAGAGTTGATCCTCCAATGCATGCGACTCTGGAAGCAGCTGAAAAGCCAACATAAATTGCGCAATAAGGCGATAGAACTCGGCTTCGTTCTCTTTATCGTAAGGCTCATGCCAAAGCACTGCGTATGGAAATCCGTAGCGCTTTACTCCCGCACCGATAATCGGATTTTTGTTTTTTCTTTCATCTCCGAGATAGAATTTTGCGCCAAACGTTATCAGTAAGTTTTCATCGTTTCTAAGGCTGATGATCCAATCACTCACATCACGCCAGCGCTCCAAATCCCAATTAGCCTGACCCAGCACGGCAGGCTGCTGCATGGCATCTAGCACTCGAGTTAATCCACGCAGCACACGTGGGAAATCAATCAAATCAGAATGCGCATCCAATGCCTCTAGAATTTGTGCTATTGAGTCAACATCTTGTCCATGATCAGTGACAAACTTCAGTAACTTCTGGTGCAAAGGAGGTATCTGACTCATTGACTTGCCCCATCATCCTTGTGTGGCTTTACTCCGGCCAACATTGAGAAGTGCGCAATGCTCTTGTAAGCGTGAGGCCAGCGAGTTGATGGCTGTGCAATTGCCTCATACATCAAACGCGCCTGAAGTGAATTTACCGGAGCCAAAGCGGGCACAAGAAACCGCTCAATCAACATCAAATGTTCAGCTAATTCGTCTGTAATTTTTCTCTTGATTTCGATCACTTGTACTTGATGTTTCCCATCTAAGATCCCTCGCATCCATCGATATAGCCCGATTTGTCCTACACAATAAATTTCCCCTTTTTCGCTGACTACTGCGATCGGATGCAGGTGGTTTACTAAGTCAACCACCTCTTCTGGAATTAGGGCAGCACCTGGCAGGTGCGGCGGAGAAATATTAAGTTTTTGCTCAATGGCAGCCACCTTGGGATGAATCCTATTAATCGTTTCGAGTGGTATCTTTTTCAACACAGCGTCCATCCTTTGTGACTCCAGACTGGCCTCTAATACCCTAATAGTGCTGACCCACTGCCCAAAAACAGCCAATCTCAATGCTATTTATTTGCTCATTTATAATTTTCTATATAAATCATATAGATACGGCACGATGTATTTTCACAAGACGGCCTTCCCTCTTGCAGACTCCCAAGCTCCTAGCTGGAAATTGACCGCATCAGGCTGGCTTGTAGTTCGTCTGGAGCGAATGGTGATAGGAAGTAAGTCCGTATGAGGCCAAGACCAATCTGCTTTACTAGCTTCGCGGTACCTTGCTCAGCAGCCTGCATAGCCTCCAGCAGGCTCCTGCTCAAGCACTAATAGTGAGAAAGTCCCTCTACGTAAGATCGAATTGATCGCCCTGAGGCAGCTGGACTCCAACCCACGCGGCTACGCATTCGAGCGAGTCAACTGAAAGCCCCATCAACTTCATACAGCGGGTGATCACGAGCGCACATTCCAGGCTTAAGTCGAATGAAAATGACTTGTCAGTGGCTATGAAGCGGATGGCATCGTGAAACCTTAACTGGCGTCCAAAATCACTTAGCCAGCTCACTGTGACTCTCTGACTACTGCCGGAATCGTATCCGGCAGCAACTTTTTTACGCCACCTCAACCCTGAAGGCGTTAAATAGCTCGCAACTTATTACCCTCATAGATCCGCCAAACGTGAAGATCAAGCTACTGCAGCACACGCCCTGAGCGACACGATGAAATCGTGTCAGACGCTATAGACTGTCAGCCTAAGATGTGTCCTATGGAACTTGCGCTACGAACGGACCTCCCTGATGGGAACGCTTGATGCCATTCTGGCGAAGGCCGAAACCACAGCAGACGCTCAAATTTCTTGCACTGACCTACCACTCGACGTGGGTCGCCGACTTGAATTCATTCTTGTCGCTGGTCGTAGACTTGGCACCCCCTGATAAGCGAATTACTAAACATTTCTGCATCAGTCTGATGGAAGGGAGCTTCGGTTCGGAAACTTATGTGCCTAGATTTAAAAAGTGGTCGAAAACCAACATTGCAGATTCTGACAAAACCAGCTTGCTGTGCCAGCATCTTGATTGCTCTGCATGCCTTTAAAGGTCTTTGAGCATTATTCGCCTGAAATTTAAATCCCATTAATTTCATACATTTATGTACATTACAGGCATATTTTGTAGATCAAAAACGACTGACATAGTTGTATGTGATTGGTCTCCGAAGGGCGACTACCTGATGGGGCTGGCCCCACGACAGGAGATTGCCACCTACGCCTGCCAGAAAGATCCAAAAGCATTGCCTCCTGAATTTGTCGTGGTGCTAGATACCTCTGGATCCATGGGATTCAATGCGGACATATCCAGAGAGGACGAAGACTGGTTAATGAGGGTTGGCCAGAAGCTTCCAGCAAATAATCCACGGGTCAAACGCTTGTTCAGCGGATTAGCACGGATTGATATAGCAAAGCAGTCATTCGCAAATATGATCAGAAACCTTCATCCGAAAATAGATATTCGGTTCATCACCTTTGGTGATTGCAACGCCCAGGTCGATCACGGAATTTTCGACCTTGCGCAACGCCCTGCACTAGTGAGTGGTATCAATGGCCTTAAGGCATATGGCGGAACACCGCTAGCATCAAGCCTGGAACAGGCCGCTAATCAAGTCGATGGGCGAGATCGTGATGCAGTGATAGTGATGTTCATCGATGGGGAGGAAGGCTGCAACAGAGACGTTTGCGAAGTTTCCAAGCGTATCTCCCGAGAACAGCCTCGCCTTCGAGTTAACGTAGTTAACATCAGTAAAAATTCTAACCCTAAATGTATCTCTGAAAACACCGGTGGTCGCATATACACCGCTGAAAGCTCAGAACAGATTTCAAGCATGTTGAGGGAGGCTACCGAGGAAGTATCCAGTTCAGCAGCATGCTCCGGGGAAAAGCCTGAACCTTAAGTTAAAAAACTCTACTACGGCAAGTAACCAGAAGCTGTAATTTTAACTCAGTACACCACCTCAGGAACATAAATCATTTGCATAGCTTTCGCAATACGATAACGTTTAAGTGATTTAAAAGTGAAGGCACATAATGATCAAATCAATCCTATGGGTAACTCTACTTTTCTTAACCTTACCTGCTGCAGCGCTAGATCGTGAAACTTGCGAAAGCTACGCAGAGCTTGGAGAAAGTATTATGGCTTTAAGACAAGCCGGTGCGCCAATAGAAACCGCGAACGAAATAGTTGCCGGCGGCCCAGAAGCTTTCGAAGAACTTGTAAAGCGAATCTATACCGCTCCCGTATTAGAAAATAAAGAAAAACAAAAAGATCTAATCAAGGCCAGCTATACAAAGTGGTTAAATGAATGTTTATCTGTAATTTAAATTAACCAGGAAACACAATAGAATCTATTTAATTTTGAGGCTTAAATGAAATGCTTCTAATCAAAAGATGCTTGGCAATAATGACTATTGTCGCTCTATACAACAACGCCTATGCAGATGATAAAATGGCGCAGATCAATTCAATCTGTGAGGGATTGACAGTAGCTGCGAAATTTGGCTGGGAACAAGCTGATAATGGTCTAAATTTATCTCAAATGAAAAACTTAATCGATGCGTCATTGAAGGATGCTGCGCAACAGCAAAAGGATATTTTTAAAATATATGCAGAGGTTGGCCATAAATCCAGAATGGAAAACTTCAGTAAAGACGAGACAACTACGGGCGTTAGAGTAATGTGCCTTAAAAAATTAACTAGCTAAATATTATAAAACATTATAAAGATATAGTTAATACAGCGTGTGGAGAACAACAATATAGCACCTGCACATTTGAACAAGCAGAAATTGAGCGGTAGTCTTTCGCCAATTGCGGGAAACAGTAACATCAAGCCAACACTATACTCTGCCCAGGGTAAGCCAGACCGGAATCCATGGCGTAAGCGTGGCAGCCTTCTTGACGAGGCCTTCTCGGAGAAATTTCTGAAACTGGAAGGTCAAATAAGGATAGTGAAAACAGTTGAGCTTTTTGCTAATTTAGATATTTGCCATTTTTGTTGCCGCTATCCTTTTACGCCATGAAGTGATTATTAAGCTACAGGGCTCTGTAGTCATAATAACGGGCCCGCCGAAGGGTGACCTGCTATCCGTATCAACATCGAGGTTGTTCAGTGAAGAAATTTTTCTGCGCGTTACTTATTACAGCACTTCTGCCTTCCGTGAGTCAGGCAGGAAATCCTGCACTCTGCTACTCGATCAAAAACCAAGATCAGAAGAACCAGTGCCTAGCAGTCACGCAGAACCAGAAAGCGCTGTGCTATTCAATCAAGGATAGCGACATGAAGAATGCCTGTTTGGCACAAGTAGGTGGTGAGCAGAGCCGTTGTTACAGCATAAAAGACCGGGAACAGAAGGAACGTTGCCTGGCGGAGTATTAAGCTGGGCGAACTTGCCCCTACAAAACCGAACACCAACTCCCCGTTAAGTTTATGTTGTTTCCAAGCGCATGAACTCCACTCGGTGAGCGATATTTCAAGGCAGAGTGTTGTGGTCGGTAGCGTATAAGGAATATTCGCCATGGACTGTTAGCCAAATTTTCTCGATCAGATGCGTGAGCGAACTCGCTTTCGACAGTACTCCGTTCAGTACACAAAGGTCTATCGCGAACGTCTGCTTCTGGCACATATCTGCCGGTCGCATCTCTGATATCCACTAGTAAAGTCGGAAGCAAGTGTTCGTCAGTTCGATTGATAATGTTGCTTTACCAAGTATCGGTTTGAGCAGGCATGTGGCCTAAGTCAATGTTCGGCTTTGGCTTGCACGCCCTGCTCCGTGCGCAACTGCAGAGTTTGGTAAACCCTGAGTGCCGCAAAGGCGTCGTTCGCCGCATATAAAAGCTGACTGGGTTCTAAATCATTCCGCGCCCAGTTCGATGTGCTCATAGATTTCGACTTCGGCAGGTTCTGGCCAAGCAGCACGGCTACTGCAGCCTTCACCCCCAATGCCTGCTTGTATCCAAGCACTCTCAGGGGGCCTGTGAGATCAATCACGTTCACCAGTTTAATTCCAAACTTTCGATGTAAATGAGCTCGATCTGATTTAAGACCAAAGCCCACCTTAGTGATGCTGGCGCTCCCAAGAATATCCTGGAGAAACCCAATAGGCGGGTTAGTACCTATCTGGATAATGTATGCACGGTCATGGAGCGCAAGCTGGACAACATGTGGCCCGTCACTGACGTCTCCCCTCTGAAATGATGGCTTTGATTCGGTATCGAATCCCACCAGCCCCGCGCCCTTGATCGCTTCCAGTGCTCGAGCATACTGCACCTCGGTTTCCAGCAGTTCGATTTCCTCAAGCACCAACCCCTGAAACGCCGGCAGTAAAGCGATCTCGTCTTTCATGGGGTGGCTTTTGCGAGTCACTCTGGCGTGAGGTGTCGTTTTTAGTTTGTCCATTCCACGGCCTTGCTCGATTCATTTATAGAACTCAGCACACTGCAGTATTCACGAAGCATTTCCCCCCGCATCTACTGTCCCCGTCAGCCTTCAGATTTACTCTGATCAAGATATTGAGCCACCTGCTCCAGCGGCACCTCAAAATACTCGCACAGCTTGTCGAGTATCTCTGTCGTTGTGTTGTAGCCACGCTGATTGGCAATTTTAGATAGCGTCGTGCGGTGAATACCGGTTGCCTTGGATACTTCGTCCAGGGTGACACGCCGACTCTCTCTAAAGCCTTTGTCGGCCATCAGCTCCTTTAAACGAAATCGAATCATGACGCCCCCTCTTTGTGAGAGGGAATCATACCAAGCAGCATGCCCCTTCGCATCAAATGTCGATCAAAGTCTACAAAAGACGATTGACAGCATCTTTTGCATGTATATTATGTAGCGTGTACGCATCATTAGACGTAGAGGAGCATCATAAAATGAGTACAGCCTACCTTACCACCGACGAACTTGCCGCTCGCATCAAGTACGACGCCCGCACTATCCGTGAACGCCTAAAGGACTCCGTGCTGCTGGAAGGGGTGCATTACCTGCGCCCCTTTGGAGGACGCAAAATTCTCTATATCTGGGATGCGATCGAGCGTGACATGGCGATGGCCTCAGGCGGAGCCAACTTCAGCATCCCCATGGCCAATGGAGGTGTACTACATGGCTAGCATTCGAGTACGCGACAAGACTGGAAAGCTGTTTCTGGACTTTCGCTATCTGAATCACCGCTGCCGCGAACAGACTGCGCTGGATGACACGCCGGCCAACCGTCGCAAACTGGAAGGGGTGCTGAAAAAAATCGAAGCAGAAATCACGCTTGGCACTTTCGAGTACGAGCGTTATTTCCCAGGCAGTTCCAATGCCCTGAAATTCATCACTCGCAGTGCGCCGGTATATCACTCCACGCCTCTGTTCTCAGACTTTGCAGATACCTGGTTCGCCGAGATGCAGTCACAGTGGCGGCGCTCATACAGCGACACCATCGCTTCGACGCTCAAAACCTACCTCAAACCGAGTTTCGGAGAAAAAGAGGTCGGCTGTATCACCAAGGCAGAAATCATGTCGTTCCGTTCCGCACTCACCAAAGTCAGGAACGGAAACGACAAACCTCTGTCAGCGACGCGAATCAACCACATCATTACGCCTTTGCGCATGATCCTTGCGGAGGCAGCCGACCGATTTGATTTTACCTCGCCATATCAAGGCATCAAGTCACTGAAGGTGCCCAGGACCGATGTAGAGCCGTTCACTTTTGAGGAGGTCAAACTGATACTCGAAAGCGTGCGGCCAGACTTCAAGCCGTACTACACCGTCCGCTTCTTTACCGGCATGCGGACCGGCGAGATCGATGGCCTGCAATGGCAGTTCGTAGACTTTGAGCGCCGACAGATTCTGGTACGCCAATCCTTGGTGAAGGATGAGCTGGTTTATACCAAGAATGACGGCTCCTTTCGGACCATCGAAATGTCTGAACCGGTCTACCAGGCATTACGAGAACAAAACAAGTTCACCAGCAAGTTCGACTTCGTTTTCAGTTCTCGTAACGGCTCTCCACTCTCTCACCGCAACGTCACTCAGCGTGTGTGGCACCCACTGTTGCGACACCTCGGCTTACGCGCTCGTAGACCTTATCAAACAAGGCATACCGCAGCCACGCTATGGCTGGCGTCCGGTGAGGCACCCGAATGGATTGCCCGACAGATGGGGCACACCACAACAGAAATGCTGTTCCGGGTTTATTCGCGGTACGTACCCAATTTAACGAGACGCGATGGCTCCGCTATGGAGCGCCTCTTGATGCAGCAGCTTAGTGAAACTTCAGTACCAGAGAAGGAGATCGACCATGCTTAATTACTCCAATACAACCCATCGCCGACTAGCTCAAGCCATGCAGGTAGCGATGCACATTCCCGATGGCGATGCGCTGGTCTTTCTAATCGGGAAAGGCAACGAGCGGAGCAATCTCGATGCGCTGGAAACCTGGATAAAGGAAACGTTACCCGCTTTTGATGATGAATACGGCAAAGTTGTACTGCCCTACCTGATTGATCGTCTGGAGCAAACTTTGTCCTGCTGGGGTAATGCATGATGAAAACACTTGCACACTTTGACACCACCAATTGCGAGCCAGAAAAGCACCATGTTTCTGGTTGCATCATGGCTCACCAACTTTATCCCGTGTCCTCAGAGCATTCAGCCATTAGCCTCACACTAGAGAACATGACTGGTAGTCACGACATTCTATTGAGCCCTTCTGAGCACCCAGGTAACTACATAAAACAAGGGCACAGGGCAGTCACCATGACATTGAGTAATGAGTTCGGCAGGTTGGTCAATTCGGGGAAGGATATGCATCTAATACAGCAGTATACGTCGCTGGATCATCTGCCTAGCCGCTTAATAGCGGCCCCGGAAATGGTTACGCGTACGCAGCAATGGATTGAAAGATGCCCCTATGCTGCTCTCAAGAATTTTGTATACCAGGTGCTCGGCGACCCCACCGTAGGTTGCGCATTTTTTAGTGTACCCGCGAGCACTTCCTATCATCACCGTGAGCCTGGCGGACTTGCACAGCACAGCCTGGAAGTTGCAGAGATATCTTATGCGGCAACCCAGTGCTTCGAAGACCACGAACGTTGGCTCGCCGCTGTATCAGGCTTGCTCCATGACGTCGGAAAAGTCAGAACGCTAACGCAAGACTGTCACCAAACAGCAATCGGGCAGCTTATAGCGCCCGAAATATTGAACGTAGAAATTCTTGCCGACGCATTCATAAATCTTGATCAGGCATGGGCAGATGGCGCTATTGCCATCAGGTATATCCTTGGCAGCCTGATGAAACCGCGGGACCAAAGGCCGCTGCTACCACTGACAACTGCAGTCAAACAGGCCGATATCGCGAGCGCCGCGGCAAGCAACAGGCGATTGGCGTTTGCTGACAAACCCTCACACCCAGAAGCCACTGGCTTTGCGGGCGTGTACTGGAAGCCAAGCCCAACGTGATGGGCCTAGCAGGCCAAGCACCTCCTATCATTTCATATTATTATACCGTAACAGATTGATTTTATTGATAAAATAGTTGCCTTTCCCGAAGGTCAGGTCTATTTTTGACAACGGCTGGGCCTGATTGCAGGATGCCGAACTTGGAGGAAACGCATGAGTTTTGATGAGCAAAAAACCAATCCAGATACTCTCTGGGTCGGGGTTAAGCGCGAGCTCATAGGCATCCCGCTTTCACAAATTATCCACATCCATCCCGCAGCTATGAGCAGTGCAGATATTGCCGCGAATATGGAGTATCTACTGAACGACACCAGCTTTTTTAGCGAGTCCGCAGTAGAGGAAATCCTGATATCTCACCCAATCGTGGTAGCGCAATATCAGCAGAGATATCGCTGCGTTGCGGGTTTCCGCTCTCTCAGCATCGCTGTGAATTCCTTGTGTCCATGCCGCAGGGTCCAAGTAATTTCTCTGCTTGGCTGTTCAGCTGAATATATTGAAGAACTCTCGACCAACGACTTATATCTAACGTCTCTAGCTCTCGGTCTGGGGGGCGATACAGGTCGGCAGCGTGCCGCCCTGCTGCAGATCTTGGATGGCAAAATCAACCACAAAGAAATGACTCCTTCTTTGAAAACCAGTCAGGATTTTGCTCGAGCTTTACAGTTTGATCGCAGACTACTTAAAAAACGCTCTCATGCTTGAGACTAATAGTGAACTGCTGGTTGAGCTTCTAGCTAGCGAGCTAGAAATTTCAAAAACGGAGCCATCATCGTTACTGCTTTTCATAAATGCTCCCCCCGATGTTTTTGCCGTCGCCAGGGTCATGAGCAACCTGAAAGACGCTCTACTTGTTCTCGCAAAGGTCGTTGCGCTTTCTACTGATGCCGAACTAGAGGTCGATCAGCTCAGTGTTTGGATCAAAATTTCAACTTGGGCAGCGGAGAACGAGCAGAAGCTTTCGGAGGTGCTTGGTCCAGACAATATAGACCACGAAAAATCGCAACCGCTGCATGGACGAATAGGCGATTGGCCCCTTTATTGTGCGTTGTATTACAGGCATCCGAATGACGAGAATCGTGCTCAACATGTACATCTGACGGCCCAATTTCTGCTAGTTGCCCACGCCTATCGTGCACGGGAGGCTTCAGAGGATCGTGACTATGCCAACTCCGTGATGGAAACGACTCGACTCGTGCGACTCTTGGCTGACATTCAGCAGAAAAGGGCTTTTGATGAGCGGCAAAATATTTTGACTGAGCTGCCCAGCGAAGCTGTTTCACAGCTAGATTTCGCCCACATTGTTCAGGCCCGCGCGGACAGCTCTGACTCTGACCACTGGCGAATTCTAGCTAGAGCAATGCGGCATGCTGTTACGAATAGTGGAGGATTGCGCAGAGCAACAACCGAGGCGCCTGCTTCAGATAGAAAAACAATTATTAACCTAGAGGATATTGATGAGTTTTTAGACTCTTCCAGCGGCGCTATTACTCACATAACGCGTATGCGCTCTCCGATGCTAAGCAATAAAATCGTTTCAGAAATGATTCACGACGGACTGAGTCCGGACGAGCTTTTATCTGGAACGGAGCATCTGATATTCACAGAGCGCGACGAGCAGGAAAAGCGGCAGCGCCGGGCTTTTACTCCACAGGCTGGTGCAATGCGTACGCGAGGGCTTGCCAAGGCCATCAGTATGCGCAATCAATCGCTGAGTATGCGCTGGGGCGGCCTGTCTCTCTGGGAAACGGCAAGCCTCCATAATCAGCTGTTCACCCTTGCAGATAATGAAAGCAACTCAGCAAATGATTTCCACCCAGATGTCAGCAACCTTGAGCTTGCAGCTCTAATGCTGTCCATTTACTGGACTGCTAACCCATTAAAATCGGTCATCGACATTCGTTTAAGCACGAAAAAAACTCGCTATCCAAAAACAATCGGGGCCGGAAAGCGTCACTTTTCTACTTTACACAAACAATGGTTGCTGGCTCCACTGAAACCAAAATACATATCGAGCCTGACTGATGAGTCCAAGGCTCACCTAGTAGCCACAGGCCCAGTTTTGGTGCTGCAAATCCACTCAGAAATCTCTAGCCGGATTGCTCGCTGGAAGGATGCAAAGCACAAGGGTGAAGCTGCTGAAGAAACAAAACTATTCAGCCAAACCGAAGAGATTTATCAGGAAGCGATTCAGCAGTTGCTGATCAAACTAAACAGTCAAACCCTTGCAAGGTTCACGCTCAAACGTATCGAATCAGACTTCTCCCATCACCTCTATCACACCTGCCGCGACTGGGTGGAAGTGTCGCTGATTACCGGAGTAATGCACGGCCAATCGGATGTTGCTATCCACTATGCAGCACCTCAAATGGAGAAGCTCTATAACGCGTATGGAAAAACATGCAATCAGCTAATGAATTCAATATCCGAGGAACTCAGCTGGCCAGAGTTACCGGTGCCAATACTCCCGATGGAGCAATGTGTACAAGCTAAGCTCAGATTTGGCTGTAGAACCCTGCTGAAACCTGACTCCGTCAGAGAGCTGGTGCAGAACCTCAAGACTCGTTACAGAGAACGCCTACGGCAGGTTGGAACAAAAAACTACCTGGTTGAATTGCACAATATCTTCACGCTTTACGTGATGCTGATGCTGCACTTCACGACTGGTTATCGCGCCGTCAAGGATCCACTTTATTCGTTTAGTCATATCGATTTGAAGACGGGCCTGGTTGTGATCAGCGACAAGGATGCGGACGATTGGTATCACAGTCGTCTTGCCTGGCTACCGAAACAAGTATGCGATCAGTTGTTAATGTATGCGGAGCACTGTCGACTGCTGTCCCAGCGTCTCATGATTTTGAATCGGAATTTGGCTGATAGCATTTTAACGTCCGAGAGCACCCCTTTTTTGTTCTTACTGGATGAGCAGTTTCAGCAGGGGACTTTAAGGCCAGCTGAATTGAAGAAGCGTCTCGAGACGTTTTTTCCCGTGCCAATAAATGTCAACCGCGCGTACCTGCGTAATCGGCTGCGTGACATGGGCGTAGACGGTGAAGTTGTCCGCCTTTTTATGGGGCACTGGGACATGGGCCAAGAGCCCTACAGCAGGAATTCAAGTCTTTCCCCACTGGAATTCAAGCGAGTCATCGAGGAGCCGATAACGGAAATTTTCAAGGGGGATGGCTGGAGCGTTCTAAGAGGAATTTGTCGTGACGACTGAGGGACTCTGGAGTGGATGGGAGGTTCGACAAGGTAAAACAGACAACAAGAAAGACAACGGCAAGACGTCTTCAGCAGATCGCAAAAAAAAAGAGCGACAAGAAACAAACCTTCGAGCAAAACATAGCGTTCACGCCAAGGTTCGCCAGAGGCTAGCGCAATATGCGCCCGGCTTGGCCAAAGGCAAGATCGATGAACCTCTGGCTTTGGATACCGTCTTGGAAAAAGTTCTAGAGGGCTTTGAAGGTCGGGAGCTTAGATGGGCACACAACTTTGTGATCCTCGGCATCGATAAAGGCAACAAGGAACAGATTTGGGATCTGCCGGTACCGCCGGCGATGCATCTGCTCAGGCATGAAAAGGTATTTTTTCCGCCGACTGACGTTGAATGGCTGCCCCATACCCGAGCGATACATGCACATCTACTGGCGTCGTTAGAACGAGAGGATGTGTCCGACCTAAAGGGTCTTAATCTTCAGGCAAATGAAACAGCCCGAAACGAGGTACGTGCCGGGGAGCTTGTACTCTGTTTCATTGCTCTGGGTGGTCTTACAGATTCGCGCATACTGAGACAGCTGATAAAGAACTGGAACTATGATCAGCCGCTTATCACTGAGCAAGAGTTTGCCTGGGTCGACATATTTGATATCAACGCAGAAAAGGAGCCCGTTCTTTGCCGGAGATGGTTTCCTGACCCAGTCAGTGAGCTCTTGATCTATCGATGGCATGAGTCAGGCCACCAGTGGCCATCCTTTGACACACGCTCCCAAAAAATGTCTGCGGGAATCTTCCGTTGGGTAGATGCCTATTTGCGGGCCACTGGCTTCAAAATAGTTCAAGCCCAACCCAAGACACTAGTGAAGTTATGCGACCGCTTCAGTCTACATTCAAACCTGATACTGCCAGGTTATCTCGGGGCTTATGCCTCCGGGCGAATGAAATCTACCCCCCTTTCCGCAGAGACCTGGCATCGAGTACGAACAGGAGTTCGTGCCTCCAGTATTGCCACATCAGATCTCCTCGAACTGCAGGAAACTGGGCTGGATCCATCCTTGATACATTTGCAGGCAGTTAATGTGCGTGCTGTCGATCAGCAACGAAGCCTGCAGGTGCTTCTCAATGCCTTGAAACCCGACCGAAACAAGGAGTATTTCGGCTCAGCAAAAGCTCAGCGGGTAGTTGAGGATTTTCTACAGAATCAGGCAGGGAAACTGAGTATCGGTGTGCAGTTGGTGGCGCATTGGATGTTGTCTTTGCTGCAGAACGGAAGCCGCTACAAAAAGAACCTACAAGTAAAAACGGTCAGACAGTACACCAGTAATCTTGCGCGACTGCCTGACCTTCTTGGCAACAACAACCTACTGGGATATGACATCGATGAACTGCTGGATCTATATCAAACCTTGCTACAAAACGCTCCGACAGCAAAGTCGCGAACGTATCTTTCAGGCCGGCTAGATGAGTTCCATAGTTTTCTCAGCCAGAGAACAAATCTTCCGCGGATCAATATCAAAGAGCTTTACGATGGCCCGGCAGTTGGCTCTGATGTAGATGCAAACTTCATCACCGAGCAAGAATTTCAACAAATATATAACGAGTTAGAGCGGCAAGATCCTGAGCACCCCAGACTCTATAAAATGCGCCGGATGCTTCTGATTTTAGGGTATCGGCTTGGGCTCAGACGAAGCGAAGCCTGGAAGGTTAAGATCTCTCATGTGTGTGGGAAAGTTCGCCCCGAACTTTTCGTTATGGGCAACCTAAAGTCGGCCAGCGCGCGCCGCCGATTGTCTTTACTGGAGCTCATGCCTCCAGATGAATTAAAGATTCTTTTGGATTGGGTTGTTGTGCGTAAACGAGAGCAGGGAAAAGCGCCTGACAGCCATTCAAATGCCTACCTGTTTTGCAGCGACCTTTCAGAAGACGATTTAACTGAGGAATCGCTGCTGTTTGACCCGTTGCATGATGTGATGCGGGCAGTGACCAATGATCTTCATGTCCGCTTTCACCACCTGCGTCATAGCATGGCCAGCAGTCAATTGATTCGCCTACAAGGATCCAATACAGCTGGGTTGTCAAAGTTCTTTGAGCAGAGGTTTATAGCCGATCTCAACAACAAGGACCGGGCTCAGCTGGCGCACAACCATTTGTATGAGTTGGCTCTGACAATGGGGCACCATGCCCCAGAGGTATCCATAGGGCATTACTGCCATTGGCACGATCTCATGCTGCATTATTGCCAGTCACAGAACCTGCCCGAAAGCAGTGTGGAATTCACCTCGAGGCTCACCAGCATCAGCGTAGCTGCTCTCTACAAAGCAAAAAAGCGAGATGCAATGGATTCCTTTCTTCTGGCCGCACGAGCGCACCAACGCAAACGTTACGCCAAGCTATTTCAGGACCCGATAACAGGGAACCATATCAAGGTAACAACACCCATCTCTTGGCCTGACTCCGATTTGAAAATACGTTTGTCGCTTCCGGAAGAGCAGCCAATCAGGCTAGTACATTCAGTTCTGGAGAGTGTAATGGAAGCAGGAGTCGATCTCCGCGAGGCTGCATCGTTATATGGATGTTCCGAAGAAGCTATTACTCGCTGGATGCAAGCAGCTCAAAGCCTGACGAATACTAATACCTCAAAAGTTGGGGTTATTCATCGCGCGCGTAAGCTTGAAGCCGGACATGATTCACCCACTCGCCTCCTTCCTACTCGTCCGACGAACAAAGCCGACATTTTTGACGCGACTGAAGCTGTAGAACAACTCAGTGCGCTACGTCAGCAGAACGAAGAGCTCCTCACTTGGGCTATTGAATATTTCCTGCGCAACAAGACAAGTTCCCATACACACCTGTTGCTGAACAGCCCGGAGGACGGCAAACGATATGTGGCCTTCCTTAAAGTCATTGGTGTTAGCAAAGATCGAATAACTATCATGCTGACCTCGCAGAGTGATAACGCGAGTGCCGCAAAAGAGCAACTCAGGCACTGGGCAACTGCTTTGGGCTTGTCGAAAAACCAATTCAGCAGCGACCAAACTCTGGTGAAAAAATCATCAGATTGGGGAGTTGGCTATCTTAAAGTACTAAGCAAAATTCCACGAAAAAGCGGCGAACGTGAGTCCTCCTATGGTCTGCATTACGCTCTATGTATGTATGCCATTCTGCTCAGGGCGGAGCAGCCGCTAAAAACAAAACCCGTAGTCAGCGACTAATACATGAGGGTAGTTTCTCTCGGGACCGCGGACGCCAAAGCGAGGAAATACCACCAGTCAAAATGCGCACCGGGATATTGATTCAGGTACTAGCCACCAACGACTTACCTGCACCTGAAAAGCGAATTATCAGTGATCGGCACAGACACTCAACAATCATGGAGTTAGGCATGCCTAATGACTGGACACTGCAGGCCGGGAAAATAAGTGATCGTGAGGTATCCAAGCGATTTGGCATTGGGGCAAGCACCGTGCGGCGTTACCGACTACTGCATGGTATTCCTACCTACGACCCCCGAAACATTGATATCCCAAAAGCTCTGCGTGATCAGCTAGGGACAAGAAGCAACTACCAACTTGCTCAGGATTTCAAAATTCCGATCAACTATATTGAAATCTTAAGAACCGACGTTGGGGTTCCTGAGCCGAAAGTATTGAGGCCTCGGTTTAAACCGCTGGAAGAAGGCATCTGGACCGACGAAGCACTCGCACTCCTTGGAACGATGCCCGATCCAGCGCTGGCCGATCGCTTGGGCGTCAGTCGCTTTCCAGTGAAGCAAAAGCGTCGGGAACTTGGAATCGCGCCCTACCAACATTCGTACCCCGAGATTACAGCGGAGCTTGCCGCAGAGTTTGGCATAAGTTCTGACAGCAACCTTGCCAAGCGCTTGGGGGTGTCGGCAAATTTCATGCGCAGGGCACGGTTAAAGTGGCAGGAAAACCATTGAGGTTTCTATGGCGAAGTCATATGAGGCTTCACCTCGCGCTACCTAGATATGTGGGCAGGTTTTGAATCTGAAGTTGTCGAAATTATCGGCTTTTAGTTCGCAGTTTGTAGGTGCGCGTCATCGGGGTTTATCTCAGTACCTGAGGGCTGATATCGAACGTTGTCTATCACGTCAGGTAATTTTCGACCCCAAATAGAACTTTCGCTCAAGTCTGAACGAGGGTAATAAATCGGTTCTGTTTTCTTGGATGCAGGTTGCCCGAGTTTCCTCCAATCTATTCGCCCCAATAACTACCAGCTGGTCGTTTACACAATATTCAGTGCGCCCTTATTCCACTAACCTGATAAATCCTTTTATGTCTGAAAGTACGCCAGCCCCAACCCTTGAGTCTGGCGTACAGATTCACACTGTTACGATTTCTTCGGCGGGTGGTTGCCGCGACGACCACCTGACTTGTTGCCTGTGGTGCTTGGCAGGTTAGGCACTACCGGGCGAGGAGCGGGTTGAGGGTTGGGGCGGCTTGGGTTTTGTGGTTGTTTGCTCATTTTAGTCTCTCCAGAAGTTATTTATTTGCAGGCACCGGGAACACGGCAACCACAGCTGCCGGGGACGTGGCAGGCGTGGTCATCACCACAACGCATGGCTTGTGACTCATTGCCACCATCCGGATAGGCACCGAAGTGTTTCTCGTACAACGCCACGGTCTGCGCGAAGCTGTTCTTCAGTTCCTGATAGTCGTCCTGACCGTAAATGCCGAAGTACGGGTAGTGGTCAATGAAGCGGCCAAACACCTGATAACAGTCCTCACGGTAGGCGCGGGTATCGAGGATATGGGCATGCCATAAGGCATCGACCTGTTTGCTCGGTACCAGCGCGATGGCCGGATAAAAGCACTTCAGCGTCAGAAAGCGGCGGTACTCCAGTTCCGCCTTGTCCCATTCTTCGGCCGTCATTTCTGCTTCGGACGATTCGGTGTATTTGTGCTTCAAACGTGCGAAGTCCAGTTGGCTGACATTACGTTCAAGGCCATTGGCGGCCAGTAGAGGCTGGTTCAGCGATACGATGGCATTCATCGTTATTTCTCCTGAGATTGAAGGTTGTAGACCTTGATGGCCCGCCTTCGCTTCAACTCACGCTCCAGGCACTGACGGCTGATCAGTGCGCAAGGTACGTAACCGTTAGCGGTTGTCTGATACAGCAAGCGCCAGGCACTGCCGATTTTGAAGCGCAGCAAACCTTCACGGCAGCGCACGCGCTTGCCGCCCAAGATGGGAAAGGGTGTTCCGGCACGCAAAGACTGATCAATTTCCCAGACTTTGGCTTTATGACAGGGGCTGACCTGGTGGGGGCAGTTGGCGAGGATGTTCTGGATGGTGTTCATGACTGACTCCGTTGTGATGACGAAGCCAGTGTTGATTTGTGGATTCCACAAGCTGCCTACATTTTACGAAGACCACGCAGAAAATCGTGAAACCCTTTGCGCTCCTGATACTCCTTACTGATCAGGTCACGGTATTGCAGAAGCAACTCGTTCTGCGTTTCCAGTTCACAAGCTTTCGCATACGCCTGCTCCAAATCGCCACTGAGATAGTGCGCCATCATGCTGTCACCCAGGGAAAGTGCAGCAGTTTGCGTAGCCAAGGCTCTCAACAGGTTGCCATGAAGATGCCCCAGCCCCATTTGTGGAAGTGTGTCGGCGAAAGGGTTGGGCAGGCGCTCCTGGTTTAGATTGGCTACTGGCAGGCGATCTAAAAATTCCAGAAGTCTCTGTCGCAGAAACCCAAGTCCGGCGACAGTCTGTCGCTCCAGAAATAACTGTCTGGCCCAGTCGACTAAAGGCTGTCGATTGGCAGTGGGTTTCAGAAATTCAGCAACGAGCTTGGGCTCACCAAATACACCCTGTAAAAGAATGGCATTCCACAAAAGAGTTATATGGTCCGGGTTGATTCTTACGCGATTCCGACTTTCTGGGCCAATGCCCAGAGGAGCCCAATCCAACTGGATAATGATGGTTTTAGTTCTATCGGGGTACCGATACACCTCATCCTTTTTTTTGGTGGAGGGGCTCAAAGCGTTAACCAGTGTTTTCAAGCTGTCTACCAGCTTGCCATGCTGCTTCAACGGCTTGGCCAAACCGATACCGCTGCACAATAAGTTCTCGTAGACCTTGGCTAATTCTGGCCAGTGCGCCTTATCAACGGGCACAAGAAAGCTCCAGCAAAAGCTCTAGGTCATTAGCCTCGGGCGAATTCGGGGTTACCTCAGCAATTTTTTGCGCTTGCTCGAACCAATTATTAGTTGAGCACCGGTAATGATGGCGCCGGTATTCATCGACTACACCCTGGCAGTAGCCGGCACGCATTGCTTCCTCCCGCGAAGTGGTGAAGGGAGCCAAGGGATCTTGCTCATTGAATTGCGCAAAAATGCTGATTACTTCCTGACAGCTCTGGAACAGATAAGCGGCACTCTCATCGGAAAATGCTGATGGAGCCGCTAATGTGGCGCTCAACACAATCGTGTATATCAATGGTGTCTTCACAAGCTGACGTCCTTAACTGCTGTATTCAGTGTGGGTTCAATTCGTGTTGCCGTAGCCTCATTTACTGAAACCGGCCTTGCAGGAGAAGCAGGCGCGGCAAGGTATATGGCAAACAGAACCATGCCGTAATAAAACAGTGTTCCGACGAGATCGTCGTGAGCAGATATGGGTAACCATTCACTCGCATCGCCCATCTGCAGCGTTGCGATTAACACGCCACCGGCAAGTATCAGAATGAAAGAAGCCATGCGCCCAAGCGCCAGAAGCAAGCGCGCCAATCCGGCCCAGAAGCCCACACCAAAATGGCGACAATAATGCAGGTGGCGCGCAAGCAGCAGGGACATCAGCGCTGTCACACTCACCTCATCCCATGAAAGGTCCCATAACCCTGCATCGTATTCAAAAAAGTCAAATGGCAACTCTGCCAACACCAAGAGCCCCAACAACCAGAAGCCAAGGTTTTTCAAGCCCGCCAGTAGCAAACACAAGCCATGTACCAGTCCGGTATCCAGTTTTCCGGTCAGCGACAGTTCAGGGGATTGCATCGGGACTCCTTGTACGTCCTTGTTGGGGAAATATTTCAGGCGACGGCCTGCTCGACCAGCGTGCTGGCCAGCTGTTCGTTGAGTTGGCGTGCCTGGCTGAGTTGGGTTTTGAGTTGGTCGCAGAGGGCCATCAGCTCATCGGCTTTGGCGACGATGCGGTGTTGTTCTGCGAGGGGCGGAACTGGGAATGCGCACGCACGGAGCTGAGTCATGTTGATCGACGCAAGATTGGTCGTTTGCTTTGATGACCCTGCAAAGTAATCCCTAGCAGTTGTCGAGTTCAGATACATCTCTGCCCAGCGTGATTCAAATTCGTCAGTCAGCGCCCGAGCTCGAAACACATGGTTCTGATGCAGACATTCAGGCAATTCATCACGCCAAACAGCGGTGCGGCCCACTTTGTCCCAATCACCGCCCTCGGTTATTAGAAGGTCGCTATTTTTAAGAAGGTATTTGGAAACCTCATCCTCTGGCACCTCGACCTCTTTCATCACATCAAGCGCTAAGTGTCCGCGTTGAACGTTGGCCACACGCAGATATGGCTTGGAAACCATCTTGCGCCCAGCGAGCTTACGCCCAAGGGTTACCCCGCCAGTGATGTACAAAATTGAATCTAAGATTTCCCACTCCCAGCCGCTCGGAACACCATAAGGTGGAAGAGGAATATTTTCCGATAATAGTTCTTTTTGCTTACGAGACTTGCCCTCTACAAGTAACCGCTGTTTTTCAGTTTGGATGCGCTTGAGCAGTTCGCTTGCTGGCTCATCGCTGGGGTCTTGGGGGACGAGTTTTCCCATGACGGCCAGTTGCAGGAGGGTTTGTTTGAGGGCGTCGATGCTGGGTTCGGTGTTGAACAGGGTGTGGAAGTGTTCGGCGAGGCGTTGCCAGTTGGCGGCGAACTCGGTGGCATCGCTGGCTTGGGTCAGGCTGCCGAGCAGGGCTTGCACCAGTTGGGCGTGGGCGCTGGCGGCGTCTGTTTGCTGGACTTCCAGACGGTCGCACAGGGCCATCAGTTCATCGACTTTGGCGACGATGCGGTGTTGTTCGGCGAGTGGTGGAAGTGGAAATGGATTGGCCTCGACAAAATCTTTAGGCAAACGTTTCTGTCCAGCAGTACCAGTCATCTTGGTTTCACCAACCGTCAAAAACTGAGGCGATTTCAAGTAGGCCAAGACATAACGAGGGTCAATGGTGCCGTTTATTGGGCGAACGATGTGGAGCTCGGTTGTACCGGCACCTAGCCCATTGGTGAGGTTTGAAAAAACACAGGCTTTGCTGTTTTCAAAACAGGGTGTGATTTTGGCTACGCCAATGTCACCTTCAGCGAAATGTGTAAAACCTTGCTTAACCTCAGACCACAAACGTTGCTCTTGCGAATGAGCGCTATCGAATCGAACACCAATGAGTGTCATCGGTACAAAGGAGACAGGTAAGGAGTCCTCTGCTGAGTTTCTCGGATTGACCAGAGCCACCTCATTTAAAGAACTCCATGCCCAGCTCTCTGGCAAATCAGCGGGAGGAACGCGCTCTACAGAATCCGCTAGGGGCTTCTGCTTCTTGATCTTCCCCTCAGCCACCAACCGCGCCTTTTCCACTGCAATCCGCTTCAACAACTCACTGGCCGGCTCATCGCTGACATCCTGCTCCACCAACTTGCCTCGCACGGCCAGTTCCAGAATCAGCTCACGCAGCTTCTTGATGCCATTCGGCGCACCGGCCAGCAGTGGCAGGTTGTCGGTGAGTAAGGTGCTGGCCGAGAGAATGCTGCCCTCTCCCTGACCCTCTCCCGGAGGGAGAGGGGATTTATTGCCCGCAGTCATGCCTGCCGCTCCAGGGCTTCGGCCAGCACCGCCTTGAGCTGGTCGCGCAGCTGGGTGATATCGGCCTGCATCTGGTTGTAGTCGCGCAGCAACTCGTCCGGGTCATGGCTGATCTGTTCGCCGATATGCGGGTTTTTGCAGTCGAGGTTCCAGTTGCGCGCCTGCAGTTCTTCGACGCTGACCTTCCAGGCGAACTCGTTCTCCACCCTTGCGGCAAAGCCATCGTCTTCGTTGCCCCACCAGGCTTGCTCGACCTCGAACTCTTCGATGCGCATGGGCTTGGTTTTGTTGTAACTCTTCACGCCCGCCGGGTACTGGTGTTCGTAGAACCACACCTGCTTGGTGGGTATGCCCTTGGTGAAGAACAGCAGGTTGGTCTTGATGCCGGTGTAGGGGTTGAACACGCCGTTGGGCAGGCGAACGATGGTGTGCAGGTTGCACTCGGTGAGCAGCTTTTCCTTGATGCGGCTTTTGATGCCTTCGCCAAACAGGAAGCCGTCGGGCAGCACCACGGCGGCGCGACCACCGTCTTTGAGCAGGTGCATGATCAGCACCAGAAACAGGTCGGCGGTTTCCCTGGTACGGAAGGTGGCCGGGAAGTTGGTCTCGATGCCGTCTTCTTCCATGCCGCCGAACGGCGGGTTGGCGACGATGCAGTCGACCCGCTCCTTGGGCGTCCAGCTGATCAGCGGGCGGCTCAGGGTGTTGTCGTGGCGTATCTGGTTCGGCACTTCGATGCCATGCAGGATCATGTTGGTGGTGGCCAGCAGGTGTGGCAGCGGCTTTTTCTCCACGCCGAAGATGCTGGCCTGCAGGGTGCGTTCGTCCTCGGCGGTGTTTACGTAGTGCTTGCGCTTGTGCTCGATGGCGCAGGTGAGGAAGCCGCCCGTACCGCAGGCCGGGTCCATGACCTTTTCGTCCAGCTTGGGGTCGACCATGCGCACCATGAACTCGGTAACCGGGCGCGGGGTGTAGAACTCGCCAGCGTTGCCGGCGTTTTGCAGGTCGCGCAGCAGTTGCTCGTAGAGGTTGCCGAACTCGTGGCGTTCCTGGGCCTTGTTGAAGTCCACGCCTTCCTGAATCTTGTTGATCACCTGTCGCAGCAGCTGGCCGGACTTCATGTAGTTGTAGGCGTCTTCAAACACGCTGCGCACCACGAAGGCGGATGGCGTATTGCTGTAGTCGCCGAGATTTTGCAGGGTCGGGAAGAGCATGCCGTCGACAAATTCTTTCAGCTCGTCGCCGGTCATGCCTTCCGCATCGGCCGCCCAGGTGCGCCAGCGGCAGCTCTCGGGGATGGGCGACTTGTAGTTATCGTCCAGCAGCTCCCATTCCAGCTCGCGGTCATCGAATATCTTCAGGAACAGCAGCCAGACCAGCTGGCCGATACGCTGGGCGTCGCCATCGACGCCGACGTCTTTGCGCATGATGTCCTGGATGGATTTGATGGTTGAGCTGATGGACATGGTGGTTTCCGTTAGTGGGCGGCAGGAAGCGTGGTGATGGCTTCCAGACGCTGAAAAATGAGTTCTTCGCGTGCCTGCTGCTGGCGGGCGGCGGCTTGCACGGCGTAGGGAAAATCGCGGTGGGCGAGCAGATCGGTGATGCCCTGGGCGATGTAGTGACCCAAGGCAGGCTCGGCCTGGCGCAGTTCGCTCTGCAGGCTGTCGCGACCGTCCACTACGGCGAGGATGTCTTCAATATCGCGGCTGGCCAGCGGGTCGTTGCGTCCACGGCCGCGATAGGCTTCCAGCTTGGTGGCGAGAAAGTAGCCGGGGGTGACCACGCGGATCAGCGTGCTGGAGGGCAGTGCATGATCTGTTGCGCTGCGCAGGGCATCGCGGTACCAGCGGTTGGTGAAGTTGAGAATGGCCTCGTCATCGGGCATGAAATCGACCAGCAGATCGCGGCCGATCAGCGCGTTGGGCAGGCGCATGCGGCAGATGATGTCGTCCTCGGGGGACTCCCGAAAACCGCGCTGACGCAGCTCGCTGAGCAAGCCTTGCCATTTGCCGTAACCGAGCACATGGACGATGACATCCACATCTTCGGTAAAGCGTACTGATTCGCGGGCGAAGGCATCGGTAATCAGCAGCGCGGTGGTGCAACCACCGACAAAGGCCACCTGACGCACTAGCTCCGGGCCGAGGGCATCGGCCACGGTTTGCAGCATCTGTTCCTGTATGCGCCACTCAGCTGCCATCCGCTGCGCCTCGCAGGTATTGCGTCAGCAGTGTTCTGGCCAGGCTCGCCTCCCGTTCGTTGCCCAGACGAATGGCGTCTATCAGGGCGAGCATGGCGTAGAGCTCGGCATCTTTGCGGGCAGCGCCGGGAGCGCTTTTGAACAGCGGCTCAATCGCCTGGCCCATATCGCTGCCCTGGGCATCTTCCCAGACATGGATGTGTTCGCCACCGGACAACAACTTGCCGGCCAGTACCGGCGCGGCGTGTGCCGTGGCCAGACCGCGTGCCATGGGGCCTGGCTTGACCGGAAAAACATACTTCAAGCCGTGGCCGAGAAACTCGTTGAGAGCGTGGGTGTTGGCGCGGGGGATAGCCGTGTTGCGTTCCAGCTTGGCCAGCCCGGCAGTCACACAGCGGTTGAGTGCTTTGCTCACTTCGGATTTGCTGATGCCCGTGGACTGCTCCAGCGCACGCATGGAGAAGTGCTCGGCGGCCTGGCCGGCAGCGTGTTGCTGCTGGTGTTCCAGGCTTACCAGCTTGAGTAGCAGCAGTATGTCTTGGCCTTTCATCATGGCTTGAGCTCTCCGTCCACTGTCCGTGGACAAAGGACAGTTTGGCCGGCTGATATTGCTGCTGTCAATGCTGCCGCCGTCATGCGCTGATTTCGCTGGCGTAGAGCTGGTCTTCCAGTTCATGGATGGCCTTGTTGTAGCCGGCCTTGCCACCGAACGCCTTGACCAGCTCCATGGGTGCTCCAATCTGGCTGAAGGGATCGAGCTGGAGAATCTTGATGTCTTCAATGTGCTCGATGCCGGTGTCGGCGTATTTATCCAGCAGTGCTTCCAGCACCTGGCGGGCAGCACCGGAATATCTGGCGAAGTAGTTGCGCTTTTTCACCTGCTCGGCGCGCTCCTTGCGCGACAGCGCCGGCTGGTCGAAGGCCACGTGGCAGATCAGGTCGAACGGATCGAGCGGCTGGCCCTGTTTCTTTTCCACTTCTTCAGCCAGGGCTTCCCACATCACGCCTTGAGCTGCCAGTTCGTCGATGATGGCTTTCTTCTGCTCGGCATCGCTCCAGCGCCGCAGGAAGTCATCCAGCGAGGCGAACTGCTTGTGCACGCAGGCGCGGGTGTAGTCGTGCAGCGATTCGGTAATCAGTCGTCCGTCCGGGCCGTAATACTGCACACGCTCGGCAATGACGTAGATCGGCAGATTGTCGATGAAGTACTTGATGCGCTTGCTGCCACCCTCTTGATCGTCAAGCGGATCGTTTTCTGGCCCAACGCCAGCGGTAATACCATCACCCTCGATGGCGTCATCTGGCGGAACCGGGGAGTCACCGCCTTCGGGAGCGTAGATCACCACTGGCTCGCCATCAAAAGCCGGATCGGCAAACAGCTCGGTGGCTTTCTTGAAGTCCATGATGGTGAACCAGTATTTACCGAAGTCCTCGTTGATGCGGGTGCCACGCCCGATGATCTGTTTGAACTCGGTCATCGACTTGATGTGCTGGTCGAGCACGATCAGTTTGCAGGTCTGCGCATCGACGCCGGTGGTCATCAGCTTGCTGGTGGTGGCGATGACCGGGTAGCGCTCTTCGGGGTTGATGAAGTTATCCAGCTCGGCTTTGCCTTCCTGGTCATCGCCGGTGATACGCATGACGTATTTGCGGTTCTCGGCCACGCGCTCCGGGTTGAGGTTGACCAGGGCCTGACGCATACGCTCGGCATGGTTGATGTCGTCGCAGAAGATAATGGTTTTCTGGAACGGGTCGCTGGCCTTGAGAAACTCGGTAACTTTCTGCGCCACCAGCTGGGTGCGCGCTTCGATGACCAGAGTGCGATCCATGTCCTTGAGGTTGTAGATGCGGTCTTCGATCAGCTCGCCATTCTTGTCGAGCATTCCCTTGGGTGGCCGCCAGCCTTGCAGATCTTTGTCGAAGTCGATGCGCACCACTTTGTAGGGCGCGAGAAAGCCGTCTTCGATGCCCTGCTTGAGGGTGTAGCTGTACACCGGGTCACCAAAGTAGGTGATGCTGGAAACCTCTTTGGTTTCTTTCGGCGTGGCGGTGAGGCCGACATGGGTAGCGCTGGAAAAGTAGTCGAGAATCTCGCGCCAGGCGGAGTCTTCGGCAGCGCTGCCACGATGGCATTCGTCGATCACGATCAGATCAAAGAAGTCGGGGGAGAACTGCTTATAGATGTTCATCTCTTCTTCAGTGCCGGTGACGGCCTGATAGAGCGACAGGTAGATCTCATAGGACGTATCGATCTGGCGTTTGGCGATCTTGGTCATCGCCTGACCGAACGGTTTGAAGTCGTTGTTCTTGGTCTGGTCGACCAGAATGTTGCGGTCAGCGAGAAACAGGATGCGTTTCTTCTGCTTGGACTTCCACAGCCGCCAGATGATCTGGAAGGCGGTGTAGGTCTTGCCGGTGCCGGTGGCCATGACCAGCAGGATGCGATCCTGCCCATGAGCCACGGCTTCCACGGTGCGGTTGATGGCGTTGATCTGGTAATAGCGCGGCGTGCGGCCGGAGCCGTCGTCGTAATACGGTGCTTCGATGTTCTTCTGCGCCTGCCCGTGCAAGCCTTTCCATTGGCAGTAGCGCTGCCAGAGTTCTTCAGGGCTGGGGAACTGATCGAGGTTAAGCTCAGTTTCTATCTGGCTGCCGGTGCCGCTGCGGTCATGGAAGAGAAAGCCATCGCCATTACTGGAGAACACGAAGGGCACGTCCAGGGTGTCGGCATAGCCGAGTGCCTGCTGCATACCGGCACCAAGGGAGTGCTTGTTGTCCTTGGCTTCAATCACCGCCAGCGGCATGTTCTTGTGGTAGCTGAGCAGGTAGTCAGCACGCTTGCGTTCGCCACGGCTGTGCAGCTTGCCACGCACCACGATGCGCCCAGCTGTGAAGCCGAACTCTTCAAGCACCTGCCTCTGGATATCCCAGCCAGCCTGCTGGATCGCTGGCGTGATGAACTTGGTGCAGATGTCCCGCTCGGTAAGCGACTTCTTATCCATAACCCCAAATCCCTTTCAAGCCGGCATGGTCGCTCCATTCCAGCACTAGCAGTGGTGCTTGATCGGATAAATGTACCTTGTTTGGCTTTGATTGGGGTTGGCAAGGTGGACAGATATTAGTGGCCTAAGTCCGATGGCTTGCTGAGTAACCGATTGATGGGGTAGATTTCGAGTGTCGTGACCCGCAGGGCCCGATGTTTGGCCAGTTCGATTCAGTCGACTGGTACCGTGCGTTGCTCTCAGAGCACAGCGGACTTCCTTAATTTATTAGGAGGCCGCCGTGCCTACGCAATTAAGAAAACTCATCAAATCCCGATCTACTGCCTTTAACCGCCAAGGCGGTCGCTGCTTTTATTGCAATTATCCGATGTGGAGAGGCGCCCTCGAACCCTTTGCCCAACTTCACGGCATGACTCTCGGCCAGGCACGACAGTTTCAGTGCACCGCTGAACATCTGCTCGCGCGTCAAGATGGCGGTAAGGATGGCAGCGACAACATTGTCGCTGCGTGCCGGGCCTGCAATCAGCGCAGGCACAAACGAAAAAAAGCCCCTGAGCCTGATGCTTACAAAGCGCTGGTCCAGAAACGGGTTGCCTGTGGAAAGTGGCACCCTGGAAGGGCGAAGATCATTGCTACTCAGGTGACATTGATGGAGACGCTGAATTAATCGCTTCCCTGGCAAGTGCTGTAGTGCTGACTTTGGAAAGTGCCTAAGAAATCCGGGGTGATTCAGCAGGCACGGCAGCTGAGTTAACGATTAAAGCCAGCAATTATGAATACTGGATATAATCTACAGACGCGTATAACATTTATTCCAGTCTGTAGAGCATGGGGTGGAAGGCATGTCGGTAACCTATCCAAATCAGGAATTCACCAAGGATCAGTGCGTGGCGGGGCTATGCGCTGGCGTGGGCATACTCGATAAATGGCATGCTTCGAGCGATCAAGCCTGCAACATCTTGCGTATTTCGCGAAGCACACATACCCGCGCAAAGCAGCGCGCCCCAGGCTGGACTGTCTCGCTGGATGCCGATCAGATGCAGCGTGTGAGTTTCGTGCTGAACATCCATGCAGTGCTTCGGCAAATCTTCGACAACCCAGAAAACGTCTATGGGTTCCCTTCTATGGCGAACAACAACGCTTTTTTCAACGGGCGCTCCCCGCTCGAAATCATGGCTCAGGGCGACATAATTTCTCTGTATGAAGTCTATCGCCGGATCGACGCTCTGCGAGGTGCGCAATGGTGATGAAGCCCAAGCTGCCGGTGCTGGCAGGTAATCAGGTACAGGCCTATCGGCTGGTCAACTCCAAGTTCCCGCCTATCGCGCTGTTCGATGACGTTGCTGACGCCGCCGAGTTCGATGCTCTGTACCAGATACAGGCCATGACCAACCCAAGGCTGCTCAACGAGGCTGGCCGCATTGAGCTGATACCGCGTGCAGAGATTCCCTTTGGCATTGTCGGCTGCTCTTACGCCGTCGCTCCGTTCACTCACATCAGCCCAGAGGGCTCTCGATTCAGTGATGGGAGCTATGGCGTCTTGTACTTGGCGGCAACCATGGAAACTGCTCTGGCCGAGGTTCAGCATCACCAAAGCCTGTACTGGTCAAACGTCCCGAGTCTCAACTACGAGCGGTTTGTTTTCCGTGGCCTGTCTTGCGCCTTTTCCGAAGGCTGGATGGTGGACGCCACACCTGTGGCGATGAATGACCCGATTTATGATCCCGACGATTACGCCGAAGCGCGGCGGCTTGGCGGGGCAATCAAGGCGACGGGCAGTCCTGGCATCCGCTACAACTCGGTGCGCTTGCTAGGAAATCGTTGCTGGGCGTTGATGACGCCAAAGCCCGTCATTTCGATTGTCCAGACAGCGCATTACGAGATGGTCTGGAATGAGCGAATTACTAGCGTAAACAAGATTGTCGCACCGACTCCGAAATCAAACGCGATTAGATGATCGGTTTTTGCTGATAGAGCATAGTTTGAGCTGAATGCCCTCTAACTTCCTATTTAGCCTGGGTACTGGCGAACCTACCACTGTTGGCTCCCTTGAAATCGGCCCGCTTAGAACGACACGATTATGCGGAAATATTGCATTCTGACTAATTATTCAAATCCGCATAATTGCTAATAATCGTAAATTACCAAACAGCTTTTATTGCCGACTCTTCCGGGCTTTTTTCGTGCGCCAGACATGCAGAGTTGCGCGGAAGAAGCACTAATTTGGTGTTGTGACTTTACGTTGAAAGCCTAACCGCAACGAGATCTCTGTTAGCCGGCTATCTGACAGGTTCTGCCTGAAAGAATCTGAAAATCGTGGCCATTCGCACTCGGCCCACTAGCGGCTAGATGTCATTTTTGTACATTTCTATGTGCCTAGAATTGGACATTTTCTAAGACAGACTCGAGCACAAATGGTTTTATATGGGGTAGCTCGTCATGCCAAAATCTATCTCATCGTATTGATATACAACGATTTAACCCGTATGAAGCAGTAACCACCCGATCCTTCCCCATGCGTGCAATTGCCCTCCGAAGGCAGTCGTTTGTTAGAATCCCGCCGAGTGCGCCAAACTCCTTGATTTAAAAGCCTTTTTAAATCGCGCCTGCAAACCAGCTCCTGGTTTTGGCCGCTCTCGTCATTCTCTTTTGCCTCATCGAGGCAATATCCTGCAATCAGCAATGATCACTGCCCTCATCTACCGTCTTCAGCGGTTTTTCAGGCTGTGTCCATTCTGCGCCCAGGCATTCAGTTTCATCACTGCATGAACATTGCCGCCATGAAATTTACTTGATATATTTTCATGAAATTAACTGGAAATATTTTCAGGGAACTCGCATGTTTCATCACTCCAGCCAGCATGTCGCCAGCTACTACGCCCACAGTTGCGCTGCTCAGATACCGGCGTACCCTCGACTAGAAGGCGAGCAAACTACCGAGGTGTTGATCATCGGTGCCGGCTTCAGTGGCTTGCACACGGCGTTGCGTTTGGCTCTGGCTGGCAAGCGTGTCACTTTGCTGGAAGCCAGTCGCGTCGCCTGGGCGGCCTCTGGGCGCAATGGCGGGCAGGCGATTCTCGGCTGGTCGTGCGATATGCCGCCACTGGAGGCCGCGCTCGGCTATGAACGCGCCCGGCGTTTGTGGGACAGCATGCGCTGGGCCGCCGGGGAGTTGCGCGAGTTACCGGGGCGGCATGGTTTCGATTGCGATTACCGCGCGGGGCACCTGTGGACTTCGGTATTGCCGCGGCGGGTGAGCCAGCTGAGCGAGTGGCAGCACGAAGCCAGCCACAAGTGGGGCCACGATGGCCTGCGCTTTATTCCACGCGACGAATTATCCCAGTGGGTCGCCAGCGAGCGTTATCAAGCCGGCTTGTACGATCCGGAAGGAGGCCATTTGCACCCGCTGAAACTGGCCTTCGGCCTGGCGGCGGCAATCGAGCGCGCCGGTGGTTGCATCCACGAGCAGAGCAAGGCACTGAGCTATCGCGAAACGGGCGACCAGTACCTGGTGACCACCGAGCACGGCCGTATTCGTGCAGATGTAGTGGTGCTGGCCTGTAATGCCTATATCGATGATCTGCATCCCAGGTTATCGCGCCGGCTGCTGTCCGCCGGTTGCTATCAGGTGGCCACCGCACCGCTGAGCGCCGAGCAGGCGACGGCGCTGCTACCGGGCAATGTCTGCATCACCGACAACCAGTTCATTCTCGATTACTTCCGGCGCACCCCGGATAACCGCTTGTTGTTTGGCGGTGGCAATACCTATCTGGGCGGCCTGCCAAAGGATATTGCGGCCGCCACCCGGCCGTTCTTGCAGCGGGTCTTCCCGCAACTCAAGGACGTACCGATCGAATTCGCCTGGGGTGGGCATATCGACCTGACGCTCAAACGCACACCGGATATTGGCCGCTCCGGCCAGCTGTACTGGATGCAGGGCTATTCCGGGCATGGCGTATTGCCCACCCTGGCTGCTGCCCGTGCAGTGTCCGCGGACATTCTTGGCCAACCCGATGAACTGGCGTTATACCAGGGCCTGCACAACGCCAATTTCCCCGGCGGCAAGCACCTGGCGGCCCCCCTGGAGGCCATCGGCAAGGCGTGGTATCGACTGCGCGACAGCATCTGAAAGTGCACCCCTGGAGTGAACGAGATGAACCAGCAAGAAGAGACAGCCGCTCTGGCGAGCCTGATTCAGGACCTGCGCAAACACAAGAACTACACACTCAAGCAGTTGGCCGACCAGATCGGCCGCTCGGTGGGTTTTCTCTCCCAGGTTGAGCGCGGCCTGTCGCGCCCGACCGTGGCGGACCTGACCGCGATCAGTGAAGCCCTCGCGGTGCCCACCACCTATTTTTACAACGAGCCAAAACCCAGGCAGCTGCCCTGGGTCACCCGGCCCGATGAGCGACGTACCCTGTATTACGCCAACGGCATTACCGACATTCTGCTATCACCGAAAATGACGGCATCTTTTGCCATGCTCGAAACCCTGCTGGAACCCGGTGCTACCAGCGGCGAGCGCCATTTGAGCGACAGCTCAGAACAAGGCGGTTACGTCCTCGACGGCGAGCTGACGCTGTGGCTGGGCGATGACGAGCCCGTCAGCCTTAATGCTGGCGACAGCTTCCAGCTGGACAGCCACACCCGTTGCCGTTACGGCAACCGTACGCAACAGCCGACGCGCGTGCTGTGGGTTTACACCTGACCGACAACCACAAGATTCAAAGGAAAACAGCCATGAATGCTGCCTGCACCGAACTGCTGGCCGAGGTACAAAGCTTTCGCCAGCGCTACCCGGAGGTACGTTACGTCGAGCTGATTTGCCTGGATATTCCCGGACACTTTTATGGAAAGCGTTACCCGATCGAGATGCTCGAAAAGGTGGCTGCTGGTAGTGCCCTCAAATTGCCGCAGAACTGTGTATTGATGGGGGTGCAGGGCGGGCTGTTCGAGATTGGCGACTACTGCTTCAACGACGGTGACCCGGATGCCCTGCGCCGCCTGGTCCCCGGCACGCTCAAGCCGGTGAGCTGGGAGGCACAACCACTGGGGCAAATGCTGATCACCTCGGACGGCACCACAGCGCCGATTGTGTTTGAACCTCGGCAGGTGCTGGCGCAAGTGCTGGAGCGCCTGCGTGCCAAGGGTATTCACCCGGTGGTGGCCTTTGAACTGGAGTTTTATCTGCTGGATAAAGCGTTGCGTGATGGCTTGCCGCAGTTCCCCCGCGACCGCCTCAGCGGCGATGCCGATGACCAGCCGAATATGCATATCGAGCGTTTGTCACGCTTCGCTCCGGTACTCGATGACATGGTCGAGACTGCGCGGGAGCAGGGCATCGACGCCACGGTAATCACCGCCGAGCTGGGCCCGGGACAGTTTGAAATCAATTTTGGCCACCTCGCTGACGGCCTGCGCGCCGCCGACTGGGCCGCCCTGTTTTGCCGCAGCACCCGTGGCGTGGCGCTTAAACACGGCTACCGTGCGAGCTTTATGGCCAAGCCGTACCTGCAGCATCCGGGCAGTGGTATGCATGTGCATGTCAGTCTGTATGACGCGGCAGGCAACAACCTGCTCGCGGCCAACCAGCAGCAGGCACTGCGCCACGCGGTGGCCGGCTGTCTGGATTTGCTACCCCATTGCATGCCGATTTTTGCCCCGAACCAGAATGCCTTGCGCCGTTTTGCCGGTACGGTAAACGTAGCTTCCCGGGCCAGCTGGGGGTTCGAGAATCGAGATGCCTGTCTGCGGGTGCCGGAGTCCGATGCTCATAATCTGCGCCTGGAGCATCGCCTGGCAGGTGCCGATGCCAACCCCTATCTGGTGCTGGCAGCCATTCTGGTCAGCCTGGAGCACGGCCTTGCTGCCGCTTGCGAACCCATTGCGCCGCTGAATGAAGAGCGCAACAGCGGTGTCGACTTCCCTCTGGAGATGCTCCAAGCCGTGCGCGCCATGCAGCAACAACCGCAGTTGCGTGCGGGTTTGGGCGAGGAGTTCGTCAAGGTCTACTGCGAGAACAAGCGTCAGGATCATCTGGCCTTTCTGCAGGAAATCAGTGCCCGCGAATACCGCTGGTATCTGTGAAGCCGGCATGCCGGCTTGCAACCAGGGCCTGTTGCGTGCCTGCCGTGGTGCTGTTCGCTGCGTCGTCCGGAGCGGCCGGTTCCCGGCATCATTCCGCCATTTGCCCATCATCGTTTGCGCAGGCCGGAGCTTGACCGCGCTTGCAGCTGCGATATTTCAACGAACCAATCCGGATCAAGTCGCCAGCAAGTGCTGATGCTTTACTCTTGTTGTGTGGGATAAACAGACCTGGAGGCAAAAGCATGGTGGATATAGCTGAACTGCAGGATGGCGCCCGGCGCAACGACCCCTCGGCAAAGTGGACGCGGGAGCAGGTGTTGTCGATCCGCTACTGGACGCCAAAGCTGCTGTCCTTCCGCACGTCACGCGCGCAAGACTATCGTTTTACCCCGGGCCACTATGCGCGACTGGCGCTGGGCAAGGAGGAGGAACTGGTCTGGCGGCCTTACTCGATGGTGTCTGCGCCCGACGATGACTATCTGGAGTTCATCGCCGTGCTGGTGCCCGGCGGCCCCTTCTCGACACTCCTGGAGCAGCTCAGCGTCGGCGACGAGATCAAGGTCGACAAGGCCTGCTTCGGCTTTCTCACCGTCGATCAGCTGGCGCCGGGGCGCGATCTGTGGCTGCTGGCCAGCGGCACCGGGATCGGCCCGTTTGTCTCGATCCTGCGCGATCCGGCGGTGTGGCAGCACTTCGAGCGTTTGATCGTGGTGCATGGTGTACGCAACGCTGCCGACCTGGCCTATCGCGAAGAAATTGCGGCCATTGCCAAGCAACCTCCGTTTGCCGCTTCCAGGGCAAAGCTTTGCTATTTCAGCTCGGTAACCCGCGAGCCCGGAACCGGCGACTTCTCCGAGCGTATCCCGCAACTGCTGGCCAGCGGTCAACTTGAGCAGCAGGCAGGAACCACACTGAGCATGCACGATTCGCGGGTGATGGTCTGCGGCAACCCGGATATGGCTTTCGAGCTGCGTCGCTACCTGAGTGCGCTGGGTTTCGCTACCAGCCGCCGGGGAGTGCCGGGGCAGATGGCTTTCGAGAAATACTGGTAACTTTTCTGCCGGTTGGCAGAGCGCCACAACCGGCGGCCGTAGCACTGGCTCAGTCAGCCGCTGCAGTGCTCAGCTGTGCCTCGATAAAGCTCTGCCTTGCGTCATCGCTCAACACCTGCAGCCGGTGCTGGTGCCCGCCGTCTGCGAATGCGCGAATACGGATCGCCGAAGGCAACTCCACCGGACGACGAAATCTTGCCTGAAGATTGTAGGCAGGCAACTGTGACAGCTCGCTCATCACCAGTGCCCGGGCCAGCGTCCAGGTGCCATGCACG